>CALUYP010000081.1 GCA_944325055.1 uncultured Elusimicrobiales bacterium | reverse complement strand
GCTTCATCAGAAACTTTCCCCACACCGAGGGTGATTGCGGCATCCGAACAGAAACCGTCAAGGCGGGCTCCTGTATCGATACTGATAATATCACCACTCTTTAATATTCTATCTTTTTTTGGGATTCCGTGCACGACTTCTTCGTTTACCGACGCACATATGCTGCCCGGAAACCCATAATAGCCCAGAAATAACGGCGTCGCCCCGAAGGAGCGAATCGTTTTCTCGGCCGCTTGATCCAATTCCAACGTGGAAATGCCGGGTTTTACCATTTCGGTCATCAACTTAAGTACCGCCGCGGTAACTTTTCCCGCTTCACGCATTTTTTGGAGTTCGCTTTCGTTTTTTACTTCTATCATTGTACCTTCTTGAGGACTGCTACAATGTCCTCAAAAACTTGCTCGGGCGTTTGATTCCCGTTAATTTCCACATACTTCCCGCTGCCCTGGTAAAACGTTTTTACCGGCAATGTCTCCGTGTGATACACTTCCAAGCGGTGCTTTACCCGTTCGGGCGTATCATCCGGACGGGTATAGAGTTCCCCGCCGCACACCGGGCAAGTATTCTTGGCCGGCGCATCCGGAGCCACATGCAAAATTTCTCCGCATTTGCGGCACTGGCGGCGCGAAGCGATACGGCTGACCACTTCACTTTCCGGCAGTTCTATCATGACCACTTCCGTAATTTCGCGCTGCAAGCGTTTCATCATGGCATCCAACGCTTTCGCTTGCGCGACCGTACGCGGAAATCCGTCAAAAATAATGCCCTTATCCGTTGCCTTAACGATTTTTTCCAACATAGAAATCATTAACTCATCCGGAACTAAATTGCCCTTATTGATGATCCCGGCAATTTCTTTTCCCAGCTCAGAGCCGGAAGCAATCTCGGCGCGAAGCACGTCCCCCGTGGAAATATGCTTCAAATGAAACACATCCTGCAATTTAGCAGACTGCGTTCCTTTTCCGGCGCCGGGGCAACCCATTAAAACAATATTCACTTTTTAAATCCTTTTCTACAGACAACTTTGCGTTTAGACCCCGTAAGATCTAAACGCAAATATAAAACCGCTAAATTGTGCTGTCCCCCGCATTTGCGGGTACAATCTGCGGATTGAGGAGACCCAGCAGCAGATTCCTGCACATGCATCCCCTCCGTTTCAAAATTACTGCCCAACGTTAAACCAGCGGCCTTTAATCCGTTTGCTTCCTTTCATCAGCGGCTCGTAGTTGCGAGCCAACAGATGCGCCTGCACTTGACCGACTGTATCCAGCGCCACACCTACTACGATGAGCAGGGCCGTGCCGCCGAAGTAGAAGTCTACGTTAAACTCCGCCCGGAAAAAATCCGGCAATACGGCAATCAAACAAACAAAAATGGCGCCGCAGAACGTCAAACGGTTCATGACCCATTCAATGTAATTTTTGGTCGGTTCACCGGGACGAATCCCCGGAATAAAACCACCCCACTTCTTCATGTTATCCGCTAAATCGGACGGATTGATCGTCATCGAATTGTAGAAATAACAGAAGAAAATAATAAGCGCTGAAAAAATAGCCATATACAACACGCTGCTGTGATTCATCGCTTCCAACATTTTCTGCGCCCAAGGAGCTTCTTGGTTAAAACTGGCAATCGTCAGCGGCAGCGAAATAACGGATGAAGCAAAGATTACCGCGATTACACCGCTCTGGTCTATTTTGAGCGGCAGATAGCTGGTCTGCCCACCGTAGGTTTTGTTGCCTACTTGGCGTTTGGCGTATTGAACCGGAATTTGGCGTTGGGCCGTTTCCAGCCATACCACCAGTGCCGTAATAAAAATAACCGCCGCAAAAATAACCAGAGCCATGAAGAAATCCATTTCTTCCGTCTGTACGCGGTTGATTATTTCCATAATCGCACCCGGCAAGCGATCTACGATTCCGGCAAAGATAATGAGCGAAATACCGTTGCCCACCCCTTTTTCCGTAATTTGTTCACCCAGCCACATCACAAACATCGTACCGGCCGCTAGGGTCAATACGGTGGTGACAAAGAACATAAAAGAGGGATCAACTACAGCCGATACGCCGCCGGCGCCTTCTACTCTTGTGATGGCAAACGTCATCATCGCGCCTTGTAAAAGCGCCAAAAACAGTGCAAAAATACGGGTAATCTGGTTTTCTTTTCTTCTGCCGGATTCGCCCTCTTTATGCATTCTGTCCAGTGCCGGGAAGATGTGCGCTCCGCGCACCAGTCCCATAATAATAGACGCGTTGATGTACGGCATAATACCCAGCGCCAAAATTGAAAACCGACCCAAAGCGCCGCCGGAAAAGATATTCATAAAACCCAGAATACCATTCTGATGGGCGGCAAACATTTGTTTTAAGACATCGGTATTGATGCCGGGTATTGGGATTGCAGCCGCAATCCGGAAAACAGCCAACGCCCCTATCAGGAAGAGCAGTCTCTTCCTGAGTTCAGGGGCGTTAAAGATATTTGCAACTGTGTTGTTAGCCATTATTTGGCCTTCTGTTCAAGTACGGTCACAGTGCCGCCGGCCTTTTCAATCGCCGCTTTTGCAGTAGCGGAAAAGCCATGTGCAGACACTTTCAAAGCCTTGGTTAAAGCGCCGTTCGCCAACACTTTCACGCGGGTTACATCATGAATAATGCCGGCTTTTTTCAAGGCTTCCGGAGTGACTTCGGCTCCCGCCGCAAACGCTTTTTCCAACGAACCGACGTTTACATAATCGTAGCGTCTGGCAAAATCTTTATTGGAAAATCCGCTTTTAGGCGTATGGCGGATTAACGGCATTTGACCGCCTTCTTTGCTTTCTTTGCGCGTATTACCGGAGCGAGAGGTTTGCCCTTTCATCCCTTTGGTGCAGTAGTTGCCCAAACCGGAGCCCGGGCCTAAGCCCAAGCGTCTTTTTTCTTTTCTAGACCCATGTTTAGGGAAAAGTTTATTCAAAGTTACCATTTTTTCTCTCCACAAAACTATTCGGCCTTGGCGGCTTCGGCAGTTTCTTCCGCTTTCGGGGCTTCTTCAGCGGCCGCTTTTTCGGCTTTGCCGCGAATGACGTTTACCGTTTCTTTGCTTTTGAGCTGTTTGAACGCTTCCATCGTGGCATACACGAGGTTGCACGGGTTGGAGCTTCCTAAGCTTTTGGCCAAGACGTCTTTAATACCGGCAGCTTCAAACAACAAGCGCGCACCGCTGCCGGCGATTACACCGGTACCGGGGGCAGCCGGTTTCATCCATACGGAGGCGGCGCCAAACTTGCCGATCACTTCGTGCGGAATCGTTTCGCCCACGATTGGGAACGTGATCATGTGTTTTCTCGCGTGAGATTCAGCTTTGGCAATCGCCAGCTGAACCTGATTCGCCTTGCCAATCGCAACGCCCACTTTGCCTTGGCCGTTGCCGACCACTACGAGCGCGCGGAAGCCAAAGCGTTTTCCGCCTTTGACTACCTTGGCCGTTCTGGCTACGTGGATGACCGTCGTTTTGCCTTCAGCGAGCGGTCTTGCTTTTTGAAACTCGGCTCTTTTGCCTTTCGCTTCTTTTTTGTTATCGCTTTTCATTAGCGTTTCATTGGACATTAAATTCACCTAAACCTTAGAATTTCAATCCTGCTTCTCTGGCGGAATCCGCAAGCGCTTTGATTCTGCCATGGTACACGCGTCCGCCGCGGTCAAACATCACTTCGCT
>CALUYP010000080.1 GCA_944325055.1 uncultured Elusimicrobiales bacterium | reverse complement strand
CACCCCCTTCCCTGCCAATCCTTTTACTAATTGGCGTCCGGAAGCGGGTACCAGCTGCGCCAGCGATGGAGTTACACTGCTGACCAGAATGCTTATGCTCAAAATGGCAGCCAACAACTTTTTCATACAATCTCCTCTAATTTATTATCCTCTAAAAAAAGACAAAAAAATAGGGCCAAAAGACCTATAAGAATTCGGTTTTTTGGCCCTGTTAAAATTGGGTCCGACTGGCACTGCAAATATATGGAATACGAAACAACTAAGATATTTCTAAAAACAAAGGAGAAAAAAGAAAGAAGAGAAAAAGGGAAAACGACTCCACACGCTGCCGTCTGCGGCTTTAACCGCTGAGGCAAGCACTGGCACGCAAATTGCTTTACATGACTACAGTACATTCACCAACTCCTTTTATCCATCTCCAATGTTATTATAGTAAACTTCCTTTGCTTGAAACAACAGGATAAAAGACCTATTTTTTATATAGGTCTTTTATATTAGCTTACGTCTGTCATTTAAAACCCCCGGGTAACCGGGGGTTTTAAAATCGTTTATCATCTCTTCTTCGCCTCTAACGCTCTCAATACACAGCCAGGAACCAATCCGCTCACATCCGCCCCATACTGAAGGGCCTCCCGAATGGCCGAAGAACTTAAAAAAGTATATTCGGGACGGCAAGATAAGAAGATCGTTTCCACTTGTGGAAAAAATGTTTTATTATAGTAGGCATTCATCATTTCATGATCCAAATCCGATACCCCACGCAATCCCCTTATCAAAATATGTAAATTGTTCCTCCTAAGGTAATCCACCAATAACCCTTCCGCTTTCTCTACCCGTACACCGGATTCTCCTTTTAAAGCTTCCGCTATTAAACTTACCCTCTCCTCTTGAGTCAACAAAGGTTGTTTGCTCGCATTGGGAATCACTAAAAGAATCACTACGCCAAAAATATCTCGGGCGCGCAACGCAATGTCTATATGACCATTGGTTACTGGATCAAAACTGCCGGCATATACGGCGGGAGTAATCATACGCTTCTCCTTTAGAAGTTATGTTCTTGAATGATAAAAGCTCTTATTATGGTATCATAATTTTATGATAAAAAACCCTTTTAACAATGAAATTTATCTCGCCCGCACTCACGCGCACAAACCGGATTTGCGCGACGAATACTTTCGGGATCAAACTAAAATCATTCATTCCCTTCCTTTTAGGCGTTTAAAACACAAAACGCAAGTATTTTTTGCTCCTAATAACGATCACATTTGCACTCGTATTGAACACGTCTTGCATGTGGCCACCATTGCCGCAACGATTTGCCGAGGACTCAACAAAAGCGGGAATTGGGAATTAAGCGAAGATATGGCCTATGCGATCGGGCTGGGACATGATATTGGCCATGCCCCCTTTGGACACGAAGGAGAACGCGCCTTGGACAGTTGTCTGCGTCCCAAACGGTTTCTGCATGAATTAAACAGTTACCGCGTCGTAGAACATCTGGCAAATTACGGGGAAGGACTGAATTTAACTTTTGCAGTTAAAGACGGCATCATCTGCCATTGCGGGGAGGACTTTGCCAACAACCGCCTGCGCCCCGCTTCACAGCCAAATGATTTGGAAAAAATTACCGGCCGCAACCAAATGCCTTCCACCTACGAAGGATGCATTGTACGGCTGTCGGATAAGATTGCCTATCTGGGAAGAGACATCGAAGACGCCGTCAAAGCCGACCTCATTACGGTAGCCGATATCCCGCAAAAGGTACGTGAAGAAATCGGTTCTTCAAACGGAGAAATCATCAATACGCTTACTTTGGATTTAATTAATCATTCCAAAGATAACGATTTTATTGGATTTTCAGATGATAAATTCGTTTTGCTTTCCCAACTGCGTACCTTTAATTATGAACGCATTTACCACAATGAACAAATGCGGCAGCGCAAAGAAACCATTGATAAGTGCATCCATGATTTGTTTGATTATTTTCGTACTATTTTCTACCGATATGGCTTTGATTATGCTGCGTATCTCAAGGAAGGGAAACAAACTGCCCGTAGTTTTGCCAATTATATGAAATCTATGCATAAAGTATACGGGGAAGATGCTGCTCAAATTGACACGATTATTGCAGATTATATCGCCGGGATGACCGACTCCTTTGCCTTAGGCGTCATGGAAGACGTCATCTTGCCTAATTCCATCAAATTTTTTAGTTGAAAAGACTATTTTGCCCCTTTCTAAAAAGAGAACACCTCCGGAGGGGAACCGGAGGTGCGGAGGGATTAAAACATTTTTTATAAATACGGAGCGTTCTCTTTGAAAAAAGCGATTACTTGCTCCATCCCTTGAACCTTTGCATTGTCACGGGCTGCTTGGGCGATGGTGCGTCCGCTGGAATCCTTGCTCATTTGAACAATTGCAATCGCTTCGGCCCCAGCTACTTCCGCCACCAAACCTCCTTTATCCAATTTGGATTTCACCGCCATAATTTTTTCATACAATTCCGTGTGGGGAAAAGCAATCCAAAAAGTATCTGCCCGACCGTAATTAATCTGAGCTTGAACCGGTGTTTCTCCAAGATCATTGCGCTGATTCATCATCTCATTGATCTTACTTTTATATTTCCCCGGATAAAAATCGCGCAATACACGGGCCAGCATTTGAAAGGTCTTGGCATCGCGCGCTACATGGAACACATTGTTCCCGTTTTTGCCAATTTTAACTAAAAATTCTCCGGAAGGAGCTATTTTGGCATATTTCAAAATAGCATCGACATCCCCCTTTTTTGCTGCGGCAAAAACGGGCGTATCGCCAAATTCATTTTCTTTATTTAAATCTATACCTGCAAAATTATTTCCGGCAGCATATTTCTGAAGCAAATACCGATGTACTTTCTCCTGAAGGGCCCGATTAGCAGGTCCTGACGGTTGTGCATTCACTGCCGAAACCATTAAACAAGCAACTAAAATAAACAAAAAACTTTTCATAATTTCCTCTTAATTAAGTATCTCTTTTTAAAGTGATTTTTACGAGGGCCTTTGGGCCTATTTCAAGCGGAATTTAGACCTATCTTTTTTTGGGCCTCCCCACAAAAAAACCGCCTTCCCTATTAGGAAAGGCGGTTTTGAAAGCCCAAAACTCTTAAAACGCCAGCGTCTCCCCGTCGGCCGGGATGAGCAGGTTATCCAGCCGGTGCTGTTTGGCAAATGCCGCCAGTTGCGCCCGCGTAACGGACGCATGGCTGACCTCATCCATATGGCTGGCCACAATCTTAGCCTGCGGCGCGGCCAAGGCCGTTTGCAGCACGTCATTTTCATCCATAATCAGGCGGTCTCCGCTGGCCACGCGCGCCGCGCACGCATTGACTATTACCACCGCCGGCTGGTATACGTGCAGGGCCTGCTGCACTTCTTCACAGAAGATCGTGTCTCCCGCCAAATACAGGCTTTTCTCGCCTTCCGCTTGCATCACAACGCCCATAGCTTCATACGGCATGCCCAGCTGCCGGCACATAGGCTCCACTTTGGCTCTTTCCCCGTGCTGACCGCTCGTTTTATGCAACATAACGCCCCGGAAAGACGTTCCCCCCTCGCTTAGTACGCTCACGCGCGTAAATCCTTTGCCGGCCACATACTTTTGGTCTGTTTCGGACTGAACAAAAAAGGGAATGTCTTTTTGCAGGGCTTCTTCGGCGTAAGCATCCCAATGATCCGGATGGACGTGCGTTAAAATCACGGCGTCCGCCTGCGCCACCGTCTGCACCGGGAACGGGAGCTCCGTGCGGGGTTGGCGGATTTCCGGGTGGAGGGCCCCTTCAAAGCCGGGCATATATTCCTTGGGCCCCAGCCAAGGATCCACCAAAAATTTTACGTTATGATATTCTACCCACAGGGTAGCATTGCGGATTTGCGTAATTTTCATAGGTTTCCTCCTTTCTTGTATGATAAGTTTTTTGTATATTTTTAACAAGAATGTACTTTTTTGTATAATACTTACTTTTTTGTATAATAATGTCCATAAAAGGATTTAAAGCCTATGAAAAAGAAAACACAAGAATACAAATGCCCGCTGGAAGCCACTATGGCTATTATCGGCGGGAAATACAAAGGAATTATTTTAGGGTATTTAATCGGGCGGAAACTGCGCTACAGCGAATTGCAGAAATTAGTTTCGCAGGCAACGCCAAAAATGCTGATCCAGCAACTGAAAGAATTGGAGGCGGACGGGATGATTGTGCGCAAGCTCTACCCCGTGGTGCCGCCGAAGACGGAGTATTCCCTCTCGCCCCGCGGCAAAACGATGATTCCCATTATCAAAGCGCTTAACCTGTGGGGCATACGCTACTTAAAAGAGGAAAATATCCCCTGCAAATACAACCCGGACAACTTGTCCCCCGCGGCGAAGAAATTATTCCAATAAAAAACCCGGAACATTGTTCCGGGTTTTAAATGGAGCGGGCGAAGAGAATCGAACTCTCGTCTCAACCTTGGCAAGGTCGCGTTCTACCATTGAACCACGCCCGCAAAATCAGTCTTCTGTAACGTTAAAATTATACCACATTTCCACGGAAAGGCACAAGCTCATTTTTTCTTCTTTTGGCTTTTAGCGGAAGCGTCCGTGGAAGAATTCGTTTGTGCTTGCGCCGGCTGCGAATCCGTTTTGATCGGCGTCAAAATAACAGACGCAATTTTCTTTAAATATGGATTTTCTTTTACCGCAACCTGCACATTGGGGTTTTCCTGCAGCTCTTTTAGATAGGGATTGCCCGCGATAATTGCCGCGGCCTCTTGAGGCCGATCGCGAAAATATTTAGCCGCTTTGCTAATCAGCAAATAACTCATAAACCGGCTGCCCGCCACAGAACGCAACATTTTTTCGTTAGCAAGCACGTCCTTAACGGTATCGCTATCAAAGAAATCACGCATGGCTTCATTGTCTTTGGTAAAAGCAAGCAGTAATTGAGGGTCTGCCAATAACGGAGCTACGTCCGGGCGCGCCAGAAAAGCTTTAATCATCGTATCATTTGAAAGCAAATACCGCATCATTTCCGGATCATTGATATTAGAAGAAAAATTCGTCGTCAGAGCCCAAGGCGCCGCTCCGATAATTTCATAATTCTTAGGGGTAAAAGATTTATAATTAAACCGGCTGATAATCGGAAGAGTCGTTCCTAAGTTGCTTACCGCCACGTTACGGTCTTGCCCTTCCCGGATTTGAATGTAAGTTACCCCGGTATTTGGATTAAATTCCGTCTCCGCCACAAAAAGTCCTTTTACTTGTTCCGGATCCAACGCGTCAGTTAAGTTATCGGCCCGTTTTTGGGCGGACATAATAACTAATACCGTAACGGCAATCAACGCCGCAACCCCAATGGCCACCCCCATCAGAATCCTGTCCTGTTTTTGGCGTGCAGAAAGGGGAGTAGAAGACGGAGCTTTTCCCGCTTGTTGGGCAGCTTGTTTCTCTTTGCGGTATTTGGCCGGATTGCGCAAAAGTTTCATCAATTCTTCTTTTTTGAGGCGTTTCATAAAGCAACTCTGGTTTTACAGCCTATTTATATCAAGTATAATTTATTATATGAAATCTTATACGCAATATCTAACCGTTTGTACAGACAAACGTTACCAAATCATCAACATTACTTCGCAGGTGGAAGAAGCCTTGGAAAAAAGCGGTATCCAGGAAGGACTGTGTTTGGTCAATTCCATGCATATTACCTCCAGCGTTTTTATTAACGATAACGAACGCGGTCTGCACGCCGACTTCTTGCGCTGGGCGGAAGAGTTGGCTCCGTACGGAATAGACAAATACCAGCATAATTTAACTGGCGAAGATAATGGCGACGCCCATCTAAAGCGCACCTTACTAGGGCGCGAAGTGGTGGTAGCCGTAACCAAAGGACGTTTGGATTTCGGCCCTTGGGAAACTATCTTCTATGGGGAATTTGACGGACAGCGCAACAAACGGATTTTAATTAAAATTATTGGAGAATGATATGAAGAAGACCATTTTCTACCACGATACCGACTGCGGCGGCGTGGTGTATTACGGAAATTATTTAAAATTTTTTGAAGAAGCACGCACCTTGTACATGGCCGAAAAAGGTTTTTCCGTGCCGGACCTGATGCAACGCGGGCTTTACTTCGTAGTAGCCCGGCAAGAAGTGGAATATAAATACCCCGTACGCTATGCGGACGTGATTGACGTCTCGACTCGCATTTTGGAAGTGTCCGATATTAAAATCGTGTTTGAAAACATCATTACCAACCAAAACGGACGGCTTTGCACCAAAGGGAAAACCACTTTGGTTTGCGTGAACAGTTCCGGAATGCCTACTTCGATGGGAGCAGAGGTGAAAGCCGCTATGACGCCTGCGGCATAAACACTTTTACTAAATACGAAAGATCAAATGAATAAACCCGAAACAATTCTGTTTCGGGTTTTAAATGGATAGGCGGCGCGTTCTTTACACAATTTTCTTTTCTTCTTCTTTCGCCTTTTCAATCTCTTTATCCAGCCGCGCGGACAAACGCTTCAGTACGGTTTGCGTATTGCGTTTCCAGTCTTTTAAACTGCGCAATTCGCTCTCCGTTTTTTTCAGTCTGTCCACGCCGTCTTCTAAAGTACGCAGCTTGGCTTTGAGTGCTTGGTTTTCCCCTTGCAATTCCTTCTGCCGGGCCAGCACTTGCGACACTAAAAGTTCCAGCTGTTTCAGTTTTTCTTGCATAGGTTTATCTTAATTCCGCGCCTACCTGTTCGCGTAGTTGCTGGACAATACGGTTAAACGCTTCGTCGGTTTCCTTATCCTTCAGCGTGCGCTGCGGATCGGAAAACGCCAACGAGAACGTAACGCTCTTTTTACCCGCCGGCAAATGTTCCCCTTGGTAGAGGTCAATCAAATGATACTCTAAATTGACATCCAAAGGCGTTTTGTCCAACGCGCTCGTAATGCGGGCGTACGAAACCGACTCGTCCAACACCACCGACAAATCACGCAAAGACGGCGGGAAAACCGCCACGTCGGAAGCTGGTTTGAAATCCTGCGCGGAAAATACTTTTTCAATGAGCTTTGTGGCAAATTCAAACGCCCATACTTCCGTCGTTTTTACGTCAAACGCTTTGAGCGTCAGCGGATGCACCTTACCAAACAACCCGATCACTTTGCCGTTTAACAAAATATCCATACAAATTTTGGGGTGCATATACCCCGGAACGGTTTTAGACGGCACAAACGAAACGCCTTCCACATCCGCCAAAAGCGCTTGCATCAATCCTTTTAGCCAGTAAAAATCCACCGGTTTTTCGGCGGCCCCAAAGAATTTTTCCTGTTCCAAGGTACCCGTCAGCACGCCGGAAACGGTATAACTCTCCACAGGGAAACCCTTTATCGATTGGAAGGTTTTGGTTGTTTCAAACAAGGCCAGATTGCGGTTGCCAAAACGCAGGTTGCTTTCCACATTTTTCAATAGAGACGGCAGCAGCGTCGGGCGCAAATAGTCCCATCCTTGCGCTAATGCATTTTTAATTTTAATGCAAAATTTTGGCTCGAAACCAAACGCCTTGAGTTCTTTTTCTCCCAAGAAATCAATATTTTTGCACTCGCAGAAACCCGCCCCGATAAGCGCCTTGGCGTATTTTTTGCCCAAGTCAATGCCTTTGGGATTATCGGCAAACGCCAAGCTGGCTTTGGTTTCGGATACGGGGATCATATCGTAACCGGCAAAGCGGGCGGCCTCTTCGGCCAAGTCCCATTTGTGGTTTAAATCGCGGCGGTGGGTAGGGGCTTTAAAAGTCCACTTTTCCCCTTCCGCCTTGAATTCGTCGGCCAAGCGACCAAAAATTTCTTTTAAGCGTTCTTCAGGAATCTGCGCGCCTAAAATACTATTGATTTCAGCCGGCGTGAAGGAAACGGTCGGGCTTTCATAGCGCGTGGGATAAACGTCCACCACTTCCGAAGCCGTACCGCCGCAAATCTGTAAGAAAAGATCCGTCGCGCGCTGCAACGCCAAAGCAACGCCTTCAATATCCGTTCCGCGTTCAAACCGTTGGGAAGAATCAGACGAAACGGCAAATTTTTTGACGGTTTTATTGACCGTTGGCGGATTGAAATACGCCGCTTCAATAAAAATATCCTGCGTATCATCTTTGATGCCGCTGTTAAGCCCCCCCATAATACCGGCTAAGGAGGTGGCTTTATGGGCGTCGGCAATCATCAGACAGTTTTCGTTGAGCGTCAGTTCCCGTCCGCCCAACAGCGTAAATTTTTCGCCTTCCTGCGCATTGCGGACAATCACTTTGCCGCCTTCCACTTCGCGCAGATCAAACGCGTGCAGCGGGTGACCCAATTCAAACATCACATAGTTGGTTACGTCCACCAGCGCGTTCTTGGGATTAAGCCCCATCGCCGCCAAGCGCTGTTTCATCCATTCGGGCGAATCGGTATTTTTTACGCCGCGGATAATGCGCCCCGTATAGCGCGGGCAGCCTTCGGCGTTTTGGATTTCCACTTCCAGCACTTTTCCCTCGCCCTTTACGCCTTTTACTCCGGGCAGTTTGACGGGTTTATTCAGTAACGCCGCCAATTCGCGCGCTACGCCCAAATGCGAAAGCAGATCCGGTCGGTTAGACGTAATTTCCAAATCAAACAAAGAATCCGGTTTTCCGTACAGCGTGGAAACATCCGTCCCCAACGGCAAATTTTCATCCAACACCATAATGCCGCGCGCACGGGTTTGCGTAAGACCCAATTCATCAGACGAACAAATCATTCCCTCAGATTCTATTCCCCGTATAACTGCCGCTTTCAAAATCGTTTTGCCCAGCCGGGCGCCCACCCGCGCCAACGGAACCTTCTGACCCATAGCCACATTGGGCGCTCCGCATACCACGCGCTGCGTCTTGCCGCCGCCTAAATCCAGCGTAACTAAGTGGAGATGGTCAGAATCGGGATGGTCCTCTATTTTGATAATCTGGGCCACGTTTACGCCTTCAAAGTCCGCCCCCGTGGTTTCCACCGAAGCGACTTCAATACCGAGTTCGGTTAGTTTTTTAACCAATTCTTCGGGAGTCAAATCAATATCTATAAAATCTTTCAGCCACGAATAAAGTATCTTCATTGTCGTAAATCCTTAAAACTGTTTGAGTACGCGCAAGTCGTTTTCATAGAACGTGCGGATATCTTTGATGTTGAGCATCATCATCGCCAAGCGTTCCACGCCCATACCAAAGGCGTAGCCGCTGTACTCTTCGGGATCAATGCCGCAATTTTTAAGCACATTGGGGTGAACTACTCCTGCCCCCAGCATTTCAATCCAACCGTTTCCTTTGCAAACGTTGCAGCCTTTGCCTTGGCAGAAAACGCATTTTACGTCCACTTCCACGCTGGGTTCGGTAAACGGAAAAAACGACGGGCGGAACCGGATTTCGGCTTTATTGCCGAACAAGCCTTTCATAAAGGCGGACAAATCGCTCTTTAAATCCGCCAAGCTGACGTGCTTGTCCACATACAGCCCTTCAATTTGATGAAACACGGGGCTGTGGGTAGCGTCCAAGCTGTCGTTTCTAAAAACGCGGCCGGGGGCCATAATGCGAAGCGGCGGTTTGTGTTTTTCCATATACCGGCTTTGCACGTTGGAGGTATGGGTGCGCAAAACGAGCGGCATTTTCCCGTCTACAAAGAACGTATCCTGCGCGTCGCGCGCGGGGTGGTGCAGGGGGATATTAAGCAGATCAAAATTGTGTTTTTCATCTTCCACCCACGGTCCTTCAGCCCACTCAAAACCCAAACGGGAAAGGATGGCGGTCATCCGGTCCTGTGCAACGGAAAGGGGGTGGCGGTGTCCTTTGGCTACGGGGTAACCGGGGAGGGTTAAGTCCAGATTGACTTTGTTTAATTCATCGTTGATTTCCTTGGCGGCAAAAAATTCAGTTTTTTCGTCAAACGCGGCCGTTAAAGCGGCTTTTAACGCATTGCCCAGCGGACCGGCTGCTTTCTTTTCTTCAATGGAAAAATCCTTCAGCCCTTTTAAAAGTTCCGTCAGCGCGCCTTTGCGCCCTAAGGCGGCTACGCGCAATTCTTCGACGGAAGCCAAATCGGCGGCTTGGCCGATTTTCGTCTTATATTCTTGCTCAATTGCAGAACAAGCGGATTTAAATTCTTGGATAGTCATATAATTAATTATAGTATTTTTGAGCGCGTGTATAGGGAATTTTCCCGGTTTTTTAGGACTTTTTAACCTCTTTTCCCCTCCCCTTTTCCTATCCAAAAACATACAAACAAGCGGTAAAAAAGTTACAATACCTAATATGCCCAAAGACATTGTACAAGTAGAAATCAAACGCATCCCGCTGGAAATTGAATCAGCCGGCCTGGGAATGGTGGAACTGACGGATCTAGCCGCTTCCGTGGAACAATATATGCTCCAATTACAGGAAGAAGGCGAGGTGGACACGTTAAAACAAGCTCTTTTAACCGCCCTGCATTTCGCCGCTCAATCCTATTTGCAAACCCAAAACGAAGGCGGAAAACGCAAAGAGGAAGAATCCCGTATGGACGATTTGATTTTGAAATTGAAATCTTATTTAGACAGTACCCATAAATAACTATGGACGAACAGGAAAACATCCCGCTGGCGGCCCGCCAAGCGCCTAAAAAACTGGAAGATTTTGCCGGACAGCCGCATTTGCTCGGCCCGGGCAAAATGCTGCGCCGTTTGCTGGAAGCGGATATGATTAAATCGGCGGTGTTTTTCGGCCCGCCCGGCTGCGGCAAAACCGCCACCGCCCGCTATATCGCCTCGCGTACGCAAGCCTATACCGTAGAATTAAACGCCGCGGCCGCCGGTGTGGCGGATATCAAGAAAGTATTGTCCGAAGCGCGCGACCGCGCCCGCACGCCTACGTTTGACCAAAAACGTACGCTCGTCATTTTGGACGAAATCCATCACTTTAACAAAACCCAGCAGGACGTCCTGTTGCCTTCCGTGGAACGAGGAGACATTATTCTCATCGGCATTACCACCGAAAACCCCTATTTCTACATCAATACGGCGCTTCTGTCGCGCTTCTCGGTGTTTGAATTTAAAGCATTGGGCGAAAAAGATTTACTTAAAATTTTAACGCGCGCCGCCGAAAAAGAAAAAGCCCAGATTTCCGAGGACGCCGCCGACTATTTCATCACGCAGGCCAACGGCGATTCGCGCAAAATGCTAAACGCCGCCGAACTGGCGTTCGTAACCACGCCACCGCAAAAAGACGGTTTAAAACACATTGATCTGGATATTGCCAAAGAATGCATCCAGCGCCGCCATTTAAATTACGATAAAAAAGGCGACGAACATTACGATATCATTTCCGCTTTTATTAAATCCATGCGCGGATCGGATCCGGACGCCGCCGTCTATTGGCTGGCGCGCATGCTGGAAAGCGGCGAAGATCCCCGCTTTATCGCCCGGCGCATTTTAATTTGTGCCTGCGAAGATGTAGGACTCGCCGAACCGTATGCCATTATGATCGCCCAAGCCGCCTTCTCCGCCGCCGAAGAATTGGGAATGCCCGAAGTGCGCATCCCGCTGGCGCACGCCGCCATTTATGTGGCCTGCTGCCCCAAAAGTAATTCCGCGTATCTGGCGGTGGATGCCGCTTTGGCAGAGGTGCGCGAAGGAAAATACCGCCCCGTTCCAGACCACCTGCGCTCCGGCGGCAAAAACCGCGGTTATCAATACGCACATGATTTTCCCAATCATTACGTTAAACAACTCTATATGCCTTCCCCTATGCAATTTTTCAAACCGGGAGTACTGGGCAAAGAAGCCGCTCTCATAGAACGACTGAAAAAAATCAAAGGAGAATAAATGGAACCCGAAGCCCCCTTCCGTGGACAGGTGTTCACCGTTACCGCCATTACGCTGGCAATCAAACAGATGATGGAAGGCGTGTTCCGCGATGTGTTTGTAGAAGGCGAAGTGAGCAACTTGCGCGAAGCCGCCAGCGGACATATTTATTTTGACCTCAAAGACCGCGAAGCGTTGCTGGCCGCCGTCATGTTTAAATGGGACGCGCGCAAATACGGTTTTGAACTCCAAGAAGGCATACAGGTGCGCGTGTGGGGCAGTCTCTCCTGCTATGCCAAACAGGGGAAATATCAGATCGTCGTCAAAACCGCCGAAGCGCTGGCGAAAGGCAATCTGTTTTTAGAATTAAAAAAAAAGAAAAAGAAGCTGGAAGCCGAAGGCCTGTTCGCCCCGGAACACAAAAAAGAAATTCCGCCTTACCCCCAGCGAATTGGCGTAGTTACTTCCCCCACCGGAGCGGCGGTGCGGGATATTTTATCCGTATTAAAGCGGCGCAGCCCGCATCTGGAAATCGTGATTGCACCCGTCCTCGTGCAAGGGGACGAAGCCGCCGGACAGATTGCTCAAGCTATAGAAGATTTAAACCTCTTTAAACCGGCTCTGGACGTACTGCTCGTGGGCCGCGGCGGCGGAAGCATGGAAGATTTGTGGGCGTTTAACGAAGAAGTCGTCGCGCGCGCTATTTTTAAGAGTAACATCCCCGTCATCTCCTGCGTCGGACACGAAGTGGATTTTACCATTGCCGATTTTGTGGCTGATCTGCGCGCGCCGACGCCGTCCGCCGCCGCAGAACTGGTAGTGCAAAACTCCCAAAATACGCAAGCGCATATCGCCCAACTGCAAAAGCGGCTGCTGCAATCCGTCAGTCTGTTTTACGAACGCGCCAAACGACGCTTTGACTTGGCCCTAAACAGCCGCGTACTAAAAAACCCTGAAGCGATTTTTCAAGCTAAAGAACAGGAGTTAGACGATCTTACCCTGAGAATGGAAAACGCTTGGAAAGAAAAGCTGTCTAATTTTACGCACCGTTTTGAACTGGCGCAAAATCAATTGCAGGCCTTAGGCCCGCAAGCCGTACTCAAACGCGGGTATAGTATTACGCGCAAGGCGGACGGCAGTATCCTCAGCCGCGCACGCCAAACCGCGCCCGGCGAAACCGTTTTTATTCAGGTACAGGACGGTATGATCCGATCTGAAGTAAAGTGAGGCATTATGGCAACCAAAATAAATTTTGAAAAACAACTAGCCCGGTTGGAAGAAATCGTGGCGAAGTTGGAAGAAGAACAGACGGATTTGGATGCATCCGTAAAACTCTTTGAAGAAGGCATTGCTTTATCCAAAGAGCTTTCCCAAAAATTGGAAACCGTTAAGTTTAAAGTGGAAGAACTCAAAAAGAAAGGCGGCGAACTTTTGACCGAACCGTTTGACACGGAACTGGCCGAGGAAAACAATGGCGACTAAAAAATTGCGCTTGGATATGGCGCTGGTGGAAAAGGGATTTTTTCAAAGCCGCAACCGCGCCCAAGCCAGCATTATGGCGGGCGAAGTGTTGGTAAACGGCGAAGTGGACACGCGCGCCGACCGCAACGTCTTGCCAGAAGACGTGATTGCGCTTAAAGAAAAATCCTGCCCGTATGTATCGCGCGGAGGACTTAAGCTGGCGGGAGCATTGAAAAAATGGAACATTGATATAAAAGATAAAGTTTGCGTAGATATCGGCGTGGCGACGGGCGGATTTTCGGACTGTATGCTTCAAGCCGGCGCAAAGGACGTGTACGGTGTGGATGTAGGCAAAGGACAGCTTGCCGATGAAATGCGCCGTTATAAAAATTTTCACTTCAAGCCCGAAACCAATGCGCGCTATATGACGGCGGATTTATTTGAAGAAGCCCCGCAATTTGCCGCGGTAGACGTGTCTTTTATTTCGTTAACGATGATTATGGAGCCTTTGTTTAAGGTAATGGCCAAAGAAGCGGAAATCGTTTTCTTGATTAAGCCGCAGTTTGAGCTGACGCCTAAACAAGTGCCGCATGGAATCGTCAAAACGGAAGAAAACAGGCAGTTGGCCGTTCAGCGCGTGCAAAATTTTTTTGAAGAAAATCTAAAAACCAAATACGGCGGCGTATCGGGCGAAGTAATAGAAAGCCCCATTAAGGGCACCCACGGAAATACCGAATATTTGTGGTATGTAAAACTACAGAAACCTTTTGCATAAAAGCCGTTAATTGTCTTGCAAGCAGAGGGGAAGGGTTGAATAAATTTTTTGTATGGATAGGAAAGGACGGGCCAAAACCCGTCCTTTTTCAGAAAAAATCAAAATCAGTTAAATATATTCATCGCTTTTTCTATTCCCTGCGAAAAATACATTTCTAACGCCTCTATTGCGTGCGCAAGGGCGTTTTCTAAAATCGGTTGATCCGATTTGGAAAAGTTGGACAATACGAAATTGGCCAAATCAAATTTCTCCGGTTTAGGACCAATTCCTACGCGCAGCCGGGGAATATCCTGCGTACCAAGTTGTTCGATTACGCTTTTCATTCCTTTTTGTCCGCCGGCAGATCCGTTTTTGCGGATACGCAATTTGCCCAC
>CALUYP010000079.1 GCA_944325055.1 uncultured Elusimicrobiales bacterium | reverse complement strand
GTTTTACCTTTAGCGATAAGATTAAGAATAGCAAGCCAGTTGCTTCTAAATCTTTTGCTAATCGTATTTCCTGAAAGATTGGGAGCGACGGCAAACCCAAAAAGACTCTTTTTGAGAGAACGAAAAGGGATGCGCCGTTCTTTATTGCGGCTTTAGTAGCGCTGTTGTTGTTGCCGTTTTTGTATAAATACAGCGGTCAAATCTCTGAAGAGCCGTTGGTTACTCCCGCAAGCGAGGAATCTATTTTCGATCCGGAACGGTACGGTTTTGATACAGTTACCGGGGATCCGGATGGACAAATTGCTCAACTTGCCGGACGCGATCCTTTGAGCTTAATTAAAGGATTTGGCTATGGCGAAGAAGAGCCGGATGATGCTTTGTATGATTTAGATTCCCGAAGCGGTTTAGATGATTATCGATCCTATTCCGGTACTTCCGTGGAAGAGAATAATACAAATATTTATAAAAAGAATGCGGCGCCTGCTACGCGTGCGGCTTTCCGCCGTGCGGCGACTAAAATCAATCCGCTTGCTTCAGCCGGTCTTACCAGCCGCGGAGGCGGTAAATTGGGCGTTGGCATGTGGGGAGGCGGTTTAAAATCCGCCGCGCAGAAAGTCGCGGATGATACGCCGCGCAGCAGTCCAAAACCGGTTTCTTTGCAGCCTTTACAGGCAGCCGGAAAACCCAGCCGCAGTTATTTCGGACAAGGTGCGGCGGCTGAGGCCAGACGCTCTAAAGATGCCATGTCTAAAGCCAATGCTATGCAGGCGTTGATGGATGCCCAAATGAAGCCCATTGAGCCCGGTAGAATTGCCGGTTTAGGCAGCGATTCTTTTGGGCCGGGCGGCGGCAGCGGCGAGTTGAAACGCGGTTTTACTTTTAATGGAAAAGAACCTTGGTGGTGGGATCTAATGAAAACCCGCTCCCAAATGGAATGGGAAGCCAAATTTAACCGCAAGTGGGACTGGATTAAATGGGGCGATAAAATCTTGCAAAATCTGTTCAGCGGGATAGCCTCCTGTTTGATTACCGGTACCGATGACTGGTCCATGGGTAAAATGGGATGGGTATCGGCCGGCGCTGGCAGTCCAGATAAGTGCGGGGAATTTACTGCTGAAGATTGGAAGAATTGCTCGCAATGTATGGCAATTTCTAGCACAATGGATAAAGGTTCTTGCTATATTTTAATGCAATATAAGGGCGGTTCTGACTCGGAGGATCCTTGGAAGCCGGGAAATAAGAATAGTGTTTCTATGGGGCCGCTTGCCCAGCGTATGGATTGCTTGAGCAACGGTTTAGGCGCCCGGTTGGCAAGTTGGTGGAAACGGCGTGCCGGTAAAAATGTAGGAGCCTTTGCGGAAAGAGGTGATTGCAACACTTTTGCGGTAGATGGTCAATATTATGCCAATTTCAGCAGCACAAGAGACGGCTGGACCATCCTTCATTATGTGGTAGGCATACCGACCAATCGATTGGAACAATATTATGAAATGACGCCGGAACAGCAGGCAGAGACATTGGTTATCGGTTATATTGACAAAGGAGCTCAATTCAATAGCAATATTGCTTCCATTACGAAGCGTTCGGACTTCGTGCCGTTGTTTGTGGAAAGCGTTGCGATAAAAGATAAAAAAATAAAAAAGATCGTTTCTTCTCCTGCTGGAGAAAACCCTCAAGCATACTCTTATAAGGGTTATTGGGGTACGGACCGCAAGAATAGAAAAGGCGCTTTTTCCGCTAAGACCTATCAAGAAGCGGTTGAAAAGTGCAAAAGCTTAAAGCGTCCGATTCGCGGCGATTGTTTGGGAGAAATAGATCAACAGGCCGAAGAGAGATTAGAAAAATCCAAACGAATGCTTGCAATGGTAAATAATGGGCCGTTGCCTACTTATGCAGACTTTTTGGATATGCTTAGATCCGGTGGTATCGTGCGGGATGCGGTTGGAGTCGGTGCGAAGGAAAATCTCGCTGTTTCCACCAAGAAAGCAAAAGAAGGGAAAGATTGGGTGACCGGTGCCCGCTGTCCGTATCCGCTGGTACGCGTGAGCTGCGATTATTTGGCGGTAGCTTCGCAGCAAGGCCAGAAGGAAGGAGGTTATCCTTTTGCCCATTTAACTTTTACGAATGGAATGACGGGTGAACAGGCGTATAATACGATGAAGAGCCGGTTCCTGTTGTCCTACACCGTTCAAGGGCAAGATAACTCCCAGCCGAATGCGATTACGACTTCTACGGATCCAGTTACGGGACAATGGTTCTATATACCGCACCAAAATGTCCGTCCGTTTAACGGTACTTGGAACGAAGAAATGACTCAAATGGGTTTTGTTACCAGAGGCTTGGGGACGGAACGCAAAGACTTGCCGGGGAAAGGAAATGATTATCAAATCGTGGCCACCACGCCGGATCTGATGAGATATAATCAGGACCGCTTGATCATTACTTGGGAAGTACGCCAGTGCGATTCGTTGGCTACCGATGGCAGTTCAATTACCAAAGGCGGCTGTAATAAAGGCAATATTTTGGTAAGAGATGGGAAAGGAAATGCAACGGGTTCGGCTGGGCAGGACAAACCGGGTATCAGAGTTAGCGAAGCGACTTGTATCTATTCGGGCGTTTATGAACCTATAGGGATTGAAACGGATATCAAACCAAATCCTAACCCTGGGCCAGATCCCGAACCTGATCCTAATCCAGAGACAGATCCAGCTCCCAGATCTGAAGACGATCCTGTTTCCGGTACGTTTCGGTTAGCAAATGTAATGAATGGGGTAGGAGGTATTTCTGACCTTTTCGAAAAGCAGCGTGCTCCTTACTTTAGCTTTCCATCATTTAACGTGTATGGAAAAGGAGGTAAAAAAGATCTGGCCAGCGCATTAAATGCTAATAGTTGTTTGTCTGTTGGTCAGATTGCCGAAGATACCAAATCTGCGGTTGTATTTGATCAAGCGAGTGTCAAATCTTATGTAGATCAAGTTCTTGCGCAAGCGAACAATAATAAAGCATTACAGGCGGAGCTGAAGAAGTTTGAACATACGGGAGATGTTACCGTTCCTCAATTAGCAGACGCTTTAGTAATTGCTTATGCTCTTGACCCGAAAGCCACAGTGCCGCTTAATGTTGTATGCGCCTTAGGCAAAACAATCGGTCATAATGCGTATGATAGAGGTTTGCTCAAAGATCCGAGAGTTTGGAGAAATATCTTTGGAGCCTTTGCGGCTTATATTGGCCCGGATTCTTCTTATTATCCAGCCTTATATGTACCGTTGGGGACAGGCAAAATTATTGACCAGCGTTTCTTCGGTTGTGGTACGGCTGAAGAGGGAGGCCAGAAAAAGAGTGCCAAACAGAATTTTGCGTCCTATCACTATGGCCGCTATAACTGGAGCCACTTGAAGAATGGAGACTTGGCAGAAGGAGGAACTTCTGGACGTGATCCATATCTGAAAGTATTGGAGCAAGGCGGTTGGGTGGCGGATGCCTCTAATCCGTATTCTTATCCGTTGTATGCGATTGCCAAAGCGGTAAATTTTCAACGTGAAAATAGTGTGACGGCTGCACAAGTGAAGAACTATAATAATACGATTGATGATTATAACCGCAGCATCTATACAAGAGCGTATGCCAGCGTTTTGTCCGATACGAACCAAAATGCTTCTTGCGGGTTATCTGGAGAGATGCAGGTGGCGGATGCCTTAAGGTATTTGGGAGGGGTGTGTATTAATGGAAAAGAAGCGAAACCTTCCCATGGGCATACAAGTGATTTCTGCCAGCATAATTTCAAGAGATCGGCTGAGTCGGGTACGGCTACCCATCTGGAGAAATAGAGCAAGTGCCTAAAATTTTCCCGGGAGATTTTTCTCCCGGGATTTTTTTTGCATACTGAGGTTCTTTTGGGTATTTTTATGGATTTTAATTGGCCGGATAAACCGGATCAATGGAATCTGTTTGCTCTTATTCCCTCTTTTTATTTATCATATACCTATGAATTCAAAACGAATAGTTTCCATCTTTCTGACATGCATTATGGCGTTGCTGGCAGCGGCTCCGCAAGCGGCGGCTTTTTTCCCCTTTTCATTTCGTAAACAAGAACTCAAAACAGATTATTCCCAAACCGTATGGGACCGTATCATGCTGGAGCAGTCTCTTACGGATATCCGCCGCGGAATGGGCGAAATGGCTCAGGCCCGTTATAAAGATGCGTCCAACAGTTTTGCAAAAGCTGTTGTAAAAAATGCCAAGGATCCGCTGCCTTATCTGTTATTGGGAGCATCGCTGTATTGGGAAGGGCAGGTGGATGCCGCCGAGAGCGAATATAAAGAAGCGTTGCGGTTGGATCCGTCCAATGCAATGGCCTACCAGCTTTTAGGAATTGCCAGCGGCTGGAAAGGGAATGTACTCCAAGCGCAAGAATATTTTTTAAAAGCAAATGAATTAGATCCCAATAAAGCCGATACCCATATGAATTTAGGCTCCACTTATGCGGTGCAATTGAAATTGGAAAAGGCGTTAGAACATTTTCGGCGGGCGGTGGAACTGGCTCCGCGTGAGCCGCTGTATCATTACCAGCTGGGAACGCTTTACGAAGCGTTAGGACGGGATGAACAGGCGGAGCAATCGTTTAAGAAAGCGTTGAGATTGTTTCCTCGTTATGAGGACGCCCAGTTAAGTCTGGGTGCGTTGTATGAGAAGCTGAGCCAACCCCAGGAAGCTTTAAAATATTATAAAAAAGCAGTCCATACGAAGCCCGGCGATTATGTGGCGAGACTGCGCTATGCCTTGTTGTTGATGCGCCAAGGGGATATTCCAAAAGCGCGGGAAGTGGTGGAGGAAGCTTTTTCCATTACCCGCTTTAAAGCGGACGGGCTGGCCTTAAATGCCGTTTACCGAGCCAGCGGAAGCGGGGTAGAGGCGTTTAGAAAAGAAATACAGAATTTTAAAGAAAGTTTGGAGAAAGTTTCTCCATCGAAAGTCATTAATATAGAAGTTTCATTAGAATATAATCCTATTTCTTCTTCCCGTGCTGGTAATTCCCGCCGGGCTGCCACCTTTGAAGAAGCTTATCAACATTTTCGTTCGGAAGGGAATCTGGCGGATGCGTCGGCAGCGAAGACTTTCAAACGCATTTTTTCACTTCCGGAAGCAGAGGCCCAGCAGCGTCATGAACAAATTGAAGAATTTATTTCCGGTTTAGAACAAACTATTTCCCAAGCGGGCAATGATTATACGGTTAATCTGTCGCTGCAGGGCCGCACGATGGACTATGCTTCTCCTTCAGCTATTACCCAAAATAATACGGTCGCCCCTAAAGCGGTGTACGATCCCCGGATTGTAGGCAATGATATGGGATTGTGGGTAATGGGGCGTACATGGCTGATGTTTGTGGAAGATGCACAGCAGGAATTGCGTGATCATGTTTCTCAATGTCCTACTGATGGGACATGCGGACTTTTGACGGGACTGGCAGCGTTGGCCAGCGGAAATGCCAGTGCGGCGCAGGAATCTTTTGAACAAGTCAACCGGAATTTTCCCAAGGATCCCTTGGCCTTGTTGGGTTTAGGAACCGCTTCGGTTGTTGCGGGAAATGATCTGGCCGCCAAAGACTATTATGAACAAGCCTTAGAGGCAGACGCTAAGAATAAAGTGGCGAAACGGAATTTAAAAATCTTGGCGGATTAACCATGCAGAAATACGGACAGCATTTTTTGGTAAACGAAAATATTATTACGCAAATTATAGATGCGGCTCTGTTGTTAAAAACCGGTGAATTGGTGGAAATTGGCCCCGGAAAAGGCGCACTTACCCAGCGGTTAATCCAGCGGGGAGAGAAAAATTTTACCGTAGTGGAAATTGATCCGGAAATGGTAACTTTTTTACAAAAACAGATTTCGGTACAGGCTGGGGTGCAAATTATACAAGCGGATTTTCTGAGTCTGGATTTGGCTTCTTGTCTTCCGGCGAAACCGACCCTTTTTGTCAGCAATTTGCCTTACATTGATGCGGCGGATATTTTGGATAAAGTGTTGGGGTATCCTTTTTTTAGTGCAGCGGTATTTATGTTTCAGAAAGAACAATCCCAGCGCATTCGCGCACAAGCCGGAGAATCGTTTTACGGTCCGATTTCGGTATTTAGCCAGCTGCGTGCAAAAATCAGTCCGATTTGCAAAGTAAGCCGCGGTTGTTTCAATCCGCCGCCGAAGGTGGAAAGTATGGTGTTGGCTTTTCAAAAACGTCCTTCTTGGGAGGTGCTTCCTGCAGATTGGAAGCGGTTTGCAAAATGGGTCTATGACGCTTTTCTACACCGCCGTAAAACAGTATTTAATTCTTGGTTATTGGGCGGATATAGTGAAACTAAAATACAACACGCCTTGGAGCGTTTGCATATTCCGCTATCGACTAGAGCCGAACAAATCTCACCCCAAACCTATGCGGCTTTGTTTAAATGTCTGTAACATTTCTTTTAGCCGGTATTCTAAAATTTGGCGATGTGCATCAAACGGGCGGATTTTATTGAGTCCCAAATTCCGGACGGCTTCTTCAATCAGGACAGCAGGTTGATTGGTAAGAGGGGTATAAAAACGTCCGGCTTCCAAGAGCGCTTCTTCCGGCGCAAGTCCGATCAGCTCGCTGCCGGTTGTTTGCAGGCCCCGTTTGGAGGCTTCTTGCCGGCACGCTTCAAAAACCTGCGCCAGACCGGTTTGGCGGTAATCCGTCAAATTAAAAGATACTTGAGCGGCGTGGTAGTTAGGCATCAACCAGCCGATTGCTTTGACGGAACGTAATCCTCCGCTATTTTCTCTGAGAACCGAAGCAATTTCTTTGGCGGGGCGCGTGTCGGTTGTATTTAATGAGATATTAAATGCAATTAAAATATTTCGCGCTCCGATAACGGTTGCGCCCGTTTTGGCTACTCTGCCGGAAAAAGAACAAGGCCCGGCGTCGGGGGGAAGTCCTTTTAATTTTTGAGGTAAACTTTCATATTCTCCCCGACGAAGAAATGCCAGATCTTTCCGTTCGGGAAACGTGGCGTTGGATTCATACAAATAAATGGGAATTTGCAGCCTTTCCGCGGCTTCGCGTGCGAGGAGAACAGCTTGTTGAGAAGCTTCTTTCAGCGTCATATCCCGCACAGGCACAAACGGACACACATCCGTTGCTCCTAGCCGCGGATGCGCTCCGTGCTGAACTCTCATATCAATCAATCGTGCGGCGGTTTTCAATACGGCAAAAGACGCCAAACGGACCCCGTTTGGCGTGCCGGCAATCGTCAGAACGGTGCGGTTTGCGTCGGGATTGGAGTCTATATGCAGCAATTTGGCTTCGGCACAAGCCGCTTGCGCCGCTTGCGCAACAGCTGTTATGATTTCGGGCCGGCGTCCTTCGGAAATATTAGGAACCGCTTCCATTATTTTCATATAATTATTATACTCCTTTCCATAGAACCGCTTGGATTTTTCTTTTTAAAAACCGTTGTATTATTCCGCCTGTTTTATAGTATAATAATTATAGGTGCTTATTAAGTTTAAGTACCTGATAATTCATAAAAGGAAGTAAATAGTAAAATGCCTAAAGGAAAAGTTAAGTGGTTTAATGACCAGAAAGGTTACGGCTTTGTAACCCCCGAAGACGGTTCTAAAGATCTCTTTGTTCACTATCAGGAAATTCAGGGCGATGGTTTTAAAACCTTGGCCGAAGGTCAGGAAGTGGAATTCGAAGTTGTCGAATCTGAAAAAGGCCCCAAGGCCGTAAAAGTCGTTAAGCTGTAATTTAAAAGACTTTGGAAAGCCCTGAGCTAACGGTTCAGGGCTTTTTTCTGTCTATTAGGTAAGAGGAAGAACAAAAGGAAACGGTTGTAACATGACAAAAAAAGTTTATGCCCAGGCGTCGTTAGGTGAATTGTGGGTGCTGTCTTATCCATTGATTGTGACGATGGCTTCCCAAGTGGTTATGCAATTTGTAGACCGGATGTTTTTGGCATGGTATTCCCACGATGCGTTGGCGGCGTGTGTGCCGGCGGGAGTATTGGCTATGACGTTTGGAGCGATGTTTATGGGGCTGGCCAGTTATACAAGCGTTTTTATTTCCCAATATTATGCCAAGAAAAAGTATGCTTCCGTGACCGTTTCTTTGTGGCAGGGCATTTTATTGGCGGTGCTTTCTTCTTTGTTGCTGGCGGCTCTTACCCCGTTGGGAACGGCGGTAATTGATGCTTTTGGACATGATGAGCCGGTGCGGTTGTTGGAGTCCAAGTATTTTATCATTTTAAATATTTTTGGCGGCTTGGCTGTTATTAATAATGCGTTGGCGAGTTTTTTTAGCGGACGAGGATACACTAAAAT
Organism: uncultured Elusimicrobiales bacterium; assembly: GCA_944325055.1. GTDB lineage: Bacteria > Elusimicrobiota > Elusimicrobia > Elusimicrobiales > Elusimicrobiaceae > Avelusimicrobium. The sequence goes on along the minus strand of CALUYP010000079.1, from coordinate 3,454 downwards.
TCCTATGTGGGCCTCCGTAGTAGGGAATCTGGTCAATATTATGCTTGATTATATAATGATCTTTGGAAAAATGGGATTTCCGGCAATGGGTATAGAAGGCGCGGCGTGGGCGACCGTGATCGGAAGCGGCTCCATTACGCTGATTTTCTGCACGCTTATTTTTGCGGGGAAGGTACGCAAAGAATTTAAAATCAGCCGATTGGCCGGTTTTTATAAGCCCGTATTTTCAAGGTTATTGCGTTTTGGGCTTCCTAACGGGTTCGGTTTTTTGATGGATATCTTGTCTTTCACGCTGTTTACGTTTATGATCGGCAATATTGATACGCTTTCTTTACAGGCGAGCAATGTGGTTATGTCTATGCAGCCGGTGGTGTTTACGGTAATTTTGGGGCTGGGAATTGGAATCCAAATTTTGGTTAGTAAATATCAAGGTTTGAAAAGGACCGATTTGACCGTACAAGTAGTAAAAAATGCGTGTAAAATAGGATATGGTTACGCGGGAGCGGTCAGTATTGCATTTTTCTTTTTCGCACCGCTTTTTGTGGGGCTTTTTATTCCCGGATCTTCTCCCGATGCGGAGGCGATTACCGCCAAAACTTATCCGCTGATGAAACTGGTCAGCGTGTTTGTTCTCTTTGACGCGACATATTTAATTTTTGGCGAAGCCATTCGCGGGGCTGGCGATACAAAGTTTTATATGTATGTGATGTTGTTCTGCGCTTGGGGCTTATTAATACCCGGCACCTGGTGGATTGTTTATAAATTAAAAATGAGTGTATTTTGGGTATGGAGCTGGCTGACGTTTTACGCCGCACTGACGGCCGTATTTATGCTGTGTCGTTTTTTGTCCGGCAGGTGGAAGCGTTTTAATGTGACGGGTGTGTAAGGCTAGCATCCTAGCATACCCTTCTGCTGTACAAGTTATGAGGGTACTCTTTTCTTTGCGAATTTGGCCTATTCTTGTTGTTTGCCGTTCCATTTTGTTGCCGTTTATCAATTAGGCCTATAAAAGAGATGGGCCTTTTGGCTCTTGTCCCGTCTAATCTGAAAACGCTAAAATCATATTATTAAAAAGCTAATTATAATTGGTGTATTATGTTGTGCCATGCCGTTATGGGCGCAGAAAAACTTGAGCTCCTCCCTCAAAGCGTTAATTGGCAAAACTACAGATAGGAGCATTCCGCAAGCCGCTTCGAATGATATCACAGAAGACTTTGCGTGCCAAGTGTTACTTCCTCCAAATCCATATCTTTTTTCACAAAGAGATGATGTAAAATCTAAAATGTTTGAAAGGAACTTAAAATCAGCGCTTCGTTCAATCCAAAAGTTTGGATCCAAAGAAAGTTTTCCCGTGAAAGAATTAAGTCTCCCGCAGATACAGGAACTGCTAACTAAATTATTAGATACGAAACTGGGATATTTTCCAGGGCATTCACAAGAGCAGGTACATCAATTTATAAATACCTTGTTGGAATTGCGTCGGTTGGAAATGCAAAATACGGATTTTGAGATTGGAAAATTCATGTCGGCACTGCTAGAGCCTATCGTGACATATTCTCCATTTTTCTTGCAGAATAACAAACTGTCCATTTCAGCAAATAAGAATCTTTTTGAAAAACTATCGTGGCTGAAAAGATATCCTAACGAAGGAAGAAATGACTTAGTAACGGAATATCCTGCTGATTCCATTAAACAGTTGGCTGATCAATTAAAAGACAAAAAAGTAATTATTTTAGGCGAAATTCCTTATGTAAAAGATATTCAGCAAACGGTAGGGGACTTGGTGTTGGCCGTAAAAAAAGAGAACCCTGCCCGAAAAATTGTAGTATTTACGGAATACATGAAACTGCCATGGGAAGCATATACATATCCCAAATCCTTAGAAAGCTATTCCAAACACGTGGTAGTTCCTTCATCACAAGATTATAAAAATTCTCTCGATTGTGAGAATGCCTATGCCAAAGAAATGTTTCAAAAATTAATTGACAACCAAGTGGAAGTGTATCCGCTGGAAAACCCAGTGTTGACGGATTTGTTGGAGAGATCGTCTGGATTATATAAGTCTATCCCCCGTATTGGTGTTTTTGCTGCACACAATAAAGGCTGGAAACAAACTATAGAGGCCAAAATGGCAGAAATCCGCCAGACGGATCCGGATCTGTATTTATTGTTTATGCTGATATTGGGCATACCTCTTGGCTTGTCCCTTATTCTTTGCCTGAATTCTTTGTAAAAGAGAAACCCATTGTGGTGGAAATTATGCAAACAAAGCCTTCTTCAATGAGCAGCTTGTATTCCGTATGGGGCAAAGAAGATCCTTTTTTTAAACCGCGTACCAAAACCAGTCTGTCTTATTGGCAAGGAGCGAATGCTCAGTTGTTAGGTAAACAGACCGGATTTGATTATATGTTGGTTTTAGCTCCCAGATGAATGAGATTTTCCTCTCGTCTAGAGAAAAGATAACGCTCGATATGATGTTTTGGCAGTATTTAGAAAAGATAATATCGATAAATATAAATATAATAAAATTCCCGGCTGGCAAGCTGGGAATTTTTGTATGTTGCGAAAACCCACAGCTGGGCCAAGGATTCTAACAAGATTAAGCCGCTGTATCAGTCAAAAACTCCTTTTGTGAAATTGCCTGTATTAACAGGCAATTTCACAAAAGAAGGTCATTTTGAAAGGAGATAATTTAGGAGCTCAGTTGCCATTTGAGAAGGATTCGTGGATAAATCGAGGTAAGCCTAAGTATAAGGCAGTGGAAACGCATTTCATGCGTATACTAGTAATAGAGGGGCTGGCCCCCAATATGGAAAATACTGGATTTGGAACATTTGTTAATATTACCTTTCAATTACATTCACATGCAGGCTGTGGAACTATTCGCATTCAATTAGAGTAATGGGTAAGGATCAGTCTTTTCACATTTGTTTTCTTCTTAAAAAATACTTCTTCTGTTGACAAATTTAAATGATTTTGATATAATAATGCAAACGATTTAGAATACTTGTTTTTTCTTGGGCGTCCGCCCTGTTTTCTTTTTTATTTTTCCGGTTTAAGCCGTTTTTTTCAAGACGGCGGTATTTTTGTGCCATTCTGCATGGAGGAGTTCTTATGCCTGCCAAAACACGTTCCCGTGAAAATCATTCTACCGGAAAACCATTACGCTATCAACCCGAATTTTGCGAGCGTCTGCTTGGTTTTTTTGACGTGCCGCCTTTTACCGTAACCGAAGTAACCAAGCGAGATGGCAGCATTTCGTTAGTGGAAACAGCGGCCGAGCTGCCTACTTTTGCTGCCTTTGCCAAAATGCTGGGGACCACTTGTGAGGTACTGGAAAGCTGGGAACAAAAACATGCCGCCTTTCGAGAGGCTGCCCGCAAAGCGCGCGATTTACAGGGGAATATTTTAATTCAAAACAGTCTGCGCGGCAATTATTCCGCCTCTTTTGCCG
>CALUYP010000078.1 GCA_944325055.1 uncultured Elusimicrobiales bacterium | reverse complement strand
TGGGCGGAAGAAATTCTTGAAATAAACGGGGAAACGGAAAACGAGCATTTAAGATTTAAGTAAAATAAAAAATCCACGACGAGAAAAAAGTTCATCGTGGATTGTATCTAATTAATTTACACTAGAGTACGGAGAGGGAGGGATTCGAACCCTCGATACGGGAATTAACCCGTATAACGGTTTAGCAAACCGCCGCTTTCGGCCTCTCAGCCACCTCTCCAAAAATTGATTTCCGCCGTTCTTTCCCGACGGCTTATATATTATAACAAAATTTAAACTGCTTGTCTGAAGTTATACTGTTTTTTCGGATAGAACCTATAAGTGTTCCTCGAATCTGCTAAAAACTTTTCTTCAACCCTTCAGACAGCGGTGTAAATTTTTGGCCGGTCAATGTTTGCCATTTTTTACCGGAACAAATCCAGTGGCCTGGTATAGTGGCTTCGGTTACTTTATCGTAATTAAGCGCCGGCTGCGATCCGCTAATCCGTGCGGCTATTTCATATATCCAAGCTGCGGTGCGGAGCATCCATTTAGGGGCTTGGGGCATGAAAGGTTTGGGACAATTCATTGCATGGGCCATTTCCGTAATAAAGTAATCCCAAGAATAGATTGCCTCTTCCGTAATGAAGAAAGTCTGTTTGTCCGTATCCTGCCTAGAAAAAGCCGTCCACAACGCTTGTACCAAGTCTTCTACATAAACAAAGCTGAAGTAACCGTTTCCGGAAGTGTTTACCATCAGTCCGCGGCGTACCCAAAGAGCTATTTTGGAAACGCCGGAATCATTTTTTCCGTATACGATCGGCGGGCGGATAATCGTCCATTTGACGCCCGGACGCAACTGATGTACGGCTTGTTCTCCCCCCCATTTGGTAATACCGTAGTCGGATACCGGCCGCGGTTCCATTTCTTCCGTCCGGGGATGTTCTGTATCCGGAGCAAATCCGCTGGCAGCCAGGCTGGATACGTGTACAAAGGTTTTAATATCCGGAGTTTGATTTACCGCCGTTACCACATTGTGGGTGGCGGTTACGTTTGCTTGTTCAAAATCGTTCCGGTTAAACCCAAAAATAGCCGCCGCCAAATGAAAAATTCCCACACATCCATGCATGGCGCTTTTGAGCGATTCCACATCATTATAATCGGCTTTTACTAAGGTAACGGAAGGATTGGCGGGTTGTTCTTTGGGGATGCGGCGCGTAACGATACGGACGTTGAATCCTTTTTGCAATAATTTATCGGTCAAAGCCCGGCCAATAAATCCATTTCCGCCGGTAATTAAAATTGTGTTTTTCATGCATTACTCCACATGGATATCAATTGATTCCATGATTTCTTCTTTAGTTTCGGCTACTTTTTTCTTAATACCCTCTTTTACTTTTTTGCTGTCCAGATCTTGATTGATAAAATTTTCTTTTCTCTTGGCATTTCTCCGAACAAAATCGAAATTAAACGTAAAACGTTTTAAACCTCTTTCTATATCGGCTTTAGTCGGAATTTCACCATATTTAATTTTATTGATGGGGGTTACTTTGTCATCTTGCGGAAAATACCAAAGCAGTGAATACATAATACCGCACAATAATACAAAAGAAATGAGTTTGTTGAATGTTTCCCACTTATATAATCCAAACAGGCTGGAAATAACCGAAAGTACCATGATAACCCCAGTCCACATGGCAAATGCTACTCCGATAAATGTCCATCCCGGAGTACTGAAGTCCGGATATAAGACCATTACGGTAAAACAACATAAAATCAGCAAAAGAAAACGTTGCCATCCGTTCATTTTATTTCTCCTGTCGGAACTCTACGCTTACGGTCAGCTCCTCTTTTTCATAATACATAGGCAGCGGTGCAAACGGACCGGCATTGATGACGGCTGAAGTGGCGGCAAAATCAAAGGTATCGTCTCCGGATTTGCGTGCTACCTGTAAATCTTTTATTTTGCCGTCTCGGGCGATAGCAAAAGAAACCAAGGCAGAAAGTTCCGTTCCGGCAGGGCGTCTTTTTTCCCACTCAATCCACAACGAATTGCGTACTTGGGTAATGTACCAAGGATAGGGAAAGTTGGCAAAATCGGTTTGTATATTTCCACCCGCAAATTCGCCTTCCTTGGAGGCGTTTGTCCCCCCTTCGCCTGTTTTTGCTTCTGCTTCGTCGTTTAAAACGCTGGGAGCTGCTAAAGGAGCGGCTTTAGGTTGGGATTTTTTAGTTTGTTTTTTAGTGGTAATTTCTGATTTGGAAGCATATGCTTTTTTGTTGGTTTTAGGTTCCGGCTTTGCAATGGCTTCTTTAGCGGGCGCCGGCGTTTGTACGGCTGCTTTGGGTGCCGGTACGGGAGAAGCCGCTTCCTGCCCGGTGGTAGCAACTACTTTTCCGCTTCCAATAAAATCAATCGTATAAGTGGCCGCCGCCTTCTTGGCGTTTGGAGCCAATAAAAGGATTAAAAAGAGTGCGGCTAAAAGATGTAAGCCGCCGGAAAGGGCCAAATAACGGTTCATCAGTTCTTAGAAAGCACCCCGATTCCCAATTTGGCGGCTCCCAATTTTTTTGCAATGTCGAATACATCAACCACCTGTTGTATCGGCACCTCTTTATCCGCCTGTACGAGAATCGTTTTTTTGCTTGCTTTTCCCATACGTAAAATTAATTCACGCTCCAAGTTTTTAAGCGTCAAATTCTTATTCATTACCGAAATCGTTCCGTTTTTTTGTACTTCAATCCGGATGACATCATCTTCCGCTTGCGTATTAATAGCCTGCGATTTGGGCAAATCCACCGTCAGCTGCATTTGTACTAAAAGCGGGCTCATTACCATAAAAATAATCAGCAAAATCAGTGTGATGTCAATAAACGGCACCATATTAATTTCCGCCATCACTGTTCGGTTCTTATGCGTGCTCATAGTTTAAAATCCATCAGGTTCTTCATTTTTACGGTAGATGATTTCATCCGCCGCGTTTTCCAATTCCTTTGCAAAGTAGTTGGTTTTAGAAAGGAAATAGTTATAAGCAATAACCGCCGGAATCGCTACAAACAAACCTGCCGCCGTATTAATCAAGGCTTCGGCAATACCGGCCGCGACTACGGACGCGCCGGCACCTGTAGCCGTATTGGAAGCGAGATCTTTAAACGCATGCATTACCCCTATCACCGTTCCGAATAACCCGATAAACGGCGTAATACTGCCCAGCGTACCCAGTACCGTCAAGCGGCGCTGCAGTTTAGAAACTTCCCAATCAATTACTGAATCTGCTATTTTTTCCAATTCGCCTTGCGAACGGTGACGTTCTTGAACCAAGCGGGAAATTAAATTCGCCGCCGGCGTATCTTTTACAATCTCTTTCCGGCAGGCATCCTCTACTTTTTGGTAATTTTCCGATCTTAGCGGATGATGGCAGTAGGCTATTAATTTACGCGAAAGCGAAACCGAAGAACGCAACTTAAAAAAACGTTCCAAAATAACGGAAATGGAATAAACCGATAACAACAGCAATAAAATCAGTACCGGCCCGCCGGCGGCTAAAAGCTCGCGTACATTGGTCATATTGGAAAAGTCCATAATGAAGTCTCCTTGGGATTATCCCTTTACAAAAAATATTATAAAAAGCTGTATCAAGATGTTTGCCATGAGTCCTCCGGCTACATCGTCAAATACAATACCAAAAGCGTTTTCCATCCGGTCGAATTTTTTTACCAGCCATGGTTTTAACGTATCAAATATACGAAACAATACAAATGCCGCCGTGAAATACGGCCACGTCCGGGGCAAGAATGCCATAGCTGTCACATAACCGGCCATCTCGTCTATAATGATTTTTGGGTTGTCATGCCCGGTATTGCCCTTAAATTGTACTTTTTTACAGATAATTACCGCAATGACCCAAAAGGCCAGCATCGCAATCAAATATAATACCGGATCTTTTGGAAACAGAATCACTATCGGAATACCCCATAAAGTACCCAAAAAACCGGCCCCAGTGTTCTTTTTGTATTTGAATACCAGCGGTGGCAGATAACTTACAAACAGGCCCGTTGCCAACGCCAGGATGATTACTTGCATACCGGCAGACTCCAGGATTTCTTTAACAAATCCCAATTATTTCTGAGGTACGAAATGGCGCTGATCCATGTGATCACTGCAGCAATGGCGGTAATGGCATAGGGAATTTTGTGCAGCGTAATAAATAAAATAGTGCAGGCCGTCTTTGCTCCGCCTGTTAATATGTGGGATAGATGGTACACATCCAATACAAAAAAGATGGTTCCTACCGCTGCCATTTGTATAACGGTTTTGAATTTTCCCCACCGTTCCGCCGCCATCACTTTCCCTTCCAGTGCGGCAATCACGCGCAGAGGGGAAATCATCAGTTCGCGAAGCAAAATAAAGAATACCGCCCAGATTGGCACATCCAGCTCTTTGATGCCGACAAAGGCAAAGAAAGCCGCCGCCACCAGTATTTTATCCACAAACGGGTCTACAATCGCGCCAAAGGGGGTGATGGTATTGGTTTCGCGGGCTATTTTTCCGTCTACCCAGTCGGTGCTCGCGGCCAGAATAAAAATAAGCGTGGCTACAAAACGGGCCCAGCCAAACGGCATTAAAATAAACAAAAACATTACGATCGATAGAGCGGCTCGGGTGAGCGTGATTTTATTGGCTAAAGTCATCATTTGTTATTAAATCCTCCAAAAATATCCGCCGGAAGCGGTTGATTCTTACGGGTATTTTTCAAATCGGCCCGGGTAATCATTAAATCCGACTCAATGGTTATTACTTCTGGGAAAAAGTCCCGTTTGGATAAGGTTAAATAAAGCGTATATTCTTCCCCTTCTTTGGGAATAAGAGCCAGTACAGCCGTTTGCCCGTCTTGGCTTTTTACGGAAGAGGTGTGTCTGTCCACCAAGGCGGTGTAATTGCCAAAGTCAAAAAGAGCCTGGTTCGGCTGCCCTTGCTGCCAGTCTGTCCAAGAGAGAGTGGTAACATGTTGGTTGTTTTCATCTAAAATCACAATCTCCTGCTTGTCGGTAATGGCGGTTTGTTCCGTTTCACCCGCGGTATTTAAAGTATCTAATCTCAGGCGGTTTAACGTGCGGTCGTAAAATAATTTCCCCTTTGAACGGCTTACTTCCACTCCGTCATACGAAGTAGTTTGCATAAAATCCGTTTCCAAAGAGGACAACTTTTTATCCCATAATTTCAAGTTTTCTGTTAATTCTTGGGCATTCATAACAGGAAACGAGACCGGTTTTGACGGTTGAGATTTGACAGCAGGCGCCGGCTTTTCGGCCGGAAGTACTTCAGTGCGGGTCGCAGACTCCATTTCTGTTATTGCGGTTTCCTGCGGAGCCGGTGCATTTTCGGGAGACGAGGCGGAATCCGAACAACCAGCCAGCAATATACCTAAACATAGTACAGCAAATAACCGTCTATTTATATACCGTTTCATAGGTTTCTTCCTGATAGTTTTTATCGTATGGCAACGAATTTAATTCTTCTAACGCTTGGTCAATCATTTCGTAATGGATTTCCCAGCGGTTGGATCCTTCCGGCTTGGAGATAAAACCCTTCATCTCCAATACACTGAGTATATTGGTGGCTCTGGCGCTGGAACCAAAATGCGCTTTCAATAAATCCTGAGATACGCGGCGTCTTTCTTTAATCAGATTTAACGCTTGCTTAAGTTCCTCCGGACTCGTTCCCAACCCGTCCTGCGGGCGTTGGTAAGAGGGTTGTTCCGCCGTAATTTGTACGGGGTAATCCGGGCCGCCTTGGGCGCGTAAAAAGTCGGCTACCGCTTTGATTTCCTTCTCCGACACATACGCGCCTTGTATACGGAGCGGATTCTTGTCTGAGGTGCTTTGGTAAAGCATATCGCCTTTTCCCAGCAGATCTTCCGCTCCGGTAGCGTCTAAGATGACCTTGGAGTCTATCGAAGAGGCCACCTGCAAGGCAATACGGGACGGCAAATTCGCCTTAATCACGCCCGTAATTACTTTTACCGAAGGACGCTGCGTACACAAAATCAGGTGTATCCCCAACGCCCGGCCCATTTGGGCCAGCCGTTGTACAGAATCCTCAATAGAAGCCTTTGTTTGAAGCATCAAATCAGCCATCTCATCTATAATCACAAAAATATAAAACATCTTTTCTTCATTATTTTGTTTGGCCCATTGGTTATACCCTTCAATGTTTTTTACTTTGGCCAGCTGCATAATCTGCAGGCGTTTTTCCATTACTTTGACCAGCATCTGCAGTGATTTGGCCGCTCCGTTTGCGTCGGTAACCACGTCTACGTCGTCGCACGAGGTTTTGGGATCATAGAGATATGGAATTCCTTCATATAAAGTCAGCTCCACGCGTTTGGGGTCAATCATTAAGAATTTGACCTCATCCGGGCGGTGCTTATACAAAATAGACATAATAATTGTATGCAAACAGATGGATTTGCCGCTGTTGGTGGCTCCGGCAATCAAAATATGAGGCCATTTTTCAGCTACGGATCCCGCCGGATTGCCGTCTGCATAACGACCAAGCGCTATCGGAATGACGGCTTTGGAAGAAGCATATACAGGCGATTGGAGAATTTCCTTCATGGTTACCATCACAGGCCGTTCGTTGGGAATCTCGAATCCAACGGCGTTTTTCCCCGGAATTGGCGCTTGCACCCGAATCGCACGCGCTTCCATGCTGGCTTGAATATCTTGCGTACGGGCCGTAATCGAGGCGATGGTCACGCCGGGATCGGGTTTGATTTCATAACGCGTAACAACCGGGCCCGGAGAGACGCCCGTTACGCTGGCGCGGATATCAAAACTCTTTAACGTGTCTTCTAACCGGCGGGTCGCTTGGGCGATTTCTTCGTCTGTCGGACCGACAAG
>CALUYP010000077.1 GCA_944325055.1 uncultured Elusimicrobiales bacterium | reverse complement strand
TATAAAATGGCCCGTTTGGAAGTGATTTTTATAGGACGCTGGGGCGGCAATCTTTTTCGTACTTTTTCTTTTGTAAGAAAAAGTACCCCCGGCCAAAGCTTGGCCTCCCAACTCTATGCCCGTTAATTTGATTGGTTTAAGCCACACTGTTTCTGTTTTGTCGCACTCTTACAAAACGACAGGCCAAAGCTTGGCCTCCCGACTCTAGGCTCGTTCAGCCGATTTATGTCAAACTCCTTTTTCGTAAAGAACTTTCCGATAAGACAAAGTCCTTCCCAAATTCCTTTCCCAACAAAAAAGGCCGGGAAAAATCCCGGCCTTACTCTGATAAAAATCCGTTTTAAAACCGTAACGTCAGCGAAGCTTCCGCCCCCAACCCATAATACGCATAGTTGGCTGCCAAACTTAAATCCATATACGACGGCAATTTAAAGTTAAATCCCACCGTGGCGCGCGCGGTAGCGGCATGTTCGCTTTCTCCTTCTAAAGAAGGATCCATCTGGGCTTGGTTGATATTGAGCATTGTATAATCTACTCCGCCTCCGATGTATGGAACAAAATATTTAAACTTCATCGATAATACCAAACTGGCATTATAATGCGTAGCGGAAAAATCCCGCGCGCTCGCGCTATGCGCGGCAACCACCAACATCGGCTGAAAAGACCCCAACATTTCGTTGGGACGCGTAATCCCCCACCTCAGGCCGCCGCCGGCAATCGTCAAACCTTGATAACTGCTCGCGCGGATAAACCCGTCAATACGGAAAGGCATTCCAATATCGGCCTGCAGCCAAGGATAGAAAACTTCGCCCACTTCATCGCGGTCACCCAACGCCGTATGCTGTTTGGTGGCGTAATCAGACCCGTTTCCTTGGCTCATCCGAAAAACCATACTGCCGCGCGGACCAATCTGAAAACCGCCCCAGCCAAGCACCCGGCCAGTGGTATACGTACCGGATCCGATTAAACCGCCTAAATCTTTCGTAAACGCGCGGACATTATCCCGCGTGACATTCGCGCCGAAATCATCCCATATATTCCGGGCGGACGCTCCCGAAGCGCACAGCGCCAAAACCGCAAACGCAAATAGTACTTTTCTTATATTCATCACAAACCTCAAAATTGGATAATCGCCGGATTTTTCCGGTTTACGACAAAACCACTTGATCCCCTTTTCGCACCCGCCCGGCTAATGTACCGCCCGGCAGTTCCAGGGTATAGCGCGAACCGCGGACGAACTTCCCAAACCGCCACGGCTTCATTTGCTCCGCCACATACAATACTAACCCGTTTTTGTCAAAAAATATGGCATCGATGCTAAAACGCATAAAACACGTGTGGATCTGCGGGCAAGGATCTAACAATAAGCCGCATCCCTGCGCCAGCCCGCGGCGAAACATCAAGCCTTTTAAACGGGTAAAATATGTATCGGCTACCTCTATCTCCTGCGCCAATACTTCACCTGTTCGTTTTAATGTACACTTCATTTGACTGTCTCTTTCAAAATAACATCCCGCCCGATCCGGGCCGCCTCTAACGCAAGCATTCTTTCCACTTTTTGCTTAAGACGACTGTCTAAAAAAACAAAATTATCAGGTTCTTTAACAACATAACCGTCTTTATTTTGAAATACTAAAAACGTAACCAGCCATTTTCCGTCAAAAGAAACATCTGCAATCCACATTCCCGGACGCGTTAAAGCAGCCCGTATTTCAAAAAGTTCCGGGTCCGCGGAAACGTTTTCTTGGAGGCAGTCCGCGGAACAGGTTTTTAAAAATGAAAAGGTTTCCTCGTCCAATACGCGTAAATTGGCATATTGCCCGCGCTCCAGCGGAAGAACCGGTCTGCCTTCCTGCATACTGATATCTTCCACCCTGAACCAAGAACCATATTCCAAATCAAAAGCGCACAGTCCGCCCGAAACGAACAAAAGAAATACCGTTAAGACCGTGCGCCCCCAAAACATTAAGCGGCCACGCGTTCTACATAGCTGCCGGTACGGGTATCCACCAACACCGTATCGCCTTCGTTGATAAAAAGCGGCACTTTAATAACTGCGCCCGTTTCCAAAGTGGCTTCCTTGGTCGTATTGGCCACCGTATCCCCTTTTACGCCGGGTACGGTAGAAGCTATTTTCAAAGGCACTTTTATCGGCAATTCCACATTAAAGAGCTTACCATTGATATAAATACCGATTGCATCCATATTGTCTTTTAAATATTTCACCAAATCCCCCAATTTTTTTACTTCCACTTCCACTTGGTCATAGGTTTCGGTATTCATAAAAGTAGCCATATCGCCGTTGGTATAAAGATACTGAAACGGACGTTTCTCCACTTCCACCTCTTTAAATTTATCTTCGGGGCGGTATGAAGTTTCAATAACCGAACCCGTATTAATGTTGCGTAATTTCACGCGTACAACGGCACGGGCCTGGCTTTTGCGGTGATGCTGGAATTCAATAATTTCCACCAGCTGTCCGTTTTCATCTTCAAAAATAAGACCTTCGCGAAATTCAGTAGTACTAAGCATTTTACACCTCTTTTAGGGCCGCAGCCCGGAATTATTTCTGCGTTAATTTTTTGGAACCGTTCTGGGTAACTAAAAAGCTGTCTTCCAAGCGTATTCCCCAACGTCCGTCAAAATAGATGCCGGGTTCTATGGCAACTACATAGTTTTCTTCCAATACATCCGACCCGCCCGCACGCAAAATCGGACGGTCGTGTTCCTGCAATCCGATACCATGTCCAGCGGTATGAAAGAACCTCTCTGCGTATCCAGCCTGTTCAATAACGTTCCGCACCGCCGCGTCCACCGCACCGGCGCTTACGCCAGCACGCAAGGTTCTAATCCCCGCCTGGCGCGCTTTATTGACAATGTTCCAAATCTTTTTGTATTCAACCGGTTCTTTTTTCCCGTGCCACCAGCTGCGCGTCATATCCGAAACATATCCTTCATAACAGCAGCCAAAATCCATCAGCACCGCTTCTTCCGCCTTGAGCTTACGCGTTTTAGAAGGGGTATGATGGGCATCTGCCGTATTCGCCCCAAAGCACACAATGTTAAACGGAATGGAACCGGCTCCGCGTTTATACATGGCTAACGCCATTAAAATACGCACTTCTTCTTCCGTAACACCGGTTTTTATATGTGGCTTTACCTCTTCAAAAGCGTGCCAGGCTATTTGGCAGGCTTTGCGGATTTTATTGATCTCGTCCGGATACTTTGCCATACGCATTTCGCCTATTAAACTGGCCGTTCGGCAAAGACCTGCCCTCTGCAAACTTTCCCCTCTCTCCAAATCTATCAGAGCCGGATCGAACACCACTCTTTTCAAACCCAGCTTCTTTATCTTTTCAAGCGCGCCTTCCAATATGCCGCCATACGGAAGCGTTTCCGTTTTCAGAAACGCCGAAGACGGCGTCATTTTACTGGCAATTAACCGTTTCGTTAAACAATAACCTTGGCGCGGCGTAATTAAAAAGATGGCCTCTGCGTCAAACAATTCAATACCGCTCAGATAAAGCTGTTCCAAAGGGGAAGCGGTCAAATATCCCTCCAATCCCCCTTTTTTAAGTGTTTTGCGTAAATCAGCCATCCGCTGAGCCGCTAAATTTCGGATCCCCTTCATGCTATTTTTTCGTTAAAATTTTAGCGCCCGTTTTGCTTACCGCTACGGTATCTTCCAACCGCACGCCGTATTTTCCGGGCAAATAAATCCCCGGCTCCACCGTTACGATATTGCCTTCCGACAATACCGCCGAAGACTCTTGACTGTTATACGGTTCCTCATGTATTTCTATTCCCACGCCATGCCCCGTTCCATGCGTAAAATAGGGCCCGTATCCAGCCGCGCTGATAATGCCGCGTGAAACCGCATCCACCTTTTTACTGGGTATGCCAATCCCCACCGCTTTGATGCCTTGCTTGCGGGCTTTGTCTACAATTTTCCAAATCTTAGCGTATTCAGCCGGCTCTTTCTTGCCGTGCCACCAGCTGCGGGTAATATCGGAACAATAGCCTTTATAAACACAGCCAAAATCTATTAAAACGGCTTCTTCGGCTTTTAATTTACGGCCGCTTGTCTCATGATGCGGATCAGCCGTGTTCTCCCCAAAAGCTACAATCGTGAAGAAAGAAGTGGACGTCGCTCCGCGCGCGCGCATAAACCGTTCCATTTCAGCCGCGACTTCAAACTCAGTCATGCCCGTCTTAATACGGGGTTTGATATATTCGTACGTCAAATAGGCAATTCGGTTAGATTCGCGTAAAACTTTCAATTCGGCCGCATCTTTATTTTCGCGCAGCGTAGTAATAAAACTGCCGGCCTCTACAAAACCGCTGGCACGCAGCAAACCGCCCGATACATAGGACTCCTTCGCCGAATCAAATCCCGGGCGGGCCAAGCCTAATTCTCTAGCCTTGGCAATCGCCGCCACAATACGGTTCTCCGCGCTTATTACCGTAGCATAAGGAGCCTTCGGGCCAAATGAATCCACATATAACTCCCGGGTAAAGCAAACAACGCCTTTTTTATAAATCAAAAATACCGCTTCATTCGGATAAAAGAAAAAATTGGTCAAATAGAATTGGTCTAAGTTATTGGTAACAATGAATCCGTCTAAATTATTTTTGCGCAACAGTTTACGCAACGCCGCAAATTTTTCATTCGTATAATTTTTTTGAACCATAACCCTACCGCCTTGGAAAAGAACTTATATAAATATCATACAATTTTAACCTTGTATACACAATTGTGAATTTCGTGCGCGTAAGGAGAGAAAACCGTTCAAAAGGAGCTGGAATATAATATAATGTGAAGTATGGCAAAAACCTTTCTGTACAAAATGACAGCGTTTTTGTTGGCTTTCGCAGCTTTACCAGCAGGCTGGGCGGGTGTTTTTACGTCTAAAGACGGCGCGTTTACGTTGGATATGCCTGCCGGTTGGGTGCAAATAACCAATCCCCCGCAGACAAGCGTGCTTTCGATTCAGAAGGGAACTTCTCGCGTAGATATTAAAAGTGTCGATTGTGATTCTGAAGCGTGTATCGAACAGAAAATTACCAATGATTTGGCCGACGTAAAAAGCAAAAAAATGAAAGTGGTCGGCAATTCCTATACGGGAGAAGAAATCAAACGCATTGAGTTTTCCACCGGAGACCCTTTCTTTTATATCAGTTTTTTTACCCCCAAAAATGATTTCAGCGCCGGTTATTTTTTAATCAACAAAAAAGGTTATTCCATTTTAGCCAAAGATTTGACGTATGCGGAAACAGATTTGGTCTTTTCGTTTATTTCTCCGCTTAAAGAATCCGCTCCTTCCTCGCTGGAAATGGACTTAAAATCCCCCCGCGCCTATAACATAGCCGCTTTGCCGCCAGTACACGAAGAACCTTTGGATTTGACGGCTCCATTAAACCCATCCGAGAAAGAACCTCTTTTCCAAAACCAAACCAAAGAGACAAAGACGGCTTCCGCCCAAAAAACGTCTTATTCCATTCGCACGCTGCTTTCTAAAAATATGCCTCCTTATATCCAAAAAATGGGACATGGATTCGACGCTTTGGTAATATTATTTTTCTTATTTATCTTGTTAACTGCCGCAGTTGGGTGTGTACGCCCGCTCCTTAAACAAAAGAAGTCCGTCGTGCAGGCGAATCCCAACTCTTTATATCCCATCAAATTTAAACGTTTGTACGGAACCCCGTCACTTATCTTTCGGGCCAAGGATAACCAAGGCAATATTCTCACTTCACTTTCCGCCCGGTGGGACAGCGTATTCTTATTCTCCGGCATGGCGCTTATTGTGCTTACTCTGTTAGTCTTGGCAGTTACCGGATTGGGCGAAAATACCGGCCTATTGCCTCTTTCCCAGTTCGCCTACAATACAATTTATTCCGCCTGTTCGTTGCTGATTCCGCTGGGAGCGGTCATTTTTTTCTGCGGGATCGTTTGGTCTCAGCTCATTTTACGGGAGATTACCTTGTTTGACCGCAAAGGTAAAAAAGCGGCGATTATCTTGCAAAAGGGATTTGGCTTAACGCACGAACGCTACGAAATTTATTTTGCCCGCTCTAAAGATGTACTGGTGGTAACCCGCAAACGTTTCTCACTTAAACGCATGTGGCAACTTTTCAATCGCGAAGGGAACAACGAATTAGCCGTGATCACGGAACGCAGTACCTGGCGGGCTATTCTGCGCAAAATAGGTGGACATATGTGGGGCTTATTGCGCGCGGATTATGACATCAGAGGACAAATGGAGAGCAAAGGTTCGATTGAAAACAACCATGCTCCTTTCGATCAATTTATTTGCAATATGGATAAACCCCAGGCCTTAAATGCACGTGATTTGCTGGCCGTTTCTTTACTCATTAATATCCGGGATAAAGATAAATGGTATCCATGGTTCAATTAATATTTGATGAGTGCGACCGGAATGTTGATTTCTTGGTGATGTAAATTTCTCCCCAAAGATGACAGGACGGGCCCCTCCCAAACACCAGACTAATTTATGACTTCTATCCGACCGGATTTTTAGGAATTTTTTAAATATGAAAGCGTTTTTTTTAGGTCTTTTGATTCTTTGTTCTTCGTTTCTGCACGCGCAGAATATCCAACAATATGTGGACCAACGGCTGGAAAATCCCGTTTTAGACGGCGCCTGGTGGGGCGGATTAGCCGTTTATACAGACGGGAACGAACCGGCGGTATTTGCCGTTAATCCCGATTTACGTCTTACGCCCGCTTCCACGCTTAAACTGCTTACTACTGCAGCCGCTTTGGAAACATTCGGCCCGCATTACCGGTTTGAAACAAACCTGTATGCTTCCAACGAACCGAACGAAAAAGGGATTTTAAAAGGAGATCTCTATGTGCAAGGAGGCGGAGATCCAACCCTGGGATCTGTCCGAGTAACCGGAGGACAAACTTGGCAGGAAGTAGCCTCTATTTGGGCAAAAGCCGTCAAAAAAATGGGCATTACCCAAATCGACGGGGACATATACGCCGATGTTTCCGCTTTTGAAGGACCCTCTATCGCGCCCAAAGTAAATTGGGAAAATATCGGCAATTACTACGCCGCACCCGCCAGTCCTTTGTGTTTTAACGATAATTTATTTAAAATTTTTTTTAAACCACAGCCTTTCGACGCCAAAAAAGCGGAAATATCCCGCACCGACCCCGAAATACCTCAATTAAAAATCTCAAGCTTCGTTTCCACCGACGCAAAAAATAAACGGGACAACGCCTACGTCTATGGAGCCCCAAATCAGTATGAAATGCAGATTTATGGAACCATTCCCACCAATTTAACGGGTTTTTCCATACAAGCCGCCTTACCCGATCCGGCGCTCTTTGCCGTTCAATCTTTACACAACGCGCTGCGACAAGAAGGCATCGCCGTGGGCGGTCATGCGAAAACCGTTTCCCAAACGCCCGACTATACCCATATGAAACGGGTACACACTTATCAGTCCCCCGAACTTAAAGACATTATCGTAATCGTTAATAAACGCAGTTTTAACTTGTATGCCGAAATGTTGCTGCGCCAGTTGGCGCTGCACGCCGGCAAAAAAGGAAGCGTGCAAAATGGACTGGAAGAATTGGAAAAATTTTTGCATAAAAATCACTTGGCTTCATCCACCGATACGGTAATATATGACGGAAGCGGCCTGTCCCGCGATAATATGCTTACCCCGCGCGTTCTGGTAAACACGCTTTCTTTCATGACCAAAAGCCCGCATTTTAACTATTATTACCAATCTCTCGCTACACCGGACGACCGCGGAGATTTACTCTTGCTTCGTTATTTTCTAAAACCCAAACACCAAATACAAGATGTCCGCGTCAAAGGCGGCACGATCGACGGAGTAAAAGCGGTAGCGGGTTATGTGCATGACGCCAATGGAAAACCCATCGCTTTTGCCCTGATGGCCAACAATTTGGCTTCTAAAGATGAAACCATTCTCCGTATCCATGAAGACATCATCAAACAGCTTTTACAAACGGGTTCCAAATAAACTTTAAAAATCTTTTCTATTCAAAATTTAATCACGTGACAAAAAGAGTTCCGTTTCAAAGTCAATTTTAAAAAAGGGAATTTTTCCTTTCTGTAACAAGGGAATCGACGGATAGATTTGCTGTTTTCGAAAACCCTTCCAGAAAGTTTCTGCCAGCTCGCCCGTATCTTTTAAAAAAATACGGTTTTCTTTGCTAAAAAAAATATTATAAATTCTTACCCATCCTTGCAGACAGCCGTCTGTACCCGTACTGCGCAATTCTCCCGCCACTCCATCCACCGATTCCCCTAAAATCCCGGCCCGGTCAAAAATAGCATTTTCCAACTCAATTTTTCCCCAAGCCATAGCAATTCCTCCCGCGCCAACGGACCGTTTAAAATCGAATAAACATGAAACTCCCCACAGCACTTACGGCCGGGGATGATGAAGAGAAATGTTAATAAAAAAGGGCCCTGCTTAGAGGGCCCTTAAGAAGCATCCTTAGCAGCAAATTACCAATTCATCAAATAAGGCGGGATTAACAACAACATGGAAAGCACGGCCAATACAATCTGCAAAGGTACATTCCAACGCGCCCATTTCAGCCAAGGAATGCCTGCCATTCCAATGGCAGCCATCGTTACGGGAGCGGTTGGAATTATCGCGTTGGTCCAGCCTTCGCCAAACTGATAAGCCAAAATAGAAAGCTGCGGGCTGATTCCCATTAAATCGGAAAGCGGAATCATCACCGGCATCGTCAGTACCGCCTGTCCGGAACCGGACGCTACAAAAAAATTAATGAATGTATGCGCCCAAAACATCCCTTCCACAGCTGCCAACGGATGCAACTGTCCGATAGACTGGGCAATCGAATGCAAAACCGTATCTAAAATGCGTCCGTCCGAGGCAATAACGACAATCGCCCGCGCCAAAGCCAGCATAATCGATACGCTGACCATACTCCTCGCCCCTTCAATAATAGCGTCCGTTGTTTGGTTTAGCGTCAGCCGCCCAATCACCGCCGCAACTAACCCTACCCCCAAAAATAAACCTGAAATTTCAATAATATACCAATGATATACCGCCACCCCATATACCAATCCGGCCATTCCCAACGCAAACACAACCGAAATCAATATGTGGGAACGCTTAAAATCCGGCTTTTCCAAAACATTTAAATGTAAATGTTTTCTTTTTTCCCGGTCCGCTTCATAAGTAATACTTTTCTTGGGATCTTTACGAACCCGCTCCCCGTATAAAGTGACGAAGAAAATCACTACCGCCGTACAAATCACCCACACAAGCAACCGGTATCCTAAACCGGAATAAAGCGGCAATTCAGCAATTCCTTGTGAAATTCCCACCGTAAACGGGTTCATAAAAGCCGAACCAAAACCAACCCAAGCCCCCAAAAACGGGATACTTACCCCCACCGCCGTGTCATATCCCAGAGATAAAGCAAGCGGAATAAACAACGGTATAAAAATAAGTGTTTCCTCTTCCATTCCAAAAACGGCTCCGCCTATTGAAAACAAAACCATACTGGCCGGAATAAAAAACTTTTTCAACCGTTCCCTTCGGGAAAACAAATAGCTCGTTCCCAAAATAACGGCATTGACTGTACCCGTGCGTTCTAGAATAGTAAAAATAGCGCCAGTAATAAAGATAAATACAATAATGTCAGCGCAATCGCCAAAAGCTTTGGCAGGAGCCGTCAGCACAGCGGCCAGCCCTTGCGGGTTGGCGTCTACCCGGTGGTAAGATCCCGCTACTGTATAAGAACGTCCGTCTTTTTGTACGGTGTCATATTGCCCGGCAGGAAGAAGGTAGGTCAGCACGGCCATTACAATCATGATGGAAAAAATCAGGCCGTAAATATTAATCGAAAATCCAGATTTCATACCTATATTATAGATTATTTCTCTTCCAGACCGCCTAAAATTTTATTCGCTTAAGAATTCAATTACATCCGCAATAAATCCCCATACTCCCGCAAAGACCACCACACTTAGCAGGATTTTTAATAATATAACACCCATAATTTATCTCCGGCCGCCGGGCCGCAAAGCCAAGTTAGGTTTCCTGAAAGCCCTTTTCACATGGGAAGGATCTTCCTAAATCTTAACTTTGCTAACCCAAACGGCTCTTTATTTGCTACAATACAATTGCGACTTCCTGGCAGAATCTCGCAATTCGGACGCAACGGAGCCAACACGCCGCTTGCGCGGCGCCGGTTTATAAGGCTAAACCGCTCCGTATTTGGAATTCTTCATTGGATGGAAGATAAAACCAAGTGCGTCTGTAAGATAAGAGACGGTTGCGGCGTCTCTTACAAAAGCTAGTATAGTAAGTATTGTTAGTATTTGTCAAGCTTTTTTTGGACCTAAAAAGTCCTATTTTAAAGGAAGGAGGAGCTGACGATGAATAAATTTGAAAAACAACTGGAAAAATGGAACGGCGGCATATTGCGCGGAGCTCAAGCAAAGTTAGCAAAAATCCTCCATGTGTCTACTGCTACGGTAGCTTTATGGGCCACTGGAAAAAGAAGGCCTTCTAAAGGATATGTTGCTCAAATGGCACAGCTTTTTGGGTTAGATGCCTATGATGTGATGCGGCTATTTTCCCCCACAACCACCTATCCTGACTTGCAGACAGTCAGTTTTGCCCGCTCTCTACGCGATGCCCAAACGCCTGAAAACACTTACAGTGCTGACAATACTCTTTTAAAAATAGAGAGCAAAACAACTCCGTTAAGCAACAGTGTCGCGCTTCCTTTTTTAACCACTTCTCCCGAAAACTATCCGCATTACAAAGAAAGCGACGTAGCGGAATGGTGGACGGTTCCGCGCCGTTACGCCAAAGGCGCCAAATACATGGTGCGGGATGAACAAAGCGCAACGGAAGAATTATATTTTATCTGCCCGGAAACTGATCTTTTGGAAGGGAAAGTCATGTTGGTAAAAACGCCTCAGGGTTATACGGTAAAACGAATATACAAGGAAAAAGAGAGGATGGTATTGTATTGTTCAGACGGAACCGTCTTTGGTTCTTTTCTGCCGCAGCAATTACAAGCGATAGGGACGGCTGTGCGAAAAATATCAGATGTTATTTAACCCCCTTGAATTTGTTTTAAAATTCATTATACTATTAGTAATCCCCGGGGAGAGGTTGTACAGAAAACTTCCCCGGTGCGTCAGCCTCTCCTGTTGACGTTGGGCGGCGCAGCGGATGACAACTGCGGCGGATTGGCAAGGCTTGCGGGCGCGAAGAGCGTGGCAGGCTGGAAAACCGTAACAGCAGAAAATAAGAGTTCTTTGAGGAAAACAAAACCGTTCGGTGCGGGATTGTCTGGGCTGCGAAAGCCGTTTCACAAGCTTCGGGCCTATTATCTGAGGATAACGGGAGTATGCCGGAGATATGGGGTGGTGCAACCAGCTTCAGGCGTCGAAAATGGGGCCGCAAAACTCTTAAACTGTCAGCCAAACCTCTAATTTGGGGATGAGTGAGCAATCATGGAAGAGTCGACTAAATGAGTTCTCCGTTTTGAATAAAAACGGAGAACTCTTTTTTATATTCAAACAACGAAAGATTAACTCGTCACGCGTGGGTTTTCTTTTTAAATTGCGCATTATATAACGAAGCATACGCTCCATTGGGAATAGCCAGCAATTCCTCATGGGTGCCTTCTTCCACGATTTGACCTTCGTTAAGCACCACAATTTTATCGGCGTTAATCACGGTGGAAAGACGGTGGGCAATGACAAAAACCGTGCGGTTTTTCATTAAATTATCGAGTGCTTTTTGTACCACGGCTTCTGATTTATTGTCCAAAGCGCTGGTGGCTTCATCCAAAATGACAATAGGAGCCTGCCGGATAAACGCGCGGGCAATCGCTACCCGCTGGCGTTGTCCGCCGGAAAGGGTCAAACCGCGTTCTCCCAACTCCGTATCCAATCCTTTTTTAAGGGTGCGGATAAAGTCTTCCAAATGGGCGCTTTTTACCGCTTCATGCAAATCCTGTTCCGTCGCGCCGGGGCGACCAATTAAAATATTATCCCGGATTGTTCCCGTGAATAAGAAATTATCCTGGAACACAACGGCAATATTGTCACGCAAAGACTGAAGCGTAAAATCCTCAATATTGGTGCCATCAATCGTAATCGCACCTTTAGACACATCGTAAAAACGAGGCAGTAAGTTCACCACCGTCGATTTGCCCCCTCCGGAATTTCCCACCAAAGCCACTGTTTTTCCCGCAGGCACCGTTAAGTTAATGTCTTTTAGTACATATACCCCCGGTTTATAGGCAAAAGATACATTATTAAAACAAATCTCTTTATGTAATCCCGTAAGCGTAACGGCGCCGGGTTTATCGGTGATAGCGCTTTTCAGCGCAAAAATTTCGAAAATACGGTCAATGGCTAAAAATGCTTTTTTTATATCCACATAATTATCACCCATTGTTTTTACGGGAGTATAGAGCATAAGCAAAGCCGCCACAAACGATGTAAAATTACCGCTGGTAATCGTCCCGTTTACTATCATCGAACTGCTTTGCCAAAACACCAGAGCAAGCCCCAGCGAAACAATAAAATGCATCACTGGCGATAGCCAACCCGTGTGTTTCACCATCCCCATATTCAAGTTGAATACCTCATCCATTAACTGATCGAAACGATCTTCTTGGTCCTCCTGCAAGTTATAAGCCGCCACCGTACGGTTTCCGTTAAACATTTCATTATAAGCACGCATGGCAATGGAATTGATAATTACCGTATTGCGCACCAACTCTTCCAGTTTACGCCGTACGATAAAAATCAACGCACCCGCCGCGGAAAAAGCGCCTATAGCTATCAGCGTCAGCTGCCAAGAGTTGTAAAAAAGCACAAAAATAAGCGTAATGCTGGAGAACACGCGCGTTACAATCATCCGTAAATTATTAATTAATCCATTGCAGGCCGTATCCGCATCCCCGTTATAGCGCATCATAATATGCCCGGAATCGGTGGTATCAAAATAGCCGCTATGCATGCTTAATAATTTGCGGAATAATTTTTTGCGTACATCAAGCGTGATTTTATTTCCCACCCAGGAATTTAAGTATTTCACCACATAGGTCAAAATGCTCTGCACCAGTACGAAAACTATAATCAACAAAGGAATAAAAGCAGCAAAAGCAGCATTTTTGGCAACCAAAACATCATCCGTATAATACTTCATAAACATCGCTACCGTGGCATCTAACGCTCCCACCGGCAACGCCAAGGCCAATCCTAACATGGCACGAAACCAATAGGGTTTTACAAAGGGCCACATCTTTTTATAATTATCTACGAACGGATTTTTTACAAGCAAATCACCGACTGGGCGGGTAAGAAAATTTTTCATAAATTTACTCCAGAAAATTTTCAGGATACTTTCATTATAACAATTCAAAATAGGAGTTGTCCGTATGAAGCAGGTTTTAACTGACCCTTTAAACGAATGGATTCTTCCTGCCTTTTTTAATGAAGCCCTTGAAAAAATTTACCTACTTTGCTAAACTAATCGAACGGTGCCTAAATAGATAATGTTCAAGGCATCTCCATTTTCCCAATAGGGGTATTTTTATGGCTATAAAAAAAACAAACAAAGAATCGCTTACCGCTGCTGAGTTAAAAGAAATTAAAAAACATTTACTGGAATTAAAAGAAGACGCCGCAGCGCGTCTGAAAGACAAAAAAGATATGGATATGCCCGAAGCCGAAGTAGGAGATCCCATCGATGATGCCAGCAAAAGTTTAGATAAAGAAATTTTATTTGAATTATCCGGTAACGCCCATAATACGATTGAACAAATTGAAGCTGCGTTGCGTAAAATTGATAAAGGCATTTACGGTACTTGTGAATATTGCCGCCAGCCTATCCCCAAAAAGCGTATTAAAGCGCTTCCGTTTGCGAGATATTGCGTCAACT
The DNA here is from genome assembly GCA_944325055.1 of uncultured Elusimicrobiales bacterium. Taxonomy (GTDB): domain Bacteria; phylum Elusimicrobiota; class Elusimicrobia; order Elusimicrobiales; family Elusimicrobiaceae; genus Avelusimicrobium. The sequence goes on along the minus strand of CALUYP010000077.1, from coordinate 9,744 downwards.
GCCAGCACTCTACGGAGAAACACCACGAATAATCTTCTTCTGGCTAATAAAACGGCCTGCCGGCATTTGGCAGGCCGTTTTGATTTGAATCTGTTGATTTGACGCTGTTGCAAAATACGCTCTATTGCAAAAAAACCGTTCTCCTTGTATTGCCTAAACATTCCCAATAGAAATTCGCACTGCCAAGGGGTCTATACAAAAAATGCCCGGTACGTATAACACGTTCCGGGCATTTTATACTACATAATATCTAACTTAATCGTTTTCTTCGTCGCTCTCGGTTTTAAATGAATCCTGAAGCAACTGCCCCAAAGTCGGACGCGGAGCCTGTTTTAAATACTGGGCAACGACTTTACGGTTTTGGACTTGGTCATATTTTTTGACGGAAAGATTGACCGTAAAAGTTTCCGGATCTACCCCTACTACCAAAGCGGTAATAGTATCCCCTTCTTTGGCGGCAAAATCGCGGCCCATCTCAAAAGGACTGATAAATGCTTTGGTGCTGTTTTTGCCAATGGTGCATTCCACCCCGTTTTCAGCATCCACCTTCGTGACCGTAGCTTTTACAGAGCTTTTGTATGGATAGCGGCGTTTGAGGGCATCAGCCGGATTTAAGAAAAGCTGTTTCAAACCAAACTCCAATCTCGGTGTTTCTTTATCTAAAGAAAGAAGTTTTGCTTTCAAGCGCTGACCGCGGCGGTAATTAGCAATGGCCGCCTCGGGTTCTTTCCAAGCAATATTTTCTAAATTAACGATTCCTTCAATCCCATGAAACCGCAAGAAAAGTTTTTCTTTATCCACCTTGGAAACAACCACCCGCAGCACGTCCCCTTCTTTAATTTCTCCTAATACTTGTTCCCGTCGGACGGCTTCATCCTCTTCCAGTACTTGCTTGCGGGAAATGATCAGTTTTTGTTTTTCTTTGGCAAATTCAACAATCTGGGCTTTGATTTTAGCGCCTACCGGAAGATAATGTTTATAAGCGGTATGCAATTCGGAAAGGGACAGCGGCATAAATCCATTTACCCCGAAAACTTCTACAATATATCCCCCTTTTACGCATTGAATAATCGTCCCTTTAACCCGCTCTTTTTCTTCATATGCTTTCTTGCAAATATCCCAACCTAAAGATTCTAACGCTTTTTTATGGGATAAAATAGCCGGCCGTTCATCAGAACCGCGCTTAACCAATACGGCGGAAATGGTATCCCCCACTGCCGGAAGCGTCTTCCCTGCAAATTCAGATACGGCAATAGCCCCCTCTTTTTTCGCACCGGTATCCACTAAAATATAATCCTGATTAATCTGTACAACCGGTACGTCCACTATCTCTTTTTTGTACAGCTTCTCCGATAAAGACTCTTGCTGCGCAATTAACTGGTCCATCGTCATTTCTTGTTCGTTAATTGTTTCTTCGGTGTTTTTAATTTCTTCGTTTATCGTCATAAGTCCTTATTACAGTTTTTCCCAGTTGGAAAAAACTGCGTAACCTCCGTTAGATATTTATAGAATTTATTTCGTCCATAATTTGATTTGCAAATTGTTTATACTGCATTTTGGGTTCTAAAGACGGATCTTTTTCCAAATGCAACACTTTTCCAAATTTAACTCTTATCTTCCGCACCCAAGGCCACCCAAAAGTGCCCTCTATTTTGGCCGGAAGCACCGGTGCATTCGTTTTATATACTAAAAATCCAATTCCGCTTTTAGGTTTTTGGGGCTTTCCCGTCTTACTGCGCGTCCCTTCCGGAAACATCACTACGCTCTCCCCTTTTTCCAAAGCATGCACCACTTCTTTCAGAGCGCCAAAATCGCCAATCGTCCGCGCACGGTCCACCGGGATATAACCGCTTCGACGGAAAAACCATCCCAATACTGGTACAGAAAAAAGTTCTTTTTTGGCTACAAAACGCGAATCGCGTACTAACCCGGCAAAACTGCCAATCGCCGGCGGATCTGCATTGGAAAGATGATTCCCTGCTATAATAAGAGGCCCCGTTGGGGGAATGTTCTCCAATCCTTCCACCCTAAAATCATAACAGGTTCTAAAATAAATCCGCGCTATTAATTTTATCAAATTAAGAAGCATACTGTTGTATTTTCTCCCACACAGTATCGGTTACTTGCTGCAAATTAAGCGATGACGTATCAATAATAATTGCATCTTCCGCCGGTTTTAACGGAGCAACCGCCCGGTGAGAATCACGGTAATCGCGTTCTTCAATCAGCTTCAAAATTTTTGCATAATCGGCATGCTCCCCCGCCTCTTGCAATTGTTTAACCCGACGTTTAGCGCGTTCTTGTGCGGAAGCGTCTAAATAAAACTTCAGCTCCGCATCGGGAAACACAACCGTTCCCACATCCCGGCCCTCCATCACAATACCGCCGTCTTCTCCCACATCCCGCATCTTTTCAGTAAGCACCCGCCGCGCTTCTCCATTGGTGGAAACGCGGCTGGCCACATTGCCCACTTCTTCCAAATGAAGTTTCCCTCCTAAATACTCCCCATCTACATACATTTTTAGAGAAGCGTCCGGCTGACGTACAAAGGTAAAGTGAAGCTGGCGGGCAGCTTCCAAAACGGCGTCATGATTTTCCGGCTCAATCTGTTTTTCAAATACTTTATAAGCCAGCGCGCGGTACATCTCTCCCGTGCTTAAAAAACCGTAACCCAATTTAGCCGCAATCAGCTTTCCCACCGAAGATTTGCCCGTTCCGGCTGTACCGTCGATAGCGATCAGCATACCATTCATGCGCTTATTATTCACTGACCGCCTCCAAACTGCCTGTCACGCCCCGGATGGCCAGCATAATAGCATCCGGACTGGTAGCCGCAGACTGGGCCGTTTCCAAATCGATAAACCCTTCTTTATACAGTTTTGCAAGAGACTGGTCGAATGTATTCATTCCATAAAATTCGCCGCCTTGCATCATCTTATATAAATCGCTTGGTTTATTTTCTAAAATCAGTTTTCTCACCTGCGGAGTAGAAACTAAAATTTCTAACGCCGGACGCATACCCGGCTTAATCGTAGGCAACAAGCGTTGGCAAATGATTCCGCGCAACAATTCCGACAGCTGCAAACGCGCCTGATCATGTTGTTCTACGGGAAACGCGTCCACCAGCCGGGCCAATGTTTGGGTAGCGTTTACCGTGTGCATGGTTCCAAGCACTAACTGCCCCGTCTCTGCAGCACTGATAGCCGCTTTCATGACCTCGGCGTCACGGAGTTCCCCAATTAAAATCACATCCGGGTCCTGCCGCATGGCCGCACGCAGCGCACCGGTATACGAAGGCGTATCCACCCCCAGTTCCAGTTGGCTTACGATACAGCGGTTGTCCGCATGCATAAATTCGATGGGATCTTCAATCGTTAAAATATGGCCCGGGCGGGTTTTATTGATATGGTCAATCATCGCCGCTAGAGTAGAAGTTTTTCCGGAACCGGTCATTCCCGTCACCAAAATCAGTCCGCGGCGGCTTTCGGATATTTTGCGTAAAATATCACCCGGCAAATGGAGGTCTTCAAAGCTGGGAATCTTAAGCGGAATATGGCGCACCGCCATACAAATCTTAGACATTTGGCGAAATACGTTAAAACGGAAACGCCCGTAAGATTTGGCATCCAATGAAAAATCTACCGTACTGTATTGTTCAAAAATCTTCCGTTCGCGCTCACCCATACAGGCGTACGCCATTTTTTTAGCTTCATCGTTCGAAATAAAACTGTCATCAATGGGCTTAATTTGTCCGTTCAAACGCACATAGGCATTGGAATTGCCGCGAATATGCAGCCCGCTGGCTTTATTATCGACTACCGTTCTTAACAAGCTTTGAAGTCCTACCGCCATATTATTTCTCCTCTTACGACCGATTTTTTTTACGGCGCAGATACGCCGGTATCATCATTGCATCTTCAGTTTCCGGAGATTTAGGTTCATCAAAAGAAGCAAACACTTCTTGTACCAAAGGTTTCTTGACGGAGGCAACGCCCGGTATTTCCGACGGAAGCGGCCGGCGGGCGTTAAAAACGTTGGCTTTTTCGGCGCTAAATCCTGTGGCGATGACCGTTACTTTGAACATCCCGTTTAAAGAAGAATCATAGGAATATCCAAACATAATAATCGAATCGTTGCTGGCGTATTGGCGAATCAAGTTCATCACTTCACCCTGTTCCAACAGCGTCAAATTTTCTTCCGCCGAGAAGTGTACGATAAACCCTTTTGCCCCTCGGATATCCGCGTTTTCCAAAAGCGGAGAAGAAATCGCTTTTTTAACGGCCTGTAAATGACGACCCGGTCCGCTGGCCTCTCCAATTCCGATAAGAGACTTATGAGAATGGCACATCACTTTGCGTACATCATTAAAATCGATATTCACTTCTCCGGGTTGGGTAATTACTTCGGCAATCCCCTTCACCGCCTGCAACAGCACCTCATCTACCATTTTGAACGCGTCTCTGGAAGAAGTTTCCGGATCGATGTTGGCAAATAATTTTTCATTGGGTACGATAATCATCGAATCCACATATTTCTGCATCTCTTTAATTCCTTCATCCGCCTGTTTCTCACGCACATACCCCTCAAAATTAAACGGACGGGTTACCACTCCCACTACTAACAAATCATCCCCGTAAATTTCTTTAGCCAACTTAGCCAAATACGGCGCCACCCCGGTTCCGGTGCCGCCGCCCATCCCGGCCGTAATAAACAATAAATCGCACTGCCCGATAATAAGTTTTAATTTTTCCTTGGATTCTTCCGCCGCTTTTTTCCCTTTTTCCGGGTCTCCTCCGACCCCTAATCCTTTCGTTATTTTTTCTCCTACCTGCACCAGATAAGGGGCGCGGTTACGGCGCAAATCCTGTGCATCGGTGTTGACGGCGATAAAATCTACGTCTTTCAGCCCGGAATTTACCATATGGTTGATGGCATTTCCGCCGCCGCCGCCTACGCCAATCACTTTTATTTTGGCTTTTTTAGTTTCAAATAAATCAGCCGGCATAAATAAATCTTTCATAATGACTCCCCGACTCAGCCGCCAAAAATATCCACGCCCTTAAATAATTTACCCAATTTCCCAAAGAAAGAACCGCTTTTCTCATAGGAACCGCCGGCATAATCATCGTATCCGGAATTATCCGAAGCATAAATTGCCAACGCCATAGCGGTACTGTATTGCGGATCAAAAAATTCATCATCGCTGGTAATCAGGTCCCGCTGGACTACGCCGCGGCGTACCTCTTTAAGCCCGAGGATGTTCACGCAATGGTCCGTAATCCCAGGCATTAATGAACCGCCTCCCGTCACAACGCCCACCACTGGAAAATTTTTATAGCCGGAATTTTCCACACAGCGCCCTACCTGCTCTATTAATTCTTCTACACGCGGCTGAATAATATCCAAGACATAGCTTTTTTTAATATTGTGGGTGCTGCGTCCGTCCAAAGAAGGAACGGGAATTTCGCCTTCTTCGTCTAAGAAAGTGGGAAAAGAAACGCCGTACTTTTCTTTAATTTCTTTGGCATTTTGTCGGCTGGTATGCAACAAGCGCGACAAGTCGCTTGTAATTAAATCGCAGCCGTAGGGAATATCCCGCGAAAACTTTAAAATACCGTCAATATAGATGCCGACGGACATCGTTTCCCCGCCTAAATCCAAAATCATAGCTCCGATTTCTTTTTCTTCCTGAGTCAGCACCGTATCGGCCAGCGGCACCAATCCATAAAAAGTACCGTCAATTTTATAACCGGGTCGCTGAATGGCTTTGGCCAAATTGTTCAAATGGGTAGAGGAACCCGTCGTAATATGCACATCTACTTCCAATAAAGAGCCCTCCATCCCTTCCGGATTGGTAATGCCTTTTTGTTTATCAATCGAATATCCCTGCGTAATTACGTTTACTATTTCGTTATCATTTTTAATGGGCATCGCCTTTGCATTTTCAATTGCCAAGGCCATATCAGATTGGGTAATTTCTTTGTCCATACGGGAAATATTATAGGTGCCATGGTTGGAAAAAGATTCCAAATGAGACCCGCGCACCCCCACAAACAAACTGCTGATTTCTTGATTGCATTCCCGTTCAATGCTCCCCAGCACATGGGTTACGGCGGCGGAAGTTTCCCGTATATCCGAAACCATTCCTCCCCGCAGTCCCCGGCAGGGAACGCTTCTTCCAGCCAACACTTTTAATGTATTTGTATCAAAATCGTGCGCCGCGGCGATACACGTCATTTTGCCGCTTCCGATATCCAATCCGGCAATGATATTTGTTTTAGCCATAAGAACCACCTAAAAAATATACCTATCTTCTATTATAAAATTTAATGGGACATCTGTGTTAAAAAAACTTTCCCATATTCAAAGAATTGGAAGTCCACTTTTTTGAGTTCTCCATACCGCTCGCGCGAAAACGCCAAAATCTGCGCTGCCAAAGAAGCCTTCCTCTTCAGATGAACCGCCGTTCCAAAATCAATCACGCATCCGTCGGGCATATGCATTTGGACGGTATTCTTCTTCAGATCCATCCGCAAAAAAGCAAAATCCAGCTCTTTATTGAGCTGAAGAGTACTTTGTACTAAATCAATAAATTCGGGACTTAATTTGTCCGGAATAGGACCGGTCAGTTCTACAAACGGAACGGGCTGTAAAAGATCCGGGTGCAAGTCGGAATAAACCGTACTGTCCTCGTCGATAAAACGCACGCTTCCATCCGGCAGCACAAATTTAGCGATCGGTTCCCTATGGGCAGCCTGTACCGTCAACTTGCCACTTAACAAACCCCGCCGCACCGATACATCTTTGAGCATGGGATAACGAGTCGTCACAGCTTCACGCAAGGCGGCCGCGTCTTTTACAGAAAAAGGTTTTCCTTCATAATGTTTCGCCAAGGCAAGAATTTCTTTATTGATTTGTCCCGTAACGCCCGTCACGGAAATGGTTTTGGCGTGCCAATCGGTAATTTGGGAATTTACCAACACTCGGTAGCCTTTGGAGAGCGCCAGCCAGCCGCCGCAGCCAATCACCAGCAATAAAACGGCCGCTAAAAAAAACTTAAAAAAAAAGGATGGCCCTTTCCGGCGAACCACACGCTTCTTTTTACCTAAAGAAGACGCTGACGGCCGATAATAGTCATACCTTTTCATAATCAACCAACACAAATCTAAAATGGGCGGAAAGGGAGTTGAACCCTTAAGGACTTTCGTCCATACGGTCCTGAGCCGTACGCGTCTGCCAATTCCGCCACCCGCCCAAGTAGATATATTTTAGAAAATTGCAATTAAAAAATCCAGCGTTTTCAGTTTATGCAGGCAAAATACCCCGTTTGAAAACGACTCTTTTCAAGCGCGGACTAAAAGCGGATATTGTTTTTAAAATGCTGTTCCATCTCACGGTTTAAATCCTTCTTTTTCAACGCTTCGCGTTTGTCAAACAGATGTTTTCCCTTTGCAACACCCAGTTTCAGTTTCGCCCACCCGTTCTTAAAATACACTTCCACCGGCACCAGCGAATAACCTTTCAGCTCGGCTTTGGCGCCCAATTTTCGGATTTCCCTTTTATTGAGCAGCAGCCGCCGCACCCGCGTGGGATCCGGCTCGGTAAGCGAATTAAATTTATAGGGCTTGACATGCATATTATATACGCGCGCCTGTCCGTTTTCCACCCGCACAAAACTGCCGTCCAAGCTCAGCTCTTTCTGACGGATTGATTTTACTTCCGCCCCTAAAAGCTCCAGCCCGGCCTCGCAGGTATCTTCTATAAAATAATCGTGGTAAGCTTTGCGGTTGGTGCAAACCACCAAAACGGACTCTTTCTTCGGCATAATTATATCATAGCAAATTGCGCCGCTCTCCGGACGGCAGGCCCAACTTCCCCACAAAAGTGCTATCATATAAGTATGATTATTGATGACGAAAAACTGCAACGAACTTTGGAAAAAGCCAAGTCCCATTCGGACTCCGAAGTGACGGAAATCTTGAAAAAAGCCCGCGAACTGAACGGAATTTCGCTGGAAGAAGCGGCGGTGCTGTTAAACCTAACAGACCAGAAACTTCTAAACGATCTTTTTGATACGGCCAAATACGTCAAGGAAGCCATTTACGGCAACCGTATTGTATTATTTGCGCCGCTGTATATTTCCAACATTTGCACGAATGAATGTATTTACTGCGCCTTCCGCCGTTCCAACACGGCTTTAAAACGCCACGCCAGCACGCAGGACGAAATCCGGCAGGAAGTAACCGCGCTTCTGCAGCAAGGGCACAAACGCATTTTGATGGTAGCCGGAGAGGCCTACCCCGGCGGCGGACTTCAGTACGTGTACGACAGCATCAAAACCATTTATGATACGCGCTGGAACGGACAAAATATCCGCCGCGTCAATGTCAACATCGCGCCGCTGACCGAACCCGAATTTGAAGAACTCAAAAAATGCAACATCGGCACTTATCAGCTGTTCCAGGAAACGTATCATAAAGAAACCTACGCCAAGCTGCATATCGCGGGCGCAAAGAAAGATTACCAGTTCCGGCTGGACGCAATGGACCGCGCCCTGCAGGCCGGCATCAACGACGTGGGCATCGGGCCGCTGTTGGGCCTTTATGACCACAAATACGAAATCTTGGCCACCTTGGAACATTCTTGGTATTTGGACAAAACCTACGGCGTCGGCCCACACACCATTTCCATTCCGCGCATTGAACCGGCGGAAGGATCGGACTTCAGCCAACACCCCAACGACGTACTGACGGACGACGACTTCAAAAAATGTATTGCCGTCCTGCGTTTGGCCGTACCGTACACGGGCATTATTTTAAGCACGCGCGAATCACCCGCTATGCGCAACGCCTGTCTGGAACTGGGCGTCTCGCAGATTTCGGCCGCGTCCCGCGTCAACCCGGGCGGTTATTCCTACGACAAACAAAACGGAAGCCAGTTTACGCTGACCGACGACCGTTCTTTAGCCGAAGTAATTGATGCTGTGGTGGACGCCAAGCATATGCCATCCTTCTGCACGGGCTGCTACCGCTTGGGCCGTGTAGGCAAGGATTTTATGGATATGGCCAAACCGGGCCTTATCAAAACCCACTGCCTGCCCAACGCAATGTTTACCTTTGCCGAATACTTGGAAGACTTTGCGCCTGCACCTTTAAAAGCCAAAGGCTATGCGCTCATTGAAAGCACCGCCACAGACGCTTTCCCGCAGGATTCGCCTATCCATAAAATGATAGAGAATAACCTCAAAGCCATTAAGGAAGGCAAGCGAGACTTGTACTTTTAGGCAAACGCTTTTGCTTACGCCCGGCGCACTAAATGCGCCGGTTTTTTTGCGGAAAACACACAAGCGAATCGGCAGTTCTTCGGGGTATTCTTCGTGGCAGCGGCAATAATGATCTGCCGAATAATCGGCGCAAAGTACCGTAAGCGCTCAACGACTTACTCCTTGATTTTTCTATTTTTCATTCAACCACTACGTCTTTTTCCCCAACAATAAATATCCCCCGGCGTAGCCGGGGGTTTTTCACAATACGGGCATACCCCTCACTCTACTAGCTACTACTTGAAGTAGTTCCCACGACCTGTCATTTGCGTCCCCTTGCATCTAACGGGTTCGTGTCAAACGGAAGCAAACTCCCCGCCTCATCTGCCTTTAACTGGTTCTTTATATATTCTTCTATCCGCTTTTTATTCTTCCCTACCGTATCTACATAATACCCTCGGCACCAAAACTCTCGGTTCCTA
>CALUYP010000076.1 GCA_944325055.1 uncultured Elusimicrobiales bacterium | reverse complement strand
GAAGTGAACTATTTAGCCAGGCAGGCTGGTTATGCGGTGCAGGAAAAATCACTTGAGGAGGCCGCAAAATGGCTTGAAGGCGCTTTTGCCTCCAACGTCCAAAAGGCGTATTCGTATTCGTCTTTGGAAACGGAAACGGCCCGCGCTTATGCGGTCTATGTGCTGGCTTTGTATGGCAAAAACGTACAAAGCGCGTTTAATAATTTGTACGGGAAATTGGGTTCTTTGCCGCTGCCGGCGAAAGCGTATCTGTTGAAAGCCGCCCAAGCGGGGAACAATACTTCTGAAGTAAAATCCAAAATTGCGCAAAGCATTTTAAACCACATTGCCTATACGCCGCAGGCGGCGTATTTTGACGTGCCGCAAGAAATGCCTTGGCTGCATATGGGTAATGTAAAGGCTTCCGCACTGGCGTTGGATGCGTTGCTTTTTGCCCGGCAGCCGTTTGCAGACGCTTTTAAAACGGCTTCTTGGATATTAACTCAACTCACCGCCCAAGGACACTGGAATAATACCAGCGTCAATGCCGCGGCGTTTATAGCGCTGAACACTTATTACCAGACGGCAGAAAGCGTAGAACCCGATTACGCGGCCTCGGTCAAACAAGGTGCAAAAGCCGTGCTGGAAGCCTCGTTTAAAGGCCGTACGGTGGATGAGAAAACGGCTTCCATCCCGTTTGCGCAAGCGTATGGAAACGGCACGGAAACGCGTTTGACGTTTGCCAAAAACGGTGCGGGGACGCTCTATTATACCTTAGGGCAGGAGTATGAACCGCTGTCTTACCAAACGCCGGTAGACGCCGGGTTTACGGTATCGCGCGAGATTACGACATTGGACGGAAAACCCGTTTCCAAAATTCTGGCGGGCGAACGTTATAAAATTACATTGCACGTCAAAAACGCGGCTTCACGCCACTTTGTAGTGTTGGAAGATTTTATCCCGGCAGGCTTTGAAATTATCAATACTTCGCTGGCGACTGAATCGCAGGAACAGGCCGCCGCGCTGGATACGCCGCAGTGGAACGGGTTTGAACGCGATGAAAAGTATGACGACCGCATCGCCGCGTTTGCCGATTACTTGCCGGCCGGTACGCACGCGTATTCGTACTTGGTGTCGGCTTCTGTGGCGGGTACGTTTGCCTATCCCAGCCTGTGGGCCAGCCAAATGTACGAGCCGGCCGTGTTCGGCCGCAACGCTACGGAAACGATCGTCATTGAATAAAAATGATGCGCGTTTGGAAGGTATTTTTGATATTGCTTCTTCCCTGCCTGGTATGGGGGGAAGAAGCTTTTTTATCGCCTTCCAAGCAGATTTACGATCGTTACGGCGCGCCGATGCGCGGTTTTTTATCGGAGAATAATACGTATTACCTGCCCGTTGCGCTGACGGAAGTTTCTCCGTGGCTAATTGCGGCCGCTCTGGCGGCGGAGGACAAACGTTTCTTTTCGCATCCTGGCGTAGACGTTAAATCTATTTTGCGCGCCGCGTGGCAGAATATGAGCGAGGGAGAGATTGTTTCCGGCGCGTCCACCATTACCCAGCAGCTGGCGCGTGCGATAGAACCGCGGCCGCGTACGTTGTGGGGCAAAGCCAAAGAGGCGTACAACGCCCTGTTATTAGAGCGGAAAATGACCAAAGAGGAAATACTGGAAGAGTATTTTAATCTGTTGGAACTTGGAAACCTGACGCAGGGCGCGGAGGCGGCCAGCCGGTTTTATTTTAACGTGTCGGCTTCGGAATTGTCGCTGTCCCAAGCGGCTTTTTTGGCGGGTCTGATAAAATCGCCCACTTATTATAATCCTTTAAAGCATTTTGTGCGGGCGCTCAAACGGCGCGACTGGGTGCTTAAGCGGATGCTGGAAAATGGGTTTATTGACGAAGAAATGTATCGGTTGGCGGCGGCGGAAAAATTGGAATTAAAATCGGCGGCCCGTCCGTTCGACGCGCCGCATTTTACGCATTTTTTATATTCACTTTTGCCTGCAGACGTTCAAGAAGTTTATGCTACGCTGGACCGTGAATTGCAACTCTATGCTGAGCAACTGGTAAAAAATTATATTTCGCAGCTCTCAGCGCAAAACGTTACCAATGCGGCGGTGACGGTAATAGACAATGCTACGGGGGGAGTATTGGCTTATGTAGGATCGGCGGATTTTTATAATGAAAGAAATAACGGACAGGTAGACGGCGTCCGAGCGTTGCGCCAGCCGGGTTCTTCCTTAAAACCGTTTGTCTACGGGCTGGCGTTTGAACAGGGGCTGTTGACGCCGGCTTCTTTGCTCTCTGATGAAGATACGTTTTTTGAGGGGGGGTTCCGGCCCCGTAATTACGACGAAAATTATCACGGATCGGTTTCCGTCCGAACGGCGCTTGCGTGTTCGTATAATATCCCTGCCGTCAAAGCGGCAGAGAAAACGGGAGCTTCCAATATCTTGGCTTTGCTGCGTCGGGCGGGATTAACCACCTTGGAAAAACCGGCTGATTTCTACGGACTTGGATTGGCGCTAGGAAACGGGGAAGTGCGTTTGTTGGATTTAACCAACGCCTATGCAACTTTGGCAAGAGGGGGTGTGTATAAGCCGCTGATGCTTTCGCAAGAGCCGGCTCTGTATTTGCCGGGCCGTGAAACACGGGTGTTTACGGAGCAGACGGCTTATTTAATAACGGATATCCTTGCTGATAACAACGCCCGCGCTCCCGCTTTCGGATTAAACTCTCCGCTTTTTGTACCCTTTTCTTTAGCGGCAAAAACCGGTACTTCCAAAGACTATAAAGATAATTTTACGATGGCTTACACACCTCGCTGGACGATTGGGGTATGGGTGGGTAATTTTAACGCCGAGCCTATGCAAAAAATATCCGGAGTTACGGGAGCCGGTCCTATTATGCACGATTTAGCCGTTTATTTACAACGGAAATATCCGTCCTCCCCGTTTGAAGAGCCGGAAGGAATTACGCGCGCGCTGGTTTGTACGCAAAGCGGGCTGTTGGCCGGACCGGCTTGTACGCACACGCAGGAAGAAGTCTTTGATTCTCGACGGTTGCCTAAAGTATGCAGCGGAAAGCACCAAGCGGAAATTTCCGCCTTGCGGATTATATCGCCGGAGGCCGGCGATATATTTAAAATAGATCCGTCCGTACCGCGCGCCTCGCAGGCGGTAAAGCTGGAGGCTTCCTGTCCGGACTTTTCCTGCCGCTGGCAACTGGATGAAAAGCGCTTGCCCGGGTCTTCCTGCCGGACATGGTGGCCGCTCCAGCCCGGCAAACACCGCTTGAAAGTAGCGTGCGGTAAATTTTCGGAGCAGATTTCCTTTGAAGTGCTTCCTTAACCCAAAAATCTCGGCTTTTTGCGCCGGGATTTTTAGATCAGTCTTATAAACGGTTATGCTTTTTTGCGTGCGGGCGAATGTTTTTTGCTGAAGAAGAAGTTTTGCCCGTGCTTGTCAAAGAAGCTTTTGATCATAATCACGGACATAGAAACCGAGATCGCGTCCGCAAATACCGGCGCCAAAAGTACGCCCGTAAGCCCCCAGAAAAGCGGCAGGATAAGCACCAGCGGAATGACCAGCAATACTTGGCGGGACAAACTCAGGAACGCCGCTTTTAACGGTTTGTTGATGGCTTGGAAAAAGCTGGTGGTTAAAACCTGCAAGGGAACGATCGGCAACAGCAAGTTAAACAGGCGGATAACCCGCGCCGATAAGTCCACCAGGGCGGTGTTTTCCGAGTTAAAGACGGCGGCAATAGGGCGTGCAAAGATTTCCAATAGGAGAAATCCCACCGTTGTAATGCCGATTCCCCAGCGCATAGCCATTTTAAGCGTTTGAATGGCTGTAGCATATTTTCGGGCGCCGTAGTTGTATCCAATCAAAGGCTGCGCGCCTTGCGAGAGTCCGATGAGCGGCATCATGACAATTGTATTGACGCTGACGGCAATTCCCACGGCGGAAATGGCTAGATTCCCGCCGTATTTGAGCAAAGAATGGTTTAAAATGACGTTAAGCGTGCTGGAAGCCAGCTGGAAAGCAAATTGCGAAAAACCGATTGCCATACTGTCCAGCACGATATATTTCTTCAGCCGGAAGAAACGCCAATGCAATTTATAGAAACTGCGCTGACCGGTAAAAAACAACATAACCCAAATAAACGAAACAGCCTGTCCGCTGACGGTGGCGGCCGCTGCTCCTTGAATTCCCCAGCCGAATACGAAAATATACAACGGCCCGAGTACAATGTTAATAAACGCCCCGATAAACTGCGTGGCCATTGCCGTTTTGGGATGCCCGGAAGAGCGGATAAAATTGTTTAAGCCGATACTGATCCCAAACAAAAAGTAACCCGGCAGTACAACTTGGGCGTAGGCCCGCGCATAGGGAAGCACTTCGCTGTCCGCACCCAAGAATCCGAGGAAAGAATCCAAAAATAAATAGCTGGCAATCGTAATGACACCGGAAAGAAGGGTTAACATTACAAACGCGTTTCCTAAAATACGCTGGGCTTCCTCTTCCTTTTTCTCCCCCAAACGAATGGAAAATAGGGCATTGGCGCCTACGCCGATCAGCGCGCTGAAACCCATATAGATAAGTCCTAATGGAAATAAAATGGTAATGCCGGCTAATCCGTTGGCGCCAACGTCTTGTCCTACGTAAATACGGGAGATGATATTATAAATGGCGTTGACAAACATCCCCGCTACGGCTGGTGCAGAAAATTTAATAAGGAGTTTGGATATAGTTTTTGCTTTAAACGGGTTTTGTTCTTGTATAGAAACCGTTGTTGCCATAAAATCGCTCCGATAATAAAGCCGCCCGTCCAAGGGGCGGCTTTAATGATGGCTTTCTTCTATATATTTTAGCAAATACGTTAAAACAAAAAGAAATAAAAATCCCGGTATTCGTCAAAATACCGGGGATTTATCGTCAGAATTTTAACATTTTAGCGAACTTTTTTCAGAGTTAAGATGCCTTCTTCAAAGAACCATTCTTCCATTAGTTCGCCCGTTTCACTGAATTTTTTGGTCACTCCATGGGGTTTCCCGTCTTTATGGGGCGAAATGAGTGCAATGGTACCGTTGGGGTGATAAATAATTTTATCTCCTACAATCTTATCGTTTTTATAAGTACATTCTGAACGCAAATCACCATCCGGCGTATATACTTTGCATACACCGTTCAGATAGCCTTTTTTATATTCTGCGCTTTCCAGCACTTTTCCGTCGGGATAATATTTTACTTGTTTGCCGTCTTGGATATCGTCCACGTAAGAAAATTCCTTATAAAGCCGTCCGGTAGGGTGAAATACGCGGGCTTTACCTTGGAGCATGCCGTTTTCGTAGTATTTTTCGATACTGATTTTTCCGTTTTCAAAATAGATTTTACAGGCGCCGTTTCGTTGTCCGTTTTTAAATTCACATTCAAAGTACAGTTTGCCGTTTTCAAAAAATTCTTTTACGGTTCCGTCCGGCATG
>CALUYP010000075.1 GCA_944325055.1 uncultured Elusimicrobiales bacterium | reverse complement strand
AAACCACTACGGGAACAAACACCGTGTCGTCCTTCCACTCGTTTGTGGTAGCATCCAAATATCTGCGGTTGACCGCAATATCACAACGGCACACTGCCTGACCTTTCTGCGTAAAAGACACGTTAGGGTCACGTGTTAACCGTCCGACTAGAAGTACAAGATTCTGTTCCGGTAATTTGATTTGTGCTGTCATAGCGACCTTATTTTGCAACGGCAGGAGCCGGTTTCACTTTCACTTCCACGGCATTCATCGTCATGGAGCGAAGCACTTTTTCGTTAAGCTTCAAAGCGTCTTCAAATACTTTGATGAATTTGGGTTCGGCTTTGAACTTAAGGTAGAGGTAAAAACCGTCGCGAACATGGTTTACTTCGTGGGTGAATTTTCTTCTGCCCAGTTTTTCTTCGCTGACGATCTCTCCACCGTTTTTCGCAATCAAGTCTTTCGCCTTGGTTACGAATTCACCTACTTCTCCATCGGAGAGTTGAGGTTTTACAATAATTACGCTTTCGTAAGTTCTCATATACCAATTATTCTTTTTGTTGCGTTTTGTAGGGCCAAAAACCCCCCGCGGGCGTATTCCGCCCGGAGAGTTTTCGCGAATCTTATTCGGCCGTTGCTCACCTATGGCCGGGGCAATCCTGACCCTATGGATATTATAACAAAATTAACAGAAAAACGCTTACTTTATTTTCTTTTTAGAAACAGCTTGGCAGGGCTGGCAGCACCCTTAATTAAGGAAAGCTTGTTCTCCGCCACACCCAAATGTTGGGCCAACAAGGTACGCACGGCTTCATTGGCGCGGCCTTGTTCGGCTGGCGCCTTGACCCAAATTTCGTATGAGTCTGTTCCTTTTTGCTCCAAGCGGTTTTTCTTTTCGCCGGCGTGTACTTTTACCTTAATATAATTTTCCATAAAGGTATTGTACTTTTTTCTCAAGCATCTAAACAAAACGGGAAACGGATTCTACCGTTCCCCGTTGTTATTATTGGCAAGTACAAAAAACTTATTTGCTTTCAATCAGGCTCTTGGCGGTCATATCGGCCGGTTTTTCAAGCCCCATCACATCCAGCACGGTTACCGCAATGTCGCCTAAGTTGCCTGTAACGGCCATTTTGGCGTTTTTGTGGTCCTTGCTGACGTACACAAAATCCACCAAATTGGTCGTGTGAGCCGTTTTGGGCATATTAATTTTTTCATCCCACATTTCTTCCGCATTACCATGGTCGGCGGTAATAAACACCGTGTATCCGGCCGCCAAAGCGGCTTCAGTTACCGCTCCGGTGCATTCATCCACCGTTTCTACCGCTTTAACTACGGAATTAAAATTGCCCGTATGCCCCACCATATCGCAGTTGGCAAAATTAATGACAATAAAGTCATACTTATTGGAAGCGATTTGTTTCAGCGCTTCATCCTTTACGATGTACGCTTCCATTTCCGGATGTTCGGCAAACGTAGCGGGATCAAAGCGCCCCTTGATTTCAATGCGGTCTTCGCCTTCGTAAGGTTTAATCTGTTTGCCGTTGAAGAATGAAGTAACGTGTTTGAATTTTTGGGTTTCCGCCAAGCGCAGCTGTTTTAAGCCAGCTTTGGAAATCACTTCGCCCAACAGATTGTTCATACCGCCGCCGTCCGTCATAGACGGGAGCGCATTGTAGGGGAAGGAGTCGTAGTATTTGGTCAAGCCGCAATACACGCAAGGCACGCGCGGGCCGCGGTCTTTGCCCGGATAATTGTCGTCGATAAAAGCGCGGGTAAGCTGGATGGCGCGGTCTTGGCGGAAGTTAAAGAAAATCACGCTGGAATTTTCTTCCATCCCTTTATAATCGCCCAAAACAGTCGGCGGAATATATTCATCCACCATCGGGCCGCCGTCCGGGGTTTTCATCGTTTTATAATCCGTCAACACCACTTCTTCGGCGGTAGCCCCGTGTAACCCCTGCGCGCGGACAATTAAATTATACGCTTTATCCGTTAAGCTCCAGTCTTCGCCGCGGTCCATGGCGTAGTAACGTCCTTGAATGGTGGCAATTTGGCCCACGCCGTATTCTTTGATTTTTTCTTCCAACGTACGGATAAACCCTACCGAGCTTTGCGGCGGCGTATCGCGTCCGTCGGCAAAGAAATGCACGTATACGTTTTTGATGCCTTTTTCGGCCGCATATTTCAAAATGGCAAACAGATGGTCTTGGTGGGCGTGGACGCCTTCATCCTGCACGAGCCCCATCACGTGAAGCGGCTTATTGTTTTTTATACAATTGTCAATGCATGCGGAAAACGCAGCCGATTTAAACAGAGAGCCGTCTTCAATGGTATCTTTTAAACGTTTGAGTTCCTGGATGACGATTCTTCCCGCACCCATATTGAGGTGTCCCACCTCGGAAGAACCCATATAACCGGCCGGCAGCCCCACTTGTTCGCCGGATGCTTCAATTTGCGTATGCGGATATTCGGACAAGTATTTGTCCATATTCGGCGTCTTGGCATTGGTTACCGCATTGTGCGGGCCGGCTTTAGCGTCCCCCCAACCGTCTCTAATAATTAAAACCACTTTGTTCATACTGATTTCTCCTTAATATACTGCTATCAAATCTTTCCAGCGTTTGTATTGGAATGGCTCCAGCTGTTCCAGCGTACAAACCCCGTGCTTATTTAATATTGTAAGAAAATAATAGAAAATCTGCTCGGCCATCTTGGTATCCGCCATCGCCCGATGCCACCCCTGCGGATTAATCCCCAGGTCCGCCGCAATACATCCCAAATTGTTCTTGGCAAATTTTCCGCTTTTGCGCGCCAGTTTCAGCGTATCCAACACCGGATAAGGCGGAAACCGCAGACCGCATTGGGCAAACTCACTTTTAAGAAATCCCAAGTCAAAATCGGCATTATGCGCCACTATCACGCAGCCGTCCAGCACGCCAAGCAACCGGGGTAAAACATCGGCAAACATCGGCGCCTGTGACACCATTTCGTTGGTAATCCCGTGAATCGCCACCACATCCGGATGCATCGGCATACCCGGATTAATAAGCGTGGTAAATTCTTCTACAGGCATCCCGCCGCACGTGACGGAAACGGCAATTTCGCAAATCCGACCGCCTTCCTGCGGGGAAAGCCCCGTAGTTTCAGTATCCAAACAGGCAAATTTAATCTCAGAAATCTTCATCCTTTACCAACTTATATAAAAACGCAGCCGTACCAAAAAACCTACCAAAGCTGCTCCAAATACTCCTATATAAAATGCCAAATTGGAAACATCCATTAACCGAATCCGCCGCGCATATACACACGCCATAAACCATACCACCAACAGCACCGCCCAGCGCCAACCCGGCAAAAGCATGATTAGAAAAAATATCGCACACATCATCGCCAACATCCAGCGTTCATCAAAGGTGGGATAATCTCTTCCATAACGGTCTTGTTCAATAGCGAACACAAACCAGCCCAATACCCGCGTAGCCGTCACTAAGCCGACAAAAAAGATAATCCAAGACTCTACAAATGGATTACCTGTATCATATAAAGCTTTAAACGGTACACAAAGAAATAAAAACAATAAATTTACCGTTGTCTTCACAAAGAAGGTAAGCACATATCCATGCCGTATTTTCCCGCCAAATTGAAAAAAACGGTCTGAAAATACATGAAATGCACAAAAAAGCAGAATACAAACCCAGCCCGGCACATCAAATATTCCTAAAAACGGCCATTCCATGGTTAAATAATCGCGGCATAATAAAAAAGCCCAAAATAAGAACACGCCCGCATGCAAAGCAATCGCTTTACGCGGAGTATGCTCGCTAACAACATTAATCGTCCTGTGAAAGAATACAAAATCCGTCAGGAAAAACGCCAAAAACAAACGCCAGAAAACAATCATTTTATCTCCTTGGGCAAAGTCGCCGTAAAAATACTGCCTTCACCCTCTGTTGAAGAAACTTCCAAATCTCCGCCATGCGCCTGCATAATCTGGCGGCTGATAAATAATCCCAGTCCGTACCCGGGTTTGTCAGAACGAATTTGATGATATTTCTGAAACAGTCCTTTGATGTCTTCTTCCGATATCCCTATTCCGCTGTCCTGCACAGCGATATAATAGGCCTTTTCATCTTGAAAGGCTTTCATCCGGACAAAACCCCGATCCGTAAATTTAATGGCATTAGAAACCAAATTCATCATTACCCGCTGCAAAAGTTTCGGATCCGCAGGAATCCGATCCACCTCACTTTGAAAGGATAATTCCAAGCCTTTTTCCCGTGCGGCAGGAGCCAAAGTTTCCATTACGTTTTTTAAAAGATCCTGTATGTCCAGGCTTTCCTTTTTCGGGTTCATCATCCCCGCTTGTATACGGGAAACATCCAACACTTCTTCCAACAAAGAAGAAAGATTTCGCGCCGCTTGGCTCATCATCTTCAGATATTCTTTTTTCTCCGACTCGCTGGCTTTGCCGCTTTGCAAAACATGCAAATAGCCTTGCAACCCCAATAAGGGCGCCCGTAAATCATGCGCCACCGAGCGGAATACCTGCTCTTTCATTTCACTGATTTGGGTCTGCAATTGGAGTACTTGGTAATCTTTTAAATCAGCCGTCATTTGGTTAAATGACCGGATGAGTTGTTTAAACTCTCCCCAACCGATTTCTTCATCTATTTTTTCATCGAAGTTCCCTTCACTTACCTCTTTAGCCGCCTGGGATAAAGCCGCTATCGGCTCGCCTAACCGTTCGGCAAAAGTCAATGCCCCAAAATAAGACAAAGTAGCAATAGACAATAAAAATAATGCAATGATAACGTTCGTATAATATATACTCCGATAAGCCTCGCTTTTCAATTGCAATACTGCTACATACGCCCCCAAAATAGGAGAAGAAGAAAAAGCCCCCACATAAGTTTCCTTTGGCGTTTTTAATGATCGGATCAATTGGTTTTTAGAAGCAAAAGCGTCTTTGAGCGTCTCGGCGTCAAAAGCCGGCTTGTATTGATAGTCATTGGCATAGATGCCGCCGGATTGGTCTACAATATAGATACGGCCTGTAGTGCCGATCCGCTGCTCCTGCACCCGGGATAAAAAACCAAAAAAACTCATGATCCCATACAGAAAATCGCCATTTGGCAGCGGATAAATAAATTCGCTGATGGGACGCCCCGCTAGCACGTCAAAACTGCTGACCGATAGACGCGGAGTCTTTGCTAAATCCGGTAAAGAAGGATCATCCTCTAAATCCAACGGCGGAATCTGGTTTAATATTTGTTTTTCGCCAACCCGGTATAACTCTTTTCCTTTTGGAGAAAGAACCGCCAACATTAAAAAATCGGGATTGGCGTTTAGGGCTTCCTGTAAAATAGACTGCGGGTTTTTTCCCGTTTGAAGGGTTTCCGTTAAATGTTGGGCAAACGCCAAGCGCCAAGTGAGGTCTTCTATATGTTGGTTCATGGAAGAAGCCACTATCTGGGCGAGGTTTGAATGCGTTTCGAGAATATTTTCTTTCAAATGGGCTTGGTAGTATGCCAATAAAAACAGCATGGGAATAAGCGGCATGAATACTACGGCTAAAAAAAGTTTGAAAAGTTTAGAAAATATAGACATAACCCACCTTATTATAGATTATATCAATTCAAAACGGACAAACGGATAAAAATTCTACAGCAAATCATAAATAAGGAAAAAAACTCCGCCCCATATCGAAAGCAATCAATTTTCCATTTTGAAAAAAATAGTTACTCCTATTAAAAGATGTCCTTAATTCCTATACGTCATAGGTCTTTTTAGAGCACTCATATAGGACTCTTTTATAATTGCTACCGGGCCTTTTGACCCTGGTGTTTTCCCGTATGAAAGCATATAGTATAAGTATGAAAAAACGAATTTTATCCTTGGCTTCACGAATAGGAAAAGCCTTCATCCATGAAATTGAACAAGATATCCGCAAGGACCAAATGCGCACGGTCTGCGTACAAGAGAAAATGATTGGCTTAAGCGAAGAAGAAGCCTCTTTCATCGCGGTAGAAACAAACCGTATATTACGATCCCAGCGCCAAGAGGCCAAACGAAAAAGAAAACTGGGGATTCCCTTGGCTATCCCGGGGAATACCGCTTATGCGGTATATATGTAAACAGATTT
>CALUYP010000074.1 GCA_944325055.1 uncultured Elusimicrobiales bacterium | reverse complement strand
TATAAATCCGGATCCGAAAGAACGGTGGGACTGTCAATAGCAGTGTGGTTCCCCACAAAATCCAACAACAAATCAATTCCTAAACCGTTTAATTTCGCGCGCAGCGCCGCCAAGGCGCCATTCCCTCCTAAGGCCTCGTCTACTTCATATTCATACACGGCATAAGGAGAGGCGGTAATATCTTCCGGTTTGAAATCGGGTTTAATGGCACGGATTTGGTCTTGCACTTCCGGGTTAGCGCGTGCAATGTGTTCAGCGGCAGGACTTGTTTTCCATACTCCCATAAACCAAATGGCGTCAAAACCCGCGTCTTTAGCTTGGTGCCAAAACTCATCCGGCACGTCCGCCAACGTAACGCGACGCCCATACTGCGCTTCCAGCCGTTTAAGCCAAGAACGCGTATTGATTTCCAGAATATGCGGATTGGTCCTCATAAGAATTTTCCTCTTCTTTTTTTATAGCACTTTCGGGAGCGGTTGTAAACCTTTTTTTACCGCTCGGTAACCCTGCCTTTTTTCGCCGTTTTTTTCGTTCCAAACAAAAACTTCCGCTTCCCAAAACCGGGAAGCGGAAGCAAAGTATAAGACTGCAAGACGCTTATTTGCCGGCGTCTTCGTCTTCGCGTTCCTCTTCGTCTTTTACGACGGGCGCGATACGAGCAATCTTGTCACCGGGTTCCATCTTCGCCAGCGTGACGCCTTGGGCGTTGCGGCTGACGGAGCGGATATCGGCACAGCGGACGCGGATCGTCATCCCTTTTTCGGTTACGATCATTAAGTCTTTGCTTTCATCCACCAACTTAATGCCGACCACCGACCCGTTGCGCGCGCTGGTTTTAATGGTAATCACACCCATTCCGCCGCGGTTTTGGCGTTTGTATTCGCTAAATTCGGTGCGTTTTCCAAAACCGTTTTCGCAGACGGACAGCACATCGGGCTGCGGCTCGTCGTTCGGAGCGTGTTCCATACCCACTACCACGTCGCCTTGCGCCAAGTTGATCGCGCGGACGCCTTTGGCCGGGCGGCCCATACAGCGCACCTGATTTTCGTCAAATCGGATGGATTTGCCGTTCTTGGTGGCTACGATGATATCAGACTTGCCGTGCGTTGTTTGTACGCCGACGAGGACGTCGCCTTCTTCCAACCCCATCGCAATAATGCCGGTGCGGCGGATGTTGGCAAATTCGCTCAGTTCCACGCGTTTAATGCTGCCAAAGCGGGTACACATCGTCAGATAGGTATTTTCGCAGTGTTTGGGGTTGAATTCCTCAATGGCGACTGCAGAAGTAACTTTCTCTTCACCCGTCAACTGCAGTAAGTTCACGATGGCTTTTCCTTTAGACATACGGTTGCCTTCGGGGATTTCAAACGCGCGCAGCGCAAATACGCGGCCGCGGTTGGTGAACATCAAAATCGTAGCGTGCGACGACGTAATGAAGAGATGTTCCATAAAGTCTTCTTCTTTCGTCTTGCTGCCGATGATGCCTTTGCCGCCGCGGTTTTGGCTCTTGTACGTGGAGAGCGGAATGCGTTTGGCGTAACCGTCGTTGGAAATGGTGATGACGACGTCTTCTTTTTCAATTAAGTCTTCCATCGAGAAGTCCGTTACGTCCGAGCCGATTTCCGTGCGGCGCGGGTCGCCGTAGTCTTTTTTCAGCTCTTGGAGTTCTTCCACGATGATATCTAAAATTTTCTGCGGGTTGCCCAAAATATCCTGTAAATCGGCGATTAATTTGAGCAAGTCTTTGCGTTCGTTTTCAATCGCCAACGCGGACAGCTGGGTCAGCTGGTGCAAGCGCATATCCAAAATGGCCTGCGCCTGTACTTCCGAAAGCGTAAAACGCGTCATTAACGTAAATTTGGCTTCAGTCGGGTCTTTGGCTTTGCGGATGATGGCGACCACTTCGTCCATATTGGCAATCGCCACGAGCAATCCGTTTAATACGTGTTCGCGTTTTTGCGCTTTATTTAAATCAAACTTCGTACGGTTGGTAACGATTTCCTGGCGGTGTTTTACATACGCCTTCATTACTTCTTTAAGCGACAGCACGCGCGGACGTCCGTCCACAATCGCCAACATATTGACGGGGAAAGAGGTTTGCAGCTGCGTATGTTTGAACAAGTGATTGAGTACCACCTGGGCGTTTCCGTCGCGTTTGACTTCAATCACCAGACGCATCCCGCGGCGGTCCGACTCATCGCGGATATCGGAAATATCGGTTACTTTTTTATCGCGTACCAGCCCCACGATGCTTTCAATCAATGAGGTTTTGTTTACTTGGTACGGAATAGCCG
The DNA here is from genome assembly GCA_944325055.1 of uncultured Elusimicrobiales bacterium. GTDB lineage: Bacteria > Elusimicrobiota > Elusimicrobia > Elusimicrobiales > Elusimicrobiaceae > Avelusimicrobium. The sequence goes on along the minus strand of CALUYP010000074.1, from coordinate 14,939 downwards.
TTACGATAATGGCTTCGCGTCCGTTTTTGCGTTGCTCAATTTCAGTCGTAGCCTGCACTTTGACGCTGCCGTGCCCCGTTTCAAAATACTCGTAAATGCCTTTCGTACCGCGGATAATGGCGCCCGTCGGGAAATCCGGCCCTTTGATGATTTTCATCATCTCTTTGGTGGAAATATCCGGGTTTTGAATATACGCAATGATTCCGTCGCACACTTCGCCCAGGTTATGGGTGGGAATGTTGGTGGCCATACCGACGGCGATACCGGAAGATCCGTTGACCAAGAGCGCCGGCAGTTTGGCCGGCAATACGGAAGGTTCCATCAAAGAACCGTCGTAATTGGGAATCATTTTGACGGTATCTTTATCCAAGTCGCCCAGCATTTCTTCGGAAATGCGCTGCAGGCGGCATTCGGTGTAACGCATCGCGGCGGCGGAGTCTCCGTCAATAGAACCGAAGTTGCCCTGTCCGTCAATCAAGGGTTTGCGAAGAGAGAAATCCTGCACCATACGCACCAGCGTATCGTATACGGCCTTATCGCCGTGCGGATGGTATTTACCCAACACGTCTCCCACTACACGGGCGGATTTCTTGTAGGCTTTGTTGTATTTTAAACCCATTTCGTTCATGGAATACAACACGCGGCGGTGTACGGGTTTGAGGCCGTCGCGCACGTCGGGCAAGGCGCGCCCGACGATCACGCTCATCGCGTAGTCAATGTAATACGAACGCATTTCGCCGGCGATGTCGCGCTGTTGGATGTTGCCGAACAAGTCCACATTGGTGTTTTGGGCTTGAGGCTGGTTGTTCATTTCTTCACTCATTAAAAATATCTCCTGTTACGGATAAATCGTTGTTCCGGACGGGTATTTTCACGCCCGGAAAAAATTAAATGTCCAAGTTTTTCACTTCCAACGCGTGCGATTGAATAAAGTCGCGGCGCGGTTCTACACGGTCGCCCATGAGCATCGTAAACGCCTGTTCCGTGTCGGCGGCGTCATTAATTTTAACTTGGATCAGTTTGCGTTTGGCCGGATCCATCGTGGTTTCCCACAATTGTTCAGGATTCATTTCCCCTAACCCTTTGTAGCGCTGGATGGTAGCTCCTGCGGAAGCGGCTTCCTTCACCGCGTGTAAGAGTTCCGCCAAGCTGTATACCAACGCATCGGTCTTGCCGTTGTTGACTTTAAACAGCGGGTTGACGCGGTCCTTTTCGCTTTCAATCGTCGGATATTGGGCAAACGTAAAACCAAAGGCTTCCATTTTCTTTTCGTCGGCCAGCAATTTGCCGAATTCAAACAAGCTTTGGTGTTCGGGAATAAAACTGTCGTTGCTGACGGCATCCACATCCACGCCGTCGGCCGCCAGTTCTTCGCGTTTCTCCTGCATATACTGGTTTTCATAGTCGCGGTATTCCTGTTCCGCATAGAAATAGCGGAATCCGCCGCTTTTGAGCGGAATGCGGTATACCGGCACTTTACCTTCAGCCAAAAACGCCATAAAATCAGCCAACGTGATATTTTTGACTTCCAATTTGCCTAACACGTCTTCCACGTCGCGCAACACCTTCAGCAGTTCGCGCAGTTCTTCGGCACTTAACGCTTCGTTTTTCTTGGTATCCGTTACGGTAACGGTCGCCAAGCCTTCTTTCATCAGCCACTGCTGCATTTGTTCTTCGGTTTGGAGGTATTGCTCCATTTTGCCTTTTTTCACTTTGTACAACGGCGGCTGCGCCAAGTAAATGTGTCCGCCTTCAATAAGCGGTTTTAACTGGCGGTAGAAGAACGTTAACAGCAAGGTGGAAATGTGTTGTCCGTCCACGTCGGCATCAGCCATTAAAATAATTTTGTTGTAGCGCAGTTTGGAAATATCAAATCCGCCTTCGCCTTCCCCTACGCCCGTACCGACGGCGGCTATTAAGTCGCGCACCGTATCGCTGGACAAAATTTTTACAAGCGGGGCTTTTTCTACGTTTAAAATTTTACCGCGCAGCGGCAAAATCGCTTGGAACACGCGGTCGCGCCCTTGTTTGGCCGAACCGCCGGCGGAGTCTCCTTCCACAAGGAACAGTTCGCACTTGGCGGAATCGCGTTCTTGGCAGTCGGCGAGTTTACCGGGCAATCCCCCCCCTTCCAATGCGCCTTTGCGACGGGTTAAATCACGCGCTTTGCGCGCCGCTTCGCGCGCTACGGCCGCGCCTACGCATTTTTCGCAAATGGCACGGGCCGTTTTGGGGTTTTCTTCAAAGAACGTGGCTAACGTATCGCTGACGACGGAGCGGACAATCCCTTCCACTTCCGAGTTGCCCAGTTTGGTTTTGGTCTGTCCTTCAAACTGCGGATGCGGAATTTTAACCGATAAAACCGCCGTTAAACCTTCTTTTATATCGTCGCCCGTAACGGATACGTCTTTGTGCTTGGAAATGTTGTTGTTTTTGATGTATTCGTTAATAATACGGGTTAAAGAGCTGCGGAAACCGCTTAAATGCGTACCGCCTTCCACCGTGTGAATATTGTTGACAAACGAAAATACGTTTTCGGAATAACTTTCGTTATACTGGATGGCAAATGAAATATAATTGTCGCCGACTTCTTTAGTCAAATAAATCGGCTCCGGATTGATGACGGTTTTGTTGGTGTTTAAGTATTTAACGAACTGGGCAATCCCGCCTTCAAAATGGAAGGTAACGGTTTGATTGTCTTCTTTTCGTTCGTCGGTATAGATAATTTTGACACCGGCGTTTAAGAAAGCCAGTTCGCGCAGACGGTTGCCGATCGTTTCGGAAGAAAAAGAAAGTTCGCCAAAAATTTCTTTATCGGCGTGGAATGTAACTTTCGTACCGTGTTCGTTGGTATTGCCAATAATTTTAACGGCTTCTTCGGGTTTGCCGCGGTGATAGCGCTGAAAATGAACTTTGCCGTTGCGGCGCACTTCCACTTCCATCGTTTCGGACAAGGCGTTCACGCAGGACACGCCCACCCCGTGCAATCCGCCGGACACTTTATAAGCGCCGCTGTCAAATTTACCGCCGGCGTGTAAAACGGTCATTACCACTTCCAATGCGGATTTATTGCGAAGTTTGGGATCTTTGGCGTTCTTCATCGGATCCACCGGAATACCGCGTCCGTCGTCCTGGATGGAACACGTCATATCATCTTTAATGGTAACGGTAATAGTAGTCGCGCCGCCGGCTAAAATTTCGTCTACCGAGTTGTCCACCACTTCGTACACCAAATGATGTAATCCTGGCAGCCCTGTAGAGCCTATATACATAGCCGGGCGTTTGCGTACCGCTTCCAAACCTTCTAAAACGGTAATTTTGGAAGAATCATAATCCTTCTCTTTCTGTTCTTCAGTCATTGAAAACTCCTTAATAATCTACTGCCCAAAATTTTATTGGATTTCTATCTTTTCAATCCACGGACGATCAAAATGTTTATTCAGTTCATTTACTAATTGCTGTCTGCACGCAACCAATTCATTACGCGCAACTGACACTTTGGCCTCTACATACAACGTTTTCCCCTTCACGGCTTTTAATACCCAAAAACGACTTTTGTTCCCAACCAACCGGTTCCAGACGTGATCCAATATCATCAATTGATTCAACCGGCGCGTTAATGGATTATAATGGAAATCCAATTCCTGCGTACTGCGCCATGATTTTTTTGGATTTTGTCCAAATTTCATCACGCCCTCACCGGCATAATTACATATTGAAAGGTATTCTCCCCCACCGGCTCCACTAACACTGGCTGTGAAGCATTCACAAACGAAAAAGATACCTTCTCCGAAGATATATTTTTTAAAACATCAATAATATATTGGGGATTAAACGCCGCATCAAACGATTCTTCGCTGTATTCAATGGGAAGTTCATCGGTAAATTCCATGTTTTGCGAATTGGAGGAAACAGTTAAAGTATTATTTTCCAGTTTGTATTTCACTACACTTCCAAACTCCCCCGCGCACAAAGCCGCACGGCGGGTAGAAGCTAACAACTCTTTGGAAAAAACTTCAAACACAATGTTCTTTTTCGTCGGAATCACTTGATGATAATTCGGAAAATTACCTTCAATCAGCCGGGAAATGAAAGTGGTTTCATTCATCATAAAACTGACTTGGTTTGATGAAACATTTACTTCCAATCGATCATCTTTCCCAGGTTTTGCAATCGTAATATAACGGCATAATTCAGTTAATACTTTGGTGGGAATAATAATTTTAAATTCTTTACTCCCCGGCAAAGCTTCATGGGAAGCAATCGCTAAACGGCCTCCGTCAGTAGCCACGATTTCAAATTTGTCGGCACTGTTGTTCCATAATAAACCGTTTAAAATATATCTGGTTTCTTGGGTGGAAGCGGAAAAGGACGTCTTTTCCACCATTTGCTGTACCAAGATAGGATCTAAAGACACGCTGTTTACACGTTCCACTTCCGGAATGGCGGGATATTCGGATTTCGGGGTGCCGATGACCCAAAATTTACTCTTTCCGGACTTGATATGAAATTTATTATTTTCGTCGCTGTATAAATTAATTTCTTTATCATCAGACAAATTCTTAATAATATCCGAAAATTCTTTCATCGGAACCGTAATGCTTCCTTCTTCTTCCACTTCTGCGTTGACATAGTGGACCGTCGCCATTTCCATATCGGTACGGACTAATTTTAATTTTCCGTTTTTGGCTTCCATTAAAAAATTGTGCAAGATCGGGATGGTGGTGCGGGAAGATACACCCGATGAAACAATCTGAATGCCTTCTAGAAGAGTTGCTTTAGTAATATTTATTTTCATATTTTAATTCCTAATTATATGTGGTGTTGATTGTGTGGATGATGTGTATTGAACTATACGTTTTAAAATGAAGCATTGTGTATAAGTTGCCATTTTTATCCACAGTATCCACTATCTAAAAATTCATCCGTTTTTTTTCAAGATTAATAAACACATATCCACTGTTTTTTATTTTTTATCCACAGCTTTAATATCCAATATAATTTGATTGATTTCCGCTGCAAAAAAAGGATCGATTTCCACTTTTTCTTTTACCACGTCCCGTGCATGAACCACTGTACTGTGGTCGCGGTTGAATTCGCGTCCGATTTCCGGAAGAGATAAATCCGTCAGTTCCGTGGTTAAGAACATGGCAATTTGCCTGGGCCATGCGATAGATTGGGTTTTGCGTTTAGAATTAAAATCTTCCATTTTTACGTTAAAATGTTTTCCTACTATCTTTTTGATGGAATTAACGTTAATAGACAAATCCGTTTCGTTGGTTAAGATATCAGAAAGCAGTTCTTTGGCGATGGATATAGTCGGCGTGACGCCGTGCATTCCGCAATAGGCCACCAATCGAAACAAAGAACCTTCCAATTCACGGATATTGGTTTGGATTCCTTCCGCAATAAAAGAAAGAACATCGTCTCCAATGTCAAAATTAATGGAATCTCTTTTTTGGCGTAAAATGGCGATGCGTGTTTCCAAATTCGGACGTTTCACTTCCGCAATAATTCCCGATAATAAACGGGAAGAAAGACGTTCGTCCAAATCCAGTTGCTGGGGGGTTCTGTCCGATGACAAAACAATTTGTTTGCGGCTTTCGAACAAGGCGTTAAAAGTATAGAAGAATTCCACTTCGCTGGCGGATTTACCGGCAACGAACTGAATATCATCCATTAAAAAACAATCCAATGAACGGTATTTTTTCCGAAAACTTTCAGACGCTTTATTTTGTAACGCTTCAATATATTCGCTGACGAATTCTTCGCCCGACATATACAATACTTTTGCATGGGGATTTTCTTTTAAAATTTGATTTCCGATTGCATGCAGCAAATGGGTTTTTCCCAAACCCGGCGCGGAATAAATAACCAGTGGATTATTTTCCCGGTTTCCTAATTTATGCACCACGGCTTCCGCCGCTTTATAAGCGAATCGGTTGGAAGGCGATTCGATAAAATTATCAAACGTATAAGAAGAATTTAAGCGGGACGGAAACGGATTTTTTTTCGGTAAAGAAGGCATATACTGACTGACGGAAATAACATCTTGTGCGGAATTGACGCTGATAGCGGGTTCTTGGGTTGAAACGTTATAGACGATCATTATTTCTGCTCCTAGATGTTTTAAAAACGCGTCCATAATAATATGTTCATACCGTTCCCGGATGGTTTTTCCCCAAAATTGGTTGGGAAGAGAAATCGTTAACGTATTTCCTTCGTACGAAAACTGGGCTGGCCGAAGCCACATGTCGTATGTATCTTTTCCTATAATATTTTCAATATCTTGAAAAACGGGAACCAACTGGGGGTAAGCTTGTAAATTATCCACTGTCATGCCGCCATAAAAAAATTCTTTATTAAATCATACCACTTATTAAGGGTCAGGTCAATGTTTTAAAACCGCAAAAACGCTTTAAAACAGGTTAAAATGCTTAAATTGAAGGTTTTTATTTTTTAAGCTACTTAGCCCTTACTGATATAAAATAAATTAAAATAAGGTGTTTTTGATAAAATTTTATTCTTTTTATGGGGTAAACGCGGATTTTAAAAACTAGTTATTTTTTAGGCTTGTAGAATGAAAGAGGAGGGTTTATAATAGAGATGTTTATAAAAAACAAATATTATATACTGTATAAATAAGAATAATTATTAATAATATTTATGTCACATATTCAAATTACTTTCAATGGTTTAGCGGCGGTTGTAAAAGGGAAAAAATTACAAGTAGGACAATCGGCTCCTGATTTCATATTAGTGGGTAATTCGTTGGATGAGGTTAATAAGGTCCGTTTCGAAGGGAAGATATTGGTTCTTTCCACCGTTCCTTCCTTAGACACACCGGTATGCAGTATGGAAACACGCCGGTTTAACCAAGAAGCGGGTCATTTATCTAAAGAGGTGGCTATTTTGACGGTTAGCCGGGATTTACCTTTTGCCCAAGCGCGTTGGTGTGCCGCGAACGGGATTCAAAACGTATTAACCGCTTCTGACTACCGCAATTATGGATTTGCGGAAGATTACGGCGTATTGCTGGAAGATTTGGGATTATTGACGCGCGCCGTATTTATTATAGACAAACAAGGTATAATAAAATATATCCAGTTTGTTCCCGAAGTGACGCAAGAACCGGATTACAAAGAAGTTCTAGGGGAAATTAAACAGTTATTATAAGGGAGGAAAAATGACTAAAATCAATGAAATTTATAAATGTTCCGTTTGCGGAAATATGGTAGAAATGGTACATGCTGGCGCGGGAGAATTGGTGTGCTGCGGTCAGCCGATGAAATTGCAAAACCCCGGAACTACCGACGGAGCAACCGAAAAACATGTTCCGGTAATTGAAAAAATAGAGGGGGGATATCGGGTGAAAGTAGGCAGTGCGGCGCATCCGATGTTGGATGCCCATTATATTGAATGGATCGAACTGATTTGTGAAAAATGCGGCAAAGTGCAGCGCAAATACTTAAAACCCGGAGACGCGCCGGAAGCGGAATTTGAAACGCCGTCGGATAAAGTATTGGCGCGCGAGTATTGCAATTTGCACGGGCTGTGGGAAAAAGAAAATTAATTTTACGCGTCCTCCTGTAGGGGGGCGTGAGTTCACTTTAGGAGAAAGCAACTTATGATGGAAGCGGTAAAAATTTCAGATCACGTATACTGGGTAGGAGCGATTGATTGGAACATCCGTGATTTTCACGGGTATTCCACAAAACGCGGTACGACGTATAACGCCTATCTGGTAATGGGGGAAAAACCCACGCTGGTGGATACGGTCAAAAAAGAATTTTACGGCGAGATGATGGAACGCATCCAAAGCGTGATTGATCCGAAAAAAATCAAAATTATTATTTCCAACCATTCGGAAATGGATCACTCGGGCGCGTTGCCGCAAGCCGTAAATTATATCCAGCCCGACGAAGTGTATGTATCGGATATGGGATTTAAGGATATTACGGCGCAGTTTCACTGTGATCTGAAGTTAAAAACCGTTAAAACCGGCGACCGTATTGACGTCGGCGGCGACACGATTTCTTTTGTAGAAGCGCGCATGCTGCATTGGCCGGACAGTATGTTTTCGTATTTGGAAAAAGAAAATATTTTGTTTACCAACGACGTGTTTGGTATGCATTATGCGACGAGCAAATTGTTTGATGACGAAAACGAAGAACGGCTGTGGCTGTATGAAGCGGAAAAATATTACGCCAACATTGTGCTTCCTTATTCGGATATTGTCTTGCGTTTTTTGGCGCAGGTGCAAAAGATGGGGCTTTCTGCGCGTATGATCGCGCCGGATCACGGTTTTATCTGGCGAAAAGATCCGTCTAAAATTGTCAATTTGTATGCCAAATGGGCGGCGCAGGCGCCCAAAAATAAAGCGTTAGTGGTTTATGATACGATGTGGGGCAGCACGGAAAAAATGGCCCATTATATTACCGACGGATTACGTGCGGGGGGAACGGAAGTGAAACAGCTTTCCATGCATTCCAATCACCGCAGCGACGTAGCAACGGAACTCTTGGACGCGAGCGCGCTGCTGATCGGTTCGCCGGTGCTTAACAGCCAGATTTTCCCGGCGATGGCGGACGTTTTATGTTACCTGAAAGGGTTGCGCAAAAAAGGACTCGTCGGCGCGGCGTTTGGATCGTACGGCTGGAACGGTGCTCCGGTGGACGAATTAACAAAGACGTTGGAAAGCATGAACGTGGAAATAGTGGCTCCGGCGGTTAAATCGCCGTTTGTTCCCGACGAGAAAATCAAACAATCCTGTTGGGATTTAGGACTTGCGGTCAGCCGAAAACTGGCGGAAAAAATAAAATAGGAGCGGGGGTATGTCGGTACAAGACATCAACGAAGGTCTTCATTACGTTACCTACGGTCTGTATATTGTTTCGACCGCCGACGGAGAAAAGAAAAACGGCTTAATTGTAAACACCGTTTTTCAGGTAACGGCCGAACCCGCGCGGATTGCCATTTCGGTCAACAAAAACAGTTTAACGCACGAGATGATTTTAAAAAGCCGCGTCTTTGCCGCTATGCCTTTGGAACAAGAAACCCCGCTGACGTTTATCGGCATTTTTGGGTTTCGGACGGGACGTACGTTTGATAAATTTGCGAACGTTCCCTTTAAGACGGGTTTTTTGGGCTGTCCCGTCGTTACCGAACATACGCTTTCGTATATGGAAGCGGAAGTGTGTCAAACATTGGACGTGGGAACGCATACGCTGTTTATCGGACAAGTGAAAGACGCCGGCGTCATTAAACCCCACGGCACTGCGCTGACGTATGCTTATTATCACGATGTGATTAAAGGCAAAACGCCGGCCGGCGCCACACACAGATAATTTAATAGAATCAACAAAAGGAGAAAATTCTTATGGTAAAATATGTTTGCGAAGTTTGTGGTTATACCTATGATCCGGCGGCAGGCGATCCGGAACACGGTGTTGCAGCTGGTACGAAATGGGAAGATGTAAAAGAAGACTGGGTCTGCCCGGTTTGCGGGGTAGGAAAGGACCAGTTTAAACCGGAAAATTAAAATTTCAGCCGGTTTTGAAAAAAATGCTTAAAATTTAAGGATTTTTCTATATGTGAAAAGGGTTCTTCCAAGAACCCTTTTTTATGCGGGGCAAAAGGGATAAAAGATAAAATTTAAACGGCGTCTTTTGGAAACTTAGTATAATGAAAAAGATGAAAATATTATATGTTATTACTTCCACCGAAATGGGCGGCGCCGAAAAAGCGTTATTGGATCTGGCGGTTTTTATTTCGAAAGCCCATCAAGTAAAAGTCATTTCCTTAAAACCGCTGGGGGAAATAGCGGCAAGCCTCAAACAATCTGGGTTGGAAGTAATTTCATTTAATATGAAATGGTATAACCAAAACCGCATTCGTAAAGAGTTAGCGGCCGCAATTGCCGCCTTTCATCCGGATATGATCCATGCGATGTTATACCGTGCCATAGAATATACGCGGCTGGCTTGCGCCGGGAAAAAGCGAATTTTAGTAACCACTCCCCATTTTGATTTATCCAAGAAATCATTCTTATTACGCTGGATTGATTATTTATTAAAAGATTTAGATACGTTGACGGTAGCCGAATCATTTTCCACCGCCCGATATCTTATAGAGAAGCAAAGATATCGGAAAGAGAAAGTATATTTACTGCCTAATAGCATTGATAAAGGGCGTTTTTTCGCGGATGATACGTTGCGCCGTCGCAAACGCAAAGAATATGGCATTTCCGAGGAAGAAACGGTGTTTATCAGCGTAGCGCGTTTATGCCGAGAAAAAGATCCCATGACCTTATTACAAGCGTTTCGCAATGTATTGCGGAATCATCCGCAAGTGCGGCTGGTTTATGTAGGGGACGGAACGGAACGGGACAAACTGGAAGAGTATATCCAACAGAATCAGCTGGGGGGGAAGGTATTGTTGGCGGGGAGCCAAACAGATATTAACGGCTGGCTGAATATGGGGGATGTCTTTGTACTTACTTCAATAGAAGAATCTCTCCCGCTGGCCTTACTGGAAGCCTTGCGGGTTGGGCTTCCCTGTGTAGTGAGCCGCGTAGGGGATATGCCTTTATGGGTGGAACACGGCAAGAATGGATTTGTGGTGCATCCACAAGATATTACGTTGCTAAGCTGTGTATTGGCGGAACTTGCGCAGGACAAAAAACAGCGTTTGGAGATGGGCCGTATTTCCGAGGAGATTTCGCGGCGGATGACGGATACTTCTCAACAATATCAACATCTTTATCAACAACTTAAAAACAACAGTTTTCACGTGAAAACAAATGGATAGGAGTCTATATGGAACAACGTCTTTTTATAGCAGCTTGTGTGATGTATGGATTTACTTTAACCACCCGCTATTTAACGAAGCGGGGGAAATTAAACACATCAAAAGCGTTTGGTTGGTGGCATGCTCTATTTTTATTTCTTATTTTTTCATGTGCGTCTTATTTAATTGTGTTTGTGATGAACGGCGGAACCGGAGAGCCGATAGGGATAGGCAAAATCATCGCCGGTATTCTTTTGGCAGGAGGCTGTGGCGTATATGGTTACCGTCAAGGAATAAAAGCGGATGAAAAAAGGAAAGAAAAAATAATGAAAGCGGATTTAGAGTGGAGCAATACGGTGTATTTTGCAGGGTTTGTGGCTTCGTTTGTGATGTTTTTCTTTATTCAAGCGTTTAAAATTCCGTCCGCGTCTATGCATAATACTTTATTAGAAGGGGATCATTTGTTTGTGAATAAAGCGGTCTATGGTTTTCGGATTCCGCTGACGAATATCCGTTTTGGTCAAACCGAAGAGATTAAACCAGGAGATATTATTATATTTCGGTTTCCCGCAAAAGACCGCCGGCAGCAAAACTGCGGCGGCAGCCAATATGGGAAAGATTTCGTAAAAAGAGTGGTTGCTGTACCGGGAGATACGGTAAAAGTAATCAACGGACGTCCTTGGGTTAATGGGAAAGAGCTTCCGCAGCAGTCTTATGAGTTATATGAAGATATAGACAGGGCTCCTTATTTTGAAGATGAAGATAACGCCCAATATCAACAAGTATGGGAAGAACATTTATTAGACAATTATTTAGGGCTGTATTTGCGTGATTCTTTTGGACCGGTGGTTGTGCCGGAAAACACCTATTTTGTCATGGGAGATAACCGGGACAACTCATGTGATTCCCGTTTTTGGGGTCCTGTTCCGCGGGAAAACATCAAAGGGAAAGCATGGTTTATCCATTGGCCTTGGAATCGGATTGGCTGGATAAAGTAGACCCGTTTTCACGTGAAAACTGTTTGCATTTCAATTTAGTACCGAGAGCGTTTAAAAAGTCATAAAACCGGCGGTCCTTTGATAAGAGAGCCTTGTTTTCACGTGAAAACAGCAAACGCTGTATTGCTTTTCGGGTTAAATTAATGTTTAATATAAGTATACTTTTTGGGGAGGATTTATGGGAGAGATCGTCGTCGTTGCCAACCAGAAGGGGGGGGTGGGAAAAACCACTACTTCTATCAATCTGTCTTATGCGCTGGCGTGCTTAAACCAACAGGTTTTATTGGTTGATTTTGATCCGCAGGGAAATGCAGGGTCCGGGCTGGGCGTTGCTGTAGCGGACGGCGAAAAATCGGTTTATCACTTACTTACCAAGACGGCTCCATTTGAACAAGTGATTCGCCAGACTTCCAGCGAGATGTTGGATGTGTTGCCTGCCTGTAAAGATTTAGCCGGTGCAGAAGTGGAACTGGTCAATGTACGCGGGCGCGAGAATATGCTCAAAGACGCATTAGCGCCTTTCCGGCATATGTATGACTATATTATCATTGATTGCCCTCCTTCTCTGGGATTGCTTACCCTCAATGCGATGATGGCGGCCGACAGCGTCATTACTCCGGTACAATGTGAATATTATGCAATGGAAGGCTTGGCGCATTTTATGAGTACGGTAGCCAAAATTAAACAATTTTTACATCCCAAACTGAAAATGGATGGCGGGGTATTAACGATGTATGACGCCCGGATGAATTTATCCAAACAAGTGTTTGCGGAAGTCAGCCGTTTTTTTGGGGATCAGGTATATAAAACGCCTATTCCGCGCAATATCCGGTTGGCGGAAGCGCCCAGTTTTGGGCAGTCTATTTTTGATTATGATCCGGCTTGCCGCGGGGCAAATGCTTATATTCAGTTGGCGATTGAATTTTTAACCCGCCGCGGAGCGGATGCGGAAATGTATAAAGATTTTAAAATGACGGGCGATATGCCTATGAATTACGATTTTGGAGGATAACCGATGTCCAGACAGGCACTAGGAAAAGGATTAGACGCACTGATTAAACAGACTCAAGAAGTTTTGCAGAGGCCGGCGGCGGAATCCTCTCCGTCCCAAGCATCCGGGATGAGCGTTACCCGGATTGCGGTGGATAAAATTGTTCCCAACCGGTTTCAGCCGCGGCGTGTTTTTGATGAAGAAAAACTGCAGGAATTAGCACAGTCTATTAAAGAGCATGGCCTAACCCAGCCCATTGTAGTGGTCTATGATGCCGGATTAGATAAATATGAAATTGTCGTAGGGGAGAGACGTTTCCGCGCCACCCAGCTGGCGGGTATGAGCGAGATTGATGCCATTGTCCATAAACACTTGGGAGACCAGGAAATGTGTGCGTTGGCATTAATTGAAAACATCCAGCGGGAGGATTTAAATCCCATAGAAACGGCCTTGGGGTATCGCAATTTAATGAGCAAATTCTATATTACGCAAACGGATTTAGCCTCTTATTGCGGCAAATCCAAAGCGGCCATTTCCAATGCCTTGCGTTTGCTGGACTTAGAGCCGGAAATTCAACAAGCTTTACAGGACGGAACCCTCTCGGAGGGACACGGCCGTGCGCTTTTGATGGTAACGGACAGCGCCAAACGCGATGTATTATTTAAGAAAATGCATAGAAGTAAAATGTCCGTCCGCCAAGCGGAAGACGCCGCGCGGGCGTTGATGTTTCCGGCTAAAAAAGCCGATAAAGCCGGAAAACCGGTGGAAGTGGCGTCGTTTGAAAATGATTTACAGGCGGCCTTGGGAACCAAGGTGGAAGTCAAATGCGGCAAAAATATGAAAAAAGGCACCTTGGTTATTCATTATCATTCGCTGGATGAATTGGATAATATCGCCAGCCGTTTAAAAAATAAAATGCTGTAGGCCGATAGGATTGTTTTGAGCACTCCCTGACAAAAGCAGGGAGTGCTTTTTTATACCGTTTGCCGCATTGTCAAATTCGGAGTCGATTTACCCAACTTGGCCTTGCACAAAGGGAGGTTTGATCGCCTGGTCACTTGCGCTGCGCGTCAAGCGGGCGGGTAGCGAAGCGGAACAAAATAAATTATAAAAATCCTTAAAAAATAAGGATAATTCGTAAAATTAACGCTGGTTTGTTTTTTATTTGCCAATGGTAGAAGTGCAGGCAGGGGCGTTGAGACAGGCATCTCCTATTTTATCGGTATTCTAGCAAATGCGAGATTTGAATATTCTCTCTCCGTTTGGCGGGGCCTTTACAATAAGCGGGTTTCTTTGAGGCGGGGAAATCCGCGTACTGTTGGAAGTAGATTCTAAAACAAATAAAAACGCCGGGTATTAAAAGCCCGGCGTTTTTTTGCAAAGAGCAACGAACTATACGGTAGCGTCTTGTTCGTAAAATTCCCGAATAGTTTCACATACACGCTGAATTTGTTCTTCGGTAATTTCGGGGAACATCGGAATAGAAAGGACCTCTTTGGCGGCTTTTTCCGCTTCGGGGTAATCTGCGGGGTCGAAGCCGCGGTTTTTGTAAGCAGGCTGTTTGTAAAGGGGAACGGGATAATACACGGCGGATCCTATACCGCGTTCTTTTAAGAAAGCCTGCAGGGCGTCGCGTTTTTCGGCGCGGATGGTGTAGACGTAATAGGATTGGGCATATCCGGCGGGGGGTGTAGGGGGAAGGACGACGGGTACGCCGGCCAGTCCTTCTTCATAGAGAGCGGCGGCTTTGCGGCGTTTTTCAGTCCATTCTTCCAAATGGGGGAGTTTAACGCGTAAAATTGCCGCTTGAATTTCATCCATCCGCAAGGTTGATCCTTCCAAATCATATTCATAGGCTTTGCCCAAGGCGCGTCCGCTGTGGCGCAGGGAACGGCAGCGGTTGGCGATTTCATCGTTATTGGTGGTAATACAGCCGGCGTCTCCGCAAGCGCCCAAATTTTTGCTGGGGTAGAAGCTGAAGCAGCCTGCATCGCCGATGCCGCCTACCATTACGCCGTCGGCCATCGCAAGGTGTGCTTGGGCGCAGTCTTCAATCACTTTTAGGCCGTGTTCGTTGGCAAGATGCATAATAGCGTCCATATTGGCCGGGTAACCATAAAGGTGGACGGGCAGAATGGCTTTGGTTTTTTTCGTGATTTTGC
>CALUYP010000073.1 GCA_944325055.1 uncultured Elusimicrobiales bacterium | reverse complement strand
CCCAGACCGACCACGGCGCTACTGCGCTGATGATGGCAATTACGCAGCCATTTCCCTCAGAAAAAGAAAGAGAGGATTTACTCGTTTATATGCTTAAACGCGGGGCAGATCCGAATTTGCCTGACTATATGGGAAATACCCCCCTTTATTACGCGGCGGCGGTCAAAAATGTCCGAATAGTAGAACTCTTGCAGGAATATGGGGCAACGCCGGATGCACAAACAAAAGAAAAAATAAACAAACTATTTAAAAACAATCCAGATAACGCCGCAAAAAAAATTTTAGCGGTATTATAGAAACATTCTCCTCTTTTTGATGAAACTCCCCGGGCGTAAACCCGGGGATTGTTTAAAATAAGAGATATTCTCAACACAGAACAAATCTTTCATTATCCTGTTTAAACAGAGCATTATTATTCCAGTTTTTGGCCCAGATTATATTGAACCGTTCTTCTAACCATCTCTGCCGTTTTACCGCTCATATTCCACGTTTGCGCTTTTTTGACCGCCTCCTGTAATTGTTCATCCGTCATAGATAACATCGAAAGCACCGTTTGGAACATTCCATTGATCCCCGCCATTTCTTCAGGCGCTTGTAAAAGTGCCTGTTTGAGGGATTTATCATCCACTTGTTGCATTAAACTTATTTCTTGATGATATTTTATGGCGGCTGCCAGCAATACAGCCAATTTGCGCTCGCGCGGATATTGTTGATAAACCCATACTGTAGTTCCCACGGTATGGGCATCTTCATTCTGGCTGGCAAGCAATAACGCCAGGCTGATTTCTTCGCCTCCCGCCTTATTTACCCGCTCACGCAATAAATCCAATTTTTCAGGCATTTGGCGACGTAATTTTCCGAAAGAAGATTGTTCCGCTGAAACGGGCGCAGTCCCCAAAAATAATAATGAGCCGGCTACTACAAGTAGCGCGATTGCCCAAGTATATCTTCCAATAAATCTTTTCATAACTCCACCTCCTTTCCCCCCTATTGTAATCTTACAGAAAAAACATTTTTTTTCAAGCGTAAAAAATGGAGAAAAAGTCCTATTTTTTAGGGATTTTTTAATAAGAAAATTTTAATTCTCTTTGCTTTTCTGTTTTTTGCAAGATCCAACTCCCCCATAATTCCCCACAATAAAAACCCCGGTATAACCGGGGTTTTTATATGGATTTTACGGCAGCTGTATCCGTCCGCAAGCAGTCTCTAAAGCAACAACCGAACGCTTATTGTGAAGATTTAATTTGAGAAGAGAAGAGTCTGTCAAATCAAACCGGATTTTACACAGTACCGATCTACTCTTTATCGGAAGGGGTGAACAACCTCCTATCCAACTCATCAACAGACATAACAGACACACGCTCCATGAGTTTTTCCATTTTTTCACATTCTACAATCTCCTTTTGTTGTTGCTTCAATAATTCTTTCTGTTTAGCCATTCGGGCCGTTAGACTACATAATCCCCACACGCCGCAAATAGCTAATATACAAATACTAACTGCGGCCCACATCTTATTTGCCTTTCCCGATTAAAGAACCGTCCGGATTACACAAGGACAACGCCGATAATACTTTTAACACCTTCGCCCATACGGTATCATCTTTATCAGTAGAAGTCAGTTTTACAACGGCGGTCACAATTAAAATTACCGCGCCGAGTATGCTTAGCACATCATTCCAGTTATTTTGAATCCACTCCATTTAGTCCTCCTTCGGCAAAAAAATTTCCACATACGACAAAATCGCCGTAATCACGGTAGCCGTAGCCGCCGCATAGGTGGCTATATCAAATCCCCAAATGGCACACACGGAAGCCACGGGAACCGACAACAGCTCAATGCTTTTTTTGATGTTTTCAATAATCTTATATGCAGACATACTATTTCTCCTTTATTTCAATGTGCGGATAGTCCTTTAAACTGTTCCACTCTCCGCCCCACTCAAATTCGCTTTCAATTTCGCCGCGCTCGCGCATAAGACTAGCAAGCGCGTCAAAACGGTGCCACATCTCGCGAAAACGCATTAAATTGCCCCAGTCTATCGGGTAAGGCACAATATCCACCGCGTGGCTGGGCGTTTTGTTATGCGCGCTTTGCGGATAGATTAAACGGCTGTTTCCCCTTTCAAACGCTTTGTTCTGCGCGGCCGTGGTACGGTGTCCGCACAGAACGGAAAAATCGTACTGTTTGATAAGCTCTCGGCACACCGCCGCAATATCCGGGTGGCAGGTTTGAAGCCGTTTTTCACTTGTTTTAGAAAATGAAGGCATATTATTCCCCCTGTGATAAAAGCGTCTTTACATCGGTACGAAGTTCTCCCACCAGCGAAGTCAGGTGTTTGATATCCGCCGAAGTTACCGCGTACTGCGCGCGGATTTCCGCCAGCGTGGTTTCGGCAGAGCGGATTTTGCTTTTCACTTCCACAATATCCGATCGGTGCGCCTGCTCCATTTTGTCCAGATTTTTTTCGGCGGCTTGCAAACGGGTGGCAAGATTTTCCAGCTTTTTATGCAAGGCCACCCACGTGCCGCCTACCGATACGGCGAGCGTCCCCAACATCTTAAACAGTTCGTCATTCATTGGACTCCTCCCGAAGCGGAGCCGCCAGGGTTTCTATTTCCTGCGCTTTGGATTTTGCATAATCGCTTGCCCCGGAGCCTTCCGCCAATATCAACTCACGCACCGCGCGCGTAAGACCCGTCTGCGCTTCCAACGCGTGTACCTGTTCGGCAGAAGTCGGAATGGGCGCAGGTAGATTTTCCACAATAACGTACTGCCCGTCCTGCTTTTCAATATGCGCGCCGTTTTGGTTGCACCAAATGGCGGCCGCGGTATAATTTTCTTTTTCAATCACTTGCCCTAT
>CALUYP010000072.1 GCA_944325055.1 uncultured Elusimicrobiales bacterium | reverse complement strand
GAACTGTTTGCCGGCTTGCGCGAACATTACGGCATCGCCCAGCAGGACGGTATCCAGCTCAAAGACTATCCGACGATCCGCCACTGCATTAAATTTGTATTGGCTAACGCCGGCAAACCGGCGGCGGCCCAGCCTGCTCCTGCGGCCCAGCCGACTGTTGCGCCCGCGCCGACTGTCAGCGCACCGGTTACCCCTGTGGCAACGCCGGCCGCTCAACCTGCCGTGGCAGCTGCACCGAAAGCCGTTGCGTTAGACGAAGCGGCGGTTACCAAAGAGGTTGTCGGTATGGTGGCTGAAAAGACGGGCTATCCCGAAGATATGCTCGATATCGACTTGGATATGGAAGCCGATTTGGGTATTGATACGGTAAAACAAGCCGAACTTTTTGCCGCGATGCGCGAACACTACGGCATTGCCCAGCAGGAAGGCATCCAGCTCAAAGACTATCCGACAATCCGCCACTGCATTAAATTTGTATTGGCCAACGCCGGCAAACCGGCGGCTTCGGCTGTAACGCCGGCTGTGTCCCCTCCTGCGGCCCAGCCGACTGTTGCGCCTGCGCCGATAGCCCAACCTGCCCCTGTAGTAGCTCCGGTGGCACAGCCTGTGCCTGCCGCTCCTGTGGCCGCCGCTCCGAAAGCCGCGGCCGTAGCGTTGGACGAAGCGACCGTTACGAAAGAAATCGTTAAGATGGTTGCCGAAAAGACGGGTTACCCCGAAGATATGTTGGATTTAGACTTAGATATGGAAGCTGATCTGGGTATTGATACGGTTAAGCAAGCCGAACTGTTTGCTGCGATGCGCGAACATTACGGCATTGCCCAGCAGGAAGGCATCCAACTCAAAGATTATCCGACGATTCGCCACTGCATCAATTTTGCACTGTCCAATGCCGGCAAGCCGGCGGCGGATCAGCCTGCTGCGATGGTACAACCTGCGCCTGCTGCTCGGCCCGCGCCGGTAACCCCGGTGGTGCAAGCTTCTGTTGCTCAGCCTGCCGTGGCGGCCGCGCCGAAAGCGGTAGCGTTGAATGAAGCGACCGTTACGAAAGAAATCGTGAAAATGGTAGCGGAAAAGACGGGTTACCCCGAAGATATGCTGGAACTGGATCTGGATATGGAAGCTGACCTGGGTATTGATACGGTAAAACAAGCCGAACTGTTTGCCGCGATGCGCGAACATTACGGCATTGCCCAGCAGGAAGGCATCCAACTCAAAGATTATCCGACGATTCGCCACTGCATCAATTTTGCCTTAGCCAATGCCGGCGGACAGCCTGCTGCGGCAGTAACGCCAGCGGCTCAGCCCGCTGCGGTAACTGCTCCCGTGCAGCCTGCTGTGACTGTCAGCACGCCGGTAACACCTGCGGTCCAGCCTGCGCCGGTTGAGCCTGCCGCTCCAGCCGCACCTGCGCCGAAGTTGGCCAAAAAACCGGAACACATGGTAGCCGAACACATCGGCGCGCCGCAAGCGGATGCGTTGATCACGAACCCGACTGCTCCGATTGAAAAACGCGTTTCTTTGGCGGAACGCCCGGAACGCGAAGGCTATCAAGGCGAACATTGCCACGAAAAGAAACTGCGCTATGTAACCACCGTGGCTGATGCGCCGCTGACCGAGCGCGAAAACAGACGTTTGTCCAAAGACCGAACGGTGTTGTTGTTTGCGGACAATTCGCAGCTCATCAAAGCCTATCAGGAAGAATTTAAAGAACTGGGTGTAAAATACCACGTATTTACCACGCTCAAAACACGCAGCAAAAATACGACCATTGTGAACTGGGAATCTTACGAAGAAACCGAAGCGGCTTTGAAAGATTACGCCGCCGAAGATCCCAATATCCAAGGTATCGTATATCTGTTGGGTGCGTCGGTTAAAAAGTTTGACAAAAAAGCCAGCCCGCACGCCGAACTGACCAAATATGTGATGCCGCTGTTTATCGCGCTTCGCGTATTTGAAAAAGGCCTTGCCAACCGCCAGGACGCCGATACGTTCTTTGCAGTCAACACCAAGATTGACGGTAACTTCGGTTACACCACCAAGGACGAGTTCAACCCCATCGTGGGTGCGCTTACCGGCGGCACGACCTGCTACCGCAAAGACGTATATGAACGCACGGGCGCCATCTCCAAGTTGATGGACTTTGAACCGACGGCTACGCCCGATGAAATGGCTCAAAAGACCATGGACGAAGTGCTCCACGGCGATATGCGCTTGATGATTGGTACGCGCGACAACATCCGCTCCACCATCCTTTCGCTGCCGACCCGTCTGGACAGAAGCGTCAAACACTTTGACCTCGCCGGCAAGACCATTATCTTCACCGGTTCCGGCCGCGGTATTGGAGCCATGCTCTCGCAGAAAATCGCCGCTCAGTACCACAGCAAGATCATCGTCTTGGATATCATTGAAATTCAAGAGAAAACGCCGCTGTGGGCTTCTATGAACGAAGCCGAACTGGCCGCGCTCAAAAAGCAACTCTGGGAAGACCTTAAGGCCGATAAGACCCAAAAGGCTACTCCGGTGCTGTTGGAACGCGCCTTCGGCCGCGTGAAAGACTCTATCACGCTTTATAACAACTTGCAGAAACTGCGCGATCTGGGCAGCGAAGTGGAATATTATCACTGCGACGTGATGAATTCCTCTATGATGAAAGAAGTCTGCACTAAGATCAAAGCCAAAAACGGCCGCGTGGACGGACTGATCCACTTTGCCGGATTGGAACGCTCCAAGCTGATTTACGATAAAGATCCGGCGGAATACTACCGTATCTTTGACGTTAAAGCCACCAGCTTTGCCACGTTCCTGGCCAACAACATCGTGCGCGACGACGGCTTCTTCGCCTTTGCGTCCTCCATTGCCGGCAAGTACGGCAATCTGGGCCAGAGCGACTACGCCAGCGCCAACGATTACCTGGCCAAATCGGCTATCTCCTTGTCCAATCAAGGCTACCGCGCCATCAGTATTGCCATGAGCGCTTACAAGAACGTAGGTATGGGCGTGCGCGCCGGTGTGGAAACTTTCCTGCGCTCCAACGGAGTGGACTTTGTGGATCCCGAAGACGGTATGCAGATCTTCTTGGACGAAATCGTCTATGGACAAGTACCGGAAATCGTACTGACGGGTTCGCTGGGCCGTTTGGACTGGGATCATCAGCTGAAATTTGAATGGGAAGAAATCGGAGCCGACGAAGCCGGCTCCGATGATGCCCCCAAAGGCGGTTCTTCCGCTCCGACCGCCCCGGCCGCTCCCAAGGCAGCCGCGGTGGATGCGTCTAAAGCTACGCACTTTTTGGGCAATGTAACGTCCTTGCAAAAAGGGTCGGAAATCCATTTGGAAAAAGAATTTAATTTGGATTCCGATCCGTACTTAGCCGACCACGCCATTGAAGGCACGCCGTATGTGCCGGGTGTGATGGGCATTGAAACCTTTATGGAAACGGCTACGGCTCTTACGGGCAATGTGCCGCAAGGACTTAAAGACGTACACTTCTACCTGCCCATTAAGCTCTTAAGAAACCGCCCGCAGGCCGTGCGCGTAATCGGCAAAGCTTCCGGCAACGAAGCGTCTATGGAAATTGAATCCGACTTTATCAACAGCAAAGGCGTAAAGATGGGCAACACCCGCAGACACTTCACCGCCAAAACGCTGGACGGATTTACCTCCAACTGGGCGTCCGTCAAAGCCGAAGCGATGACCGGCCTGACCGCTCCGATGAGCGTGAGCAAAGAAGAGATTTATCAAAAATACTTCCACGGCCCGTCTTTCCAAGTACTGGCGGGTATTGTACGCGTGGATAAACACGCGTCGCTGGCGGTGTACAACACCACCCCGCGCCCGCAATGGAACGACGGTCCGCGCACCTTGCTGGCTAACCCGATGCTGATTGAAGCCGCTTTCCAATGCTGCGGTTTCCAGGATATGAGCATTGAACACAAGATGACGCTGCCCGACGGTATCGCTGAAGTGGCGGTGCTGAAAAACCAAGTGCCGCCGGCCCAACTGTATTTGTATGGCGTGAACCGCGGCAATACGGCCGACGGCAAGACCTTGCACGACGCGTATGTGTTTGACGCACAAGGCGAAGTGTGGGTGGAAATCCACGGTTATCAGGCCATCGGCCAGTAACCGGTTGGGGCGAAATGTCCTGCCAAATTAAAGAAGTTGATTTAAACCGTCTGCCTCCGGCCGACGACATTCTGAGTGAACGGGAATATGCGTTTTATCAAACGCTTCGTTTCCCCAAACGCAGGGTGGAGTGGCTTGGAGGCAGATTTGCGTTAAAAGAGTTGGTGCGCGGCGTAACCAAAGCCGTGTGGCAAGAAATTGAACTCTTGCCCGGAGTAACGGGGAAACCTTTCTTGTGGGTAAAAGGGAAAAGCAGTCCGCTGGCGTTTAGCCTTACTCATAGCCGCGGTTGGGCGGCGGCGGCCGTCAGCGAAGATACGCCTTTTTTAGGAATTGATCTGGAAAAGATAGAACACCGCATAGACGCGTGGGCCAAAGATTTTTTTCATCCGTCCGAACTGACCGGTACGGGGGACGCTTTTTTAACCGCCCTATGGACGCAAAAAGAAGCGGTGGTTAAACTGCTGGGTACGGGGCTCTCCTTAAACAGCTATGACGTACGCTGTATCAACGGGACGCCTTCTTTCTTTGGCGCGGCGCTGGAAGTTTACACCCAGATGGGAACTCCTGCTATTACGCTTCAGACCAGCGAACTCATCCCGGGCTTTATGTTTACGGCGGCTTGCGGGCAATGAGACTTATTATTTAGTAAAATATAAGCTATACAGATTTTGGAGGGACTATGATTGAACTCTTTGAGGACCCCAGACAAGACAAGCCGTCGGAACAACCCGCTCCGGCCAGCTTGGTAAAATTTAGACAAGTTTCCCAAGACGCCCTAAAAGGCGCCGGCGAGGCACGCATTAAAGCTCAAAAAGATAAAGGCAAGATGACCGCCCGTGAACGTATCTCTTATTTGTTGGATCAAGGCAGCTTTTTAGAAATTAAGAGTTTAATGGAAAGCTCCTGCAGTGATTTTGGAATTAAGGATAAACACATTAAAGGGGATGGCGTTATTACCGGATTTGGACGCATTAACGGACGGGAAGTGGCCTTATTCGCCCAAGATTTTACCCAATTGGGCGGTTCTCTTGGATTGGCCCACGCCAAAAAAATAGCTGCTTTGATGGACCGTGCCTTGGAAGCGAAAATACCCGTTATTGGGCTTTTTGACTCCGGCGGAGCCCGTATCCAGGAAGGGGTGGACAGCTTAAACGGATACGGCGAAATCTTTTACCGCAACGTAAAAGCTTCCGGTGTGATTCCGCAAATTTCCGTCATCTTAGGGCCTTGCGCGGGAGGCGCCGCTTATTCGCCGGCTTTGACGGATTTTATCTTTATGGTGGAAGGCATCAGCCATATGTTTATTACCGGGCCCGGCGCCGTCAAAGCGGCTACCGGAGAGGAAGTGGATTTTGATACGTTGGGCGGATCCCACCCGCACAGCGAAAAAAGCGGCGTGTGCCAGTTTGTCGCCAAATCGGAGCAGGATTGCTTCCGCCAAGTGCGCGAACTCCTTTCTTTCTTGCCCCAAAACTGTGAAGAAAGACCGCCGCTCGAAACAACCAGCGATTTAATCGGACGCAGTGTGCCCGTGTTGGAACGCGTATGCGAGATGGATCCTAAAAAGGCGTTTCGCATTCATCATGTGATTTGGCGCATTGCGGATGATTATGGCTTCTTTGAAATACACCAAAATTTTGCCAAGAATGTGGTTACGGGTTTTATCCGCTTGGGCGGTCAAGTAGTGGGCGTGGTGGCCAATAACCCCGCTTGTTTGGGCGGTGCCTTGGACAGCGATGCCAGCGACAAAGCCGCACGCTTTATCCGCTTCTTAAATGCTTTTAATATTCCGCTTCTTACTTTGGTGGACACCGGCGGTTATTTGCCCGGCGTTCAGCAAGAACACGGCGGTATTATCCGCCATGGTGCCAAGCTGCTCTATGCTTATTCAGAAGCTTCCATTCCGAAAGTGACTCTCGTACTGCGGAAAGCCTATGGCGGCGCATATATTGCAATGGGTTCCAAATATTTGCGCGGGGATTTCAACTTTGCGTTCCCCAGTGCGGAAATCGCTGTGATGGGACCGCGCGGCGCCGTCGAAATTCTTTATTCGCGTGATCTAAAAGCCGAGACTGATGAAACAAAAAAAGAAGCGCTGAAACAAAAAATGACTCAGGAATATTCCGATAAATTCGCGTCTCCTTATCAGGCCGCAACCAACGGTTCCATTGATGAAATTATTGAACCCGCCGAAGCGCGTACAAAGATTATTCGGGCTTTTGAAGTGCTAAAAAATAAACGAGATCCCCGAAAAAATCCGCGTAAAGGGAATATTCCGCTGTAAAGCTTTTAGCCGTAAAATAGACCTGCCGGTATATCTGCCGGCAGGTCTTTATGCTTTTATTAAATACATTTTTTCATTGAAAACTTTTATTTATCCGTTAAAACCAGCTGGAGCCGAACTAAAAATTTGATATTATGTATATATGGAAAACGAATCCCTCGACAGTGTAAACGAATATTTTAAACACTTAGGCAAAATTACGCAAGAAATCAACCGGGAAGAAATGGCCCGGCTGTGGAAGCTTGCCAAAAAAGGGGACAAAGAAGCCAAAAATAAAATCATGGAAATGAATTTACGGTTGGTTATCCCGACTGCAAAGCGTTTCCAGCGTCCGGGGATGGAACTGATGGATTTAATTGAAGAAGGAAATTTAGGGCTTCTTCAAGCAATCGAAAAGTTTGAGCCGGAAAAAGGATATCGCTTTTCCACTTATGCCATTTACTGGATTGAACAATATATCCGCAAATATATTGAAGAACAATCCGGCTCCATTAAAATACCTTCCCATGCATGGGGAAATTTGAAAAAATGGTTCCGCGCGTGGAACGAACTAAAAGAAGCGAACGGGCGGGATCCTTCTTTAAATGAAATGGCGGCCGAATTGGATTTAACGGCACGTCAAGTGAAGTCCATTATGGATACCTTAAGTGCCGCCAAAGGGGTGGATTCCCTGACTACCTTGGTGCATGAAGAGGAAGAGACCACCTTGGAAGATTTAATTAGCGATGACGGCAAAGGAAATCCCCATGATGTTTTCCTTAAAAAAGAAAACCAAAGCAGCATTAAAAAAAGTATGGAGGGATTGAACGAACGGGACCGCCAAGTCGTTATTATGCGCTATGGATTGGATGATAATGAGCCAAAGACTTTAGGAGAAGTGGCGGAAATACTAGGCTTATCGCGTGAACGCGTTCGCCAAATTGAGGAACGCGCCGTGAATGCACTTCGTAAAGAAGCTTTACGGTCCGGAATTTTAGAATTTTCTCCCCAAAATTTGCGTACCCAGAAGCTCCATAGCGCCATGCAGCCCCGTTTGAAAACAAATATCTTGGGAGAAACCGTTGATAAAAGCCCTTTGGCGCGCCTGCTTAAAAAACAGAGATTATTAACAGAGGCGGGAGCCAAAAGAAAAGGAACCAAGAAAAATTCTGCTGTGAAAAAAAGGGTTAAAAAATCAATTCAGCCATTCAAAGGTCGCACCCAAAAAAATACTAAATCTAAGAAAGGTGTCCGCCCTTCAAAAAAAATCCGTCCTGAAAAATCAAAAACTGTTAAAACACCTAAACAAACAGTCAAAAAAATCAAAAAAATTATCAAGAAACGGAACATTAGACGCCCCCGTGTGTAAGTGATTTGTTGCCCCCGTAGCTCAAATGGATAGAGCGGCTCCGTCCTAAGGAGAAGGTTGCGAGTTCAACTCCCGCCGGGGGTAGTTTTTTCAGGCGAAATAATGACAAATCTGCTGATAATTTATTTAATTGTCGGCAGTTTTTTATTCTACAGACAAATCACTCTCTGCAAAGGGGGGAGATTTCGGCCATTTGAGTTGATTTCTGACTCCATCATAAGGGGTTCCTGTTCTTATCATACCCTTTTTAGGGAGAATTTATTGCATATGGTAGAAACTACACGCATTACAACCCCTATCAAACTTTACACGGCTAACTCCATTACATGGTGTTGCTCTTTTTCGGGCAATGTTTAAAACCAGTCTGCTTTGTATGATCATTTCACTCAGAAAATCCACCTGTTTTGCTTTAAATAAAGTTAGCGTTGGATACAGATTTTCTAAGAATATGGTTGCGTGTCAGCTGAGACTAATCCAAAAAATTTTTTGATTTTATATTCACAAGAGAATATAGTAAAAAGGAGGGGGAAAGTTTATGAACCAGAAAATCGATTGTTTCTTACAAGCTGTAAAAAACCGCCGTTCCCGTTATGCCTTGGAACAGCAGAGTCCTATTCCTGATGAGGAACTTATCCGTATCGCGGAGCAATCCATTCAATACGCGCCCAGTGCCTTTAATTCGCAGAGTACGCGTATTTTAATATTGCTTGGCGGACGTCATACTACGTTCTGGAAGTTGGTTTTGGATGAACTGCGTTCCCGCGTGCCGGCGGATAAATTTCATATAACGGAAGAAAAAATTGATTCTTTTGCAGCGGCCTATGGAACCGTCTTATTTTTTGAAGATTGGGACGCGGTAACGGCACTGCAGGAGCAATTTCCGGCGTATCAAGAAAATTTTCCATTGTGGGCCTATCAAGCCAACGCTATGGCGGAATTTATTCTTTGGACAGCTTTGGAAGAAGCCGGGCTGGGTGCCAGTTTACAACATTATAATCCGTTGGTGGATGAAGCGGTAAAAAAGACTTTTCATCTTCCGGAAAGCTGGAAGCTGATCGCCCAAATGCCCTTCGGTAAGCCCATTGCCCCGGCGGCGGATAAGACCTTCCTTCCCATCCAAGAACGGGTAAAGATACTCCGCTAACTTTTGAGAGGAAAATTCGCTTGAAACACTTATAAATATTTCCGGTCTAATCTGGATTTAAACACAAAAAAGAGGGCCTTTGTAGGCCCTCTATATGGTTTCCGGACTATGAGTTTTTTCTTCTTCTATATGCTGACATTTTTGCTGACTAATTATTAAACTTGGGGAGCAAAGCAACTACATCAACCAGCGCTCGTGGAGCAAGGTGGGCGTAGATTTCCGTCATTTTGATTGAAGAATGCCCAAGTAATTTTGAAACATGATATAAATCCGCTCCAGCTTGGACCAGGTGGCTAGCAAAAGTATGGCGCAGTTTGTGCAAGTGGCAGTGGAACGGCAGTTTGCGCGTGAAATGCGCGTAGTATGTGGTTATATAATCCTTGCTTCCCCGGCTACTAGATAAACCAACATTTACAACAAACTCGTTCTTCGCTTTTTTTTGAGCAGATAACAGGGCGGATTTTAGCACGGGATCTATTGGCACAAACCGAAAATTCTCTGTTTTGTTAGCGGCAATATGTAATTGCCCACGAACAAAATCCACATCTTCCCATTTAAGGTGGTCCATTTCGCCTCGGCGAAGGCCTGCACGACAACCTAGCAGGACTACCACTTCCCAATCAGCAGACGGACAAATTGCCAAAATCTGTTTTATTTCGTCGATAGTGTGAAATTCTACGCGGTTTTTGTTTTCGCGGAATTTTACTATCCTCTTCCAGTCTTGTGGAGCGACAAGCCTCCAATATTCAGCCTGCATCATTGCCGTACGAAGTGCGCGGGTCGTCCTATTTATGCCAGCATGACCGACGCCAGCGTTTTTTTGGGCGATTTGCAGATCGTCCAACAGGGCTGGAGTTATTTCTGACAAAGCGCGTATTTCTCTAAGTTTGGTTAGCTTTCTCCAAGCGGTTTCAAAAATCTCGCTGGTTTGTTTACTTTTTGTGGCTTTTAAGAATTCGCGGTATTTGAACAAAAAGGCGTCAACAGAGAGAGGACTATAATCGGCTGATTTTTTATTGTCGATAGTGTCTGCTGCTTTAATTGTCGCTACGCTTTTATTCCGAGTCCTTAGAGAGCGGCGTACCCGTTTGCCGGAAGGGTCCGTGTAGGAAATATACTTGATGCCGGTGCGTTTGTCCGTATAGATGTGCATTGTTGGAATATATCCTAAGAAAAATCAATTTGCATTTTGTTCCAGCTCGGCCAGTTTGTCTACGATGCACTTATACATCTTTTTGTAATTGGGCCGGGATTGAGCCTTAATGGAGTGGATA
>CALUYP010000071.1 GCA_944325055.1 uncultured Elusimicrobiales bacterium | reverse complement strand
GCTTTCTTCTCGGAAGAAGAATACAACATGCTGGCGTTATTGCCTTGCATGTCTGGATATTTGGAAGCTAATAGATATTCCTCCGCCTCGTCATTTACAAAAGGCATTTGAGCCAAATCATACCCACGCGTATTAAAAGAATCGAAGGAAGTTTCGTCGGCATCCCCCATAAAAGAGGCCAGCGTAATTAATGCAATAAAACAAACAATAATAATCGCTCCCCAAGTATAGGCTTGCTTTTTATCCATTTTGTTTATTTTTTGAAATACATTTCCCGGTTTTAATTTAAACATAAAAACCCCTTTACATGATAATAAAAAACACTCTTGTTGACCCGTATCCTTCTGATACGCTCAAACACAGAGTTATAAACCGTCTGTTACTAGTAAGTATAGGCAGAAAATAGGACTTTGTCAAGCCTAGTTCCGCCTTGTATCATCGTCCTTCCGGCCGCTGGTACGGGGCAGGACGTTCATTATGCCCTACATATTTAATAATTTCTACTTCCCCGCCGGTTTCACATAAAAAAGCATAGCCTTTGAGGCATTTTGCATCCCGGTAACAAACTTGGTCTTTGTTATAATTGCATAAAAACCGAATCCGTGGCGGGCGGGTGTGCGCCGTCAACACCACTTTGGTCCAAGTACCGGATGTTTCAATACTCATTTTTAGTTCGCTTAAATTTAAAAATTTCCGCATCCCCGCATTATCAAAGCCTAAATAACTCTCCACTTTCTTTTGAATATCTTTTTTTAAAAAACGCCGGTCCCAAGTATTGGCATAATAATCCGTTTCATGCGACTGAAGCTGAAACCGCCGAGCCGCATAAAAGCCGGCTATTTCCATCTTTTGGCTTAAAATAAGCAACCCAAAAATTTTGATAATAAACAAAATAAAAATAACAAACAACGGAAACAACAACACCACTTCGGTCGTTGCTTGTCCTTTTTTGGCATGTAAAGAAAATAATTTATTCATCATTTTATAATCACGGATCCAAGGTTACACTGTATTTTGGCAAGGGATTTGGCCATACACAGTTATTGTTGCTACGGGGGCAGGATAATATGACCGTATTGCGCACATAAGGCTTATATTTCTGTTCCAAATTGATATTAAAATAATTTTTAGGCAATTTAAAAGGTTGCTTCAGCACCACACCCCGCCCCAGCGTACGCAACTTGCTTCGGGAACCGGCATCCAAATATGCAAATTGGAACAGCTTGGTTTTAATTAACTCTGTCATATCTAAATCTAAATTCAGCGCACCACCATGAAATCCCATGGTATCCCCTGAAATATTCTCAGAAGCATAAAACCGAATCTTATCTAATTCAAGCGGTTTAGTGGCAATCGAAACATAAGGCCTCAGCTGGGCTGCGCTCTGCCGCGCGCAATCCGCTTTTTTACAATCATTGGTATTCAGATAATATGCCTCCCGGAACATAATCAAATTCTTACTTACTTCTTTATAGACGTAAGACTGCGATTGATAAATCGAACCTACCTGCACATACGTCGTCAAATAATTCTGAATAACGACTGTCGCCATCTTAAGCGCTGGGAAATAATAATCGTTAATTAAAGTACGGCTCATAACCGGTACATACTCATCCCCTCCCGGTACTTGCGGTTGTTCTTTCTCCCAATTTTCACGAGGATATTCTTTGTTATTTGGATCGAACCTTACCCCCCAATCTGTAGACTCCGCTTTTGGAGGATTATTAATACCTGTATCATAATTAGGCCCAATAACAGGCACTCCGCCGCCATGATAAAAGAGTTCAAAAATACTGATTGGTTGTTTACCCTCTTCCGCAGCTTTAGAGTGAGGTTGCACCTTTTGGTCTTTATAATAAAGCATCACGCGGTAAGGAAGCGGTCCGTTCACCATCGCTACGGCATTTAAATAAGTGCTGGCTGCCGATACTTGGGAATACGCCGCATTGTCCAAAGCAAATTGCTGGCGCACCTTAGTCATAGAAACTTTAGCCGTTTCGAACAGCAAATAAATAACCAATATAAAAATAGGCGCCAAAAGGACCGAAGGCAGCAAAATCTGAGCCTTACGGTCCCGCAATTTATAAACAATCCGGGCAAGTATATGCATAAATCAACTGGTCAGCAATTCTCCAATAAACGTAAAGAAAAAGCGAACAATATGTGTATGAAACGCCGTTAAAAAAGCTGACAGCACTACAACAATTGTCGCAAGCATCAGTACATATTCAATCGTTGCCTGCCCTTGTTGATAAGAAAGCCCGCTCCATAACGGCCTTTTTCCATACATAAATCATTCTCCATCTTCTTCGGGAACAATGGTTCCTTCCGATGAAATCAAACCTTTTTCAATCGCTTTTACCACCGCTTCGGTACGGCTGCTCACTCCTAACTTGTGGAAAGCGCTGTTCAAGTGGTTCTTGATCGTTTTGACACTGCAATTAAGCGCTTTGGCCAACTCTTTATTACTCATTCCTTTTCCAAGATAATCCATCACTTTAATTTCCGTTTTAGTCAACGTAGCTTGGGAAGGAATACCGCTGTTGCCCATTTTGCGAAGTCCATGCAACAGCTTTCCCATTAATTGCTGCGGAATCATCAGTCCCTCGCTGGTAAACGTTTTAATGGAATTTACCAATTCCGCCGCAGGAAGCATTTTAGACAAATAGCCGTTCGCACCCGCTTGAATAGCATCAAGTACATGAGCTTCATCTTCAAAGCTTGACAGCATCAACACATTTACCTCCGGACAAGCTTGGCGAATCTGCCGTGTTGCATTGATCCCGTCCATTTTGGGCAGCTTAATATCCATCAACACCACGTCCGGTTTTAATTTCTTGGCTTTGGCAACCGCTTCCACTCCATCTGCTGCTTCACCCACCACTTCCATCCACTTTTCTCCGGTCAGAACATCTTTGATCCCCTCCCGGAACAGCGTCTGGTCATCGGCAATTAATACGGTTATTTTTTTCTTTTTATTCATTGGCATACTCCCTAAACGTGGTTAAATTTTAAGAATTGGTAATCGGAAGCGTAAAATTAAAAGAAGCCCCCTTACCCAATCCATCACTCTGCGCCCAAATACGGCCGCCATGATTGATAACAATATCTTTGGCTATAGAAAGCCCCAGCCCCAACCTGCCTACCCGGCTTTTGTCCCCCACTTGGGTAAAACTGGTAAACAAGCTCGGCGCCTGTTCCGGATCAATTCCGTCTCCAGAATCCGTTACCGACACTTTAGCATTTTTTTCATCTATTTTGCTAACTACAATGTCAATCGTTCCGTTGTCGGGCGTATGGCGGACCGCATTCTCCAAAATATTGGAAATGACCTGTCGGATACGTTTTTCATCCGCCAATACCGGCACCGCTCCACAACTTTCGAAAGTAACACGAATGTTCCTCTTTTCTCCTTTCGCCCGGAAAATTTCCGCCGTTTTCTTCAAACTTTCCGTTAATTCAAAACGCGTTTTCTCTATACGGAGTTTCCCTTTTTCAATGGCTGCCCAATCTACCAAGTCCTTAATCAAATGTTCAATTTGACTGATGGACTCTTCCATAAACATCATTTTTTTCTGTTGGTCCGCATCCAGCACCATCTTCTTTTTGAGCATATCAAAGCTCATTTTAAGCGTCATCAGCGAATTGGACAAGTCATGCGACACAATTGAGAAAAATTTGGACTTCATATTATTTAAACGATCCAAATCTTCATTACGGGTTTTGAGCTGCGCCAACAATTCTTTGTTGCTCTGCTCCAAAAAATATTTATCCAACGCCCGGTTTAGCGTGCGTTTCAAATAATCAAAATCTACCGGTTTCATTAAAAAATCATAAACGGACTCCTGCATTGCCTCCATAATTGCATTTAAAGACGCGTAAGCCGTAATCATAATAATCTGGGTATCTTGATTAAATGAACGAATTTTGCGGATTAAATCAAGCCCCGTCTCTCCAGGCAGGTTATAATCCATCAGAATCACATTAAAAAATTCGTTCGCACAAATCTCCATGCATTCCGCCGCATTACCGGCTTGGTAGACCTTATATCCTTCTATTTCCAATAAATCCACCAATGTTTCTCGCAAATTGTTATCATCATCCACCACTAAAATCTTAACTTGGTTCTCCATAATTGGTATCTCCGGGTTTTTTATATATTTTTAGATAAATCTGAAAACAGGTCCCTTGTCCAAGCGAACTTTTTATAAATAGTTTTCCACGGTGCCGGGTAATTGCTTTTCTGACAACCGCTAATCCCAATCCCGTTCCGCGGGCTTTGGTGGTAAAGAAAGGCGCAAACATTTTTTGGCGAACCTCTTCCGTAAGACCCATTCCTTGGTCCGCAATGTAAATACATACCAATCTGCGCCCTGTTTTTGTACCTACCGTCAACGTTCCGCCATTAGGCATCGCTTCCACTGCATTTGAAATCACATTGCGAATGACTTGCTTTATTTCTTCCGCATCCACCTTTATTTGCACGTTTTCCACATCCAACTCTTCCCGGATGGTAATTCCAGGAGTTACAGGATAAGAAAGAATCAATTCCCGCAGATAACTGTTCAAATCAATTGTAGTCAAAATCAAATCTCTCGTCCGGGCATAACCCAATACTTCGCTGATAATACTATTAGCCTGCTTTATCTCTGCCTCAATAATATTAAATTGCTTGCTTAACTTCGGATCGGGAGAAGGGACCAACATCTTAATTAACCGAGTTGCATTACTGATTACCGCTAACGGATTTCGGATTTCATGGCTGATAATCGAAGCCATTTGTCCAATAGCAGCCAATCGTTCGGCCTTTACTAACTCGCTGCTGGCTTCTTTTAACGCCCGAGTCCGTTCTTCCACCCGTTGTTCCAACTCTTGGTTTACGTGGGCCAATTCCTCTTGGGCGCGCAGCAATTCTTGCCGCCGCGCATAGAGTGTATCCGACATTTCTACAAACGCCAAAGCCAACTCGCCAATTTCGTTATTCGGAATATATAACTCTTCTTTCTTAACTACAAAATCCTCATTCTGTTGCTGCTTTATAACCGCTTCTCTTAAACGCTCCAATGGCCTTGTAATTGGCTTAATAACCCAATAACTGACAACCACCACAAATACCAACATCGCTATAAACAATATCAAAACGTCCCAAGAAGAATGGAAAGTGCTTTCAACAAACAATTGTGTAGCGACATTAGAAGGCTGTTCCACATACACTCTCCATGGCGGAACCATTAAACTAACCCTCGCCACCAAGATACGTTTCCCATCCGGTAACGTTACCTCTCCGTTATTTCTACCCTTCAATTGCACATTGATCGCTTCTACTTTTTCCTCCAACTCTTTCTGCGTCTCCGTATCCAATCCTTCTGGCGCGCCATTATAAGATAGAATCTTTCCTGTTGCCGTAGCAACAAATGCATTCATATCCAGCGGATAAGCCTGCGAAAGAGATCCATCCATTTCTTTTAAATTCATCTGCGCAACTAATATCCCCGCTACTTTTGTCTCTTTTCCCTTTTTCTGTACTGGAAAAGCCAATAAAGCAAACATCCCTTCCGGTTGTTGGTATACTCCGCCGATATAATCTTCGCCTTCCTCAACACAAACACGCAGAATATCCGGCAATACCGCCTCATAATTTATGGGATTTCTTGTATTCTCTACTGAAAACAACTTTTTCCCTTTAATATCTAACAAAGCCAAGTAAGCAATAGACGGATCTCTCTCGGAAAGATAACGCAAATCCTGTAGGGTAATAAACTGATGTCCGCTAAAATCGGTACGTAAATCCACAAATAAAGAAAAAAGCTGCGCCTTGCGGTTAATATATCCCCGTGCGACTGCAGACAGACGCCCGGCCATGGTTTGTTGTTTTTGCAAAATTTCATTTTTTAAGACGCGGCTATCTACTCCCATCACATGATAACCAATAATCACAATAGGTACAATGGAAATAAGAATCAGCACTAACACTGCTTTAGAAAACAAACCGCTCAATTTCTTTTTCTGCATAAATTTAGAAATATAGCCATTATTTACTCTATTCAGAAACGACCGGATCATATGCCGCCGCCATATCAGCCAATCATCCCATTGCTTCTGAAAACGGGGGCCGGGATACATCCCAGCCCCCGTTTAGCTTGAAAACTTATATCGTCCCTTAGCAACTACCCGCAGGCACTTCGGGCGCTCCCGGCTGGGAAGACGCATTCGGATTCAAAAACGAGAAGCCTTCCATTTCGGAAGCGGATCCAAAGTCCAACTGTACTTTCCCTTCAAAAAGAAAAGTCGGCGAAGCTGACACACCGTATTGTTCGGAATATTTTGCTTCTTCTTTAAGTAATTCAATACCCTCTTTATCAAATTTCTTCATGATTTTTTTACTGTTGATTCCCGCTTCTTCCATCGCTTTATCCCAACGGCTGGAGCGGTAATCCTTATTACGGATTTCCAAATACTTCCAGAATTTTTTAGGATAATACTTGGCAATGAGCAACTGACGGACATTTTCCTCCCATTCGGCAGGTCCATGTAAGCTGGAAAACCCATTTGCCTCATCATAATTTACGATATATCGAACTTTAACTTCTTTGCCTTCCGGTATTTTCCCCTCTTTCTGGGCTTGGATGACTAAATTCTCCGCCATAACGCCATAAGGGCACTGGGACATTACAAATATTTCCATCACTCCGTCTTCCCCAGTTTTTCCGTTATAAACACCCTGTCGGGTTTGACGAGGTAAAATAATAAAATCATCATTTTCCTGTGCATACCCATATTGAATATGTTTTTCCAACTTAGTCCGTATATTATCTGTTTTCTTAATCAAATAAAGCGGCAAAAAGCTGTAGTCCAAATTAGCCAGTTTAGGATCCGCCGACACCTCTTTATAAGAAACTTTTGTCACCACAGGTTCCATATCTAAAAACTGTGCAATCCCGGCAGTCAGCAAAGCATCTTCTTTCCCGGCATTATATTCATCCGATTCAACAATCACAAATTCTGCTTTTTCCTTAACAGCTTCCTTTGCTGATTTGGCGGCTTTTTTAGCCGGAGCAGCAAACGCAATGCCTGCCACGGCACACACCAACATCAATACCAATATTTTTTTCATCGTTTTTACTCCCTATTTATCTTCTAATTCTACCCGCACGCCGCGGATTCCAATCGCACACAATAAATTATACGCTAACAGAAAAAATACCGCTGAAACTAAAAACAACAAAGTGCTTTGGATGGCTCTCATAATTAATCCCATCACGTAGGCTACATTGATCACGGCCTCAGGGTTAAATATTTCCATAAAAGCGCTTAATAACATAACCACAAATACGGCTAGTGGAAAAACGGAAAAAAGTACCGTCGAAATACCAATTTTTTTAATTTCTACTTTCATAATTTTCTCCTAAACCAAGTCCCTCATTTTTCAGGTTCCAGCACCAAAACAATGCGGTTCTTACCGGCGTCATCCGGCAACTGAACAGCTTTCACCAAACATTTTACATTTTTATTCATGACCGTTCCCCGTAAAACTTTGGTCGGGTTTTCCAACGCCTCTCCCACTACTTGAATAATCTCTTGTTGCCGGCCGTCAAAAATATCCAACAAATGCACTCGTTCCTTACCCGGCATATTCAATTCAAAATTCGTATACAGAATATTATTGTTTTCATCGATAACCATCGCCCGGGAACCTTTTGGCACTGTTACCGCCAGAATCGTTTTCCACCAACGCTGCTCTTTTTCCAACGACATAATCTCTACGTTTTCCAAGCTCTTAATATCTTCTCGTATTTTTGCTAACAGCGACGACACAGCCACCGCCACATCTCCGATTTCATCCTTACGGGATGGAAACGCTAGGTCTAAATTATTCAAGGAGACCGCATCCACACTGTCTTTTAACGCTCCCAACGGACGCAACACCTTCAGTAATAAAAACAAATACAATACGCCACCAATAAGCAAAATCATGATAACCGCGCCCACTGCATAACGCACCATGGAAGAATGAATCAACTTCTTCGCACTTTCGCGTGATACCGTTACATTTACAACACCAGCCACCGTATTCCCTTTTGCCATCAGCGGAATTGCCATATCATAAGCATCCCCGTTTCCAAACAGAATGGCTCGCGGTAATCCGTCCCGAATAGCCTGTACCACGGAATTCGTGTCAAATCCTACGGAATTATTATAATCGGAATAAGACATACCCAAAAATTTCGTATTTTCATGCCAGCGGATTGAACCGTCATAATTTAAATAAACCAAACTCTTAATCCGGTCATCATTACGCTGCAACCCTTTCATAATTTCAGCTTCGCGGAAGGTAGCCTCTCCTTTCGGGCGGGAAGCCAACCATTGCACCAAAGACGGCGCCCGAAAACGCACCATTTCCACCATTTCGTTCTGCAATTTCTTGTCAAAAACGAATTTAAATAAATTGTAATAGAAAAGCCCGCCGATAATTGCGGCATACACCGTTACCAATACAAACCATAAAATCCATTTGGAAGTCAGTTTCATACGGTTGCTCCTATCTCATTAATTCTTCCACTTTTCGCAATCCTAAATCAGCATCGCTGTTACCCGGATCCAATTGTTTAGCTACAATCCAAGCTTGGCGAGCCCGTTCATAATCATCTTGGTTAAAAGCATCTAGCCCTTCAATATATTTAGCGCGGGAGGCGGCACTGGCCTCGGCAGACACACGGTTAACCGTTCCCCCTAACGTAGGCAACGCTTCATTAGCGCCTACCGCCCCTACAGAAGATCCTATTCCTCCAGTTCCTGTGGCCCCAGAAATGGCGCCCGGAATGGCGCCCGGAATGGCGCCCGGAATAATTTCCCCGTCTATCATTACGGTTTCAATTGGCTCTTCCTCTAAGGCTTGTTGTGCCTTCTCTTCCGCTTCTTGGGCCTTTTCTTCCGCTTCTTTGGCTTTTTGTTCGGCGATAACTGCTTGCTGTTGCTTTACGCGCAAATGATTTTCTTTTGCATTACGGGCACGCTTGATTAAACTGTCCATTGTCGAAGAATCCGCACCCCATTTCTTTGCGTTGGTCCAATAAGAAATAGCTTGGTCAAAACGATTGGAATTATAGGATTTGTTTCCCGCATTATAATATCCCGCCGCAATTTCATTTTTCAACTGGGACATATATTTTTGGACGCGCGGATCCCCCGGTTGGATTTTAGTAATCCGCTCAAACACCGCATACGCTTCTACAAACTGCCCTTTATTGTAAAATTCCATCGCTTGCTTCATCGAATCCGCCACCTGTTGTTTACGCAATTTATTTTCTGTTTCCGATATCTTCGCAACCAGTTTCGGATCATCCTTACGCATTAAAAGCGCGTTATACCAAGCATCCAAAGCGTCCTGATAATTCTCTTTCTCGTAGGCCACATCCCCACGGCGGGTATATTCTTTGGCAATTTCATAATCGATTTTACGCTTCCATGACTGGGCCTTGGAATTTCCCGGCTGAATCGTCAAAATCTCATTTAGTTTATCATTGGCTTCCACCAGCCGGCCGCTGTCATAGAGGCGAATCGTCTCTTGAAATTTCGCCTCAATTACTTGGGCCTCGGAAATCGTTCCATAGGTTCCCATATGGTTAGCTTGTTTGGCTAAAGTCTGCGCTTGTTTAAAATTAGGATCAATACTTAAAATCGTCTGTGCCATTTCTTGGGCGCGCTGATAATCCCCGCGTTTATAAAGCAGATAGGCATTTTCATACACCATGCGTAAAGTATAATTTTGAATCCTTTGTTTTTCCAATTGCACTGTAGATAAGTATTGTTTCTTTTCTTCCACATCGTTTAACGTACCCATTGAAATCTTGCTCAAATCCAACAACATTCCTTCTTCCTTTCCATGCTGGCGCACCGGAATTTCTTTCCGGAAGCTCGCCGCTTGGACGCTGCTTGTCCCTAATGCAAACAAAAAGATCAAAATAAGATTTTTTCTCATACGTTTATCCTCTAAAATCCCATGCCTCCGCTGACCAATCCGCTGATCATCGGAGCTAAAATCAAAATAAAAATGGTCGGAAAAATAAACATAAACAAGGGAAATAACATTTTCGTAGACGCTTGCGCCGCCAATTTTTCCGCACGGCTCAAACGTCGGGAACGCAAATCCGATGAAAAGTTACGCAACAAGTCCACCAAGCTGGTTCCCAACTCATCCGACTGTATAATCAAACTTACCAAAGAACGCACTTCTGCCACCCCGGTACGCGCTGAAAAACGCTCCAACGCTTCCCGACGGGAATAGCCTAATTTAATTTCATTAATCGTCTTATCTAATTCTTCTTCCAATACGGTTTTTTCCTTGGCAATTTTAATAATTCTCTCAAAAGCAGTCAAATAATCCAAACCGGATTCAATAATAAGCGCCGCCAAATCCACCGTAGTAGAAAAGTTGCCTAAAATCTCCGCTTGGCGTTTTTCAATTTTGCTTTTAATTAAAACATCCGGCACCATAAAACAAACCGGCACCAGAATAACCGGCCAAATGGATTGAAATAAAAGCATGATCGCAGCCGGAATAGCCAACGCAGCAATTACTTTAGTATACAGAATATCCACCGGCTGTGGGGTTTCCGGACTTCCTAATTGCAAATGCATTTCTTCCAAACTCTTCTCTAAATGAAAATTATGCAAACAAAAAACAGCAAGCCGGTCCAAAAACTTTTCTTCCGGTTTCAAACGCGCAAAGCTGGACGTAGACTTAAAGCGACGCACCGCCACATCAACGATTTCTTCTTTTTTGGGTTTCGGCGCAAGCAATCCGAAAACCACCAAAAAAATAGAAAACATTCCTACCGCCAACAATAAATTCAGTCCTAACGTAAACGCTAAACTATTCATAAAATTATACCCGCACTTCGCCCATCTTCTTGAGTACCTTCATCCCTATTCCAATCCAGATAATACAGAATATAAATACAATCATTCCTACCGGACTGGTATAGAAAGAAATCATCTGCGTTGGGTTAAAAATACACATCACAAGCATCATCACAAACGGCATAATACTCACCACAATAGATTGTATTTTTTGCTGTGCCGTCATGGCCTGCAATTTTTCTTCCAACTTGCTTTCTTCGCGGATATTTTCCACCAAACGCGCGAAAATAACCGTCAAATTACCCCCCACTTGCCGCTGAATGATAATCGCCTTAATAATATAAGAAAGCATCCGGCTTTCCACCCGGTCGGACAGTCCGTCCAACGCTTTCTCAAACGGAGTCCCCAACTGGTAATTTTTAATTACTAGGCCAAATTCATCTGCAATCGGCGGCAACATATCCTTTGAAACCAACTCAAACCCCTGCACAATATCCATACCAGACCGAAGAGAGTTGGAAAGTAAAATTAACGCATCCATCAATTGTTTATTCACTTTTTTACCACGGCTTTTTTTGAGAGCGTCCAACACCGCAACCGGCATCCGTACACTGATCACCCCTCCCAAAAATATCACCAGCAAGAATACAAATACGCCCAAAAACCCCCCTGTCATAAATCCCAGCACCAAACCAAATAGGGCAAATACCCCCACTGTCCCGAATACAATATATTTAATATCAATCGTCACAAACTGTCGGTTAAAATCTTCCGCCCACACCAAGCTTTTTTGTTTATATTCTTCCGCCATCCGCAAAATACTATCACGTTTGTTTTCCAGCAATAAATATACCGCCAACCCAGCCAGCGAAGAGCCCAACACGATCAAAATTAAATTGACAAAACGATCCGCCGCCGTTGTCCGATAAATTTTCGGGTCGGGCGGATACGCCGGAATGGAAGAACCTAAAAACTGGGAAAACAAATGATTAGAAAGCACTACCACCGCCATTACAGACTGACGGTACTTATCTTCACGTTGGGAAATGGGGCTGGAAAAGGATTCAATCGTGCTAAAAAACTCATTATTGATTAATTCAAACGTAGAAAGCATCGACCGCGCCCGCCCATCCATACTGTCCTTCATAATAAGCAGCTGGTTTCCTCTGAGCAGATCTTTATTTAACCTATCCAACACCGCCATTAAATTCAAACGGTTCCCGACAAAACCGCGGGAAAGCTGCTCCAAAACTACCGGCTGGGTTGGATCCAGTGACTTATCGGCCCGGTCTAAATACAGATATACGTTAGAAAACGCCTGCCGCCATAAATCCACTTCACTGTAAGTGCCTTCATTCGGCACATAAACTACTTTATTCTGCTCCATCCGCGCTAGTTCTTCGCCAAACCACTCCGGCATCTTTACCTTTCTGCCAGCTGCGGCGCCACAAACATTAGGAAGCGTATATTCTTTTTCGGAAGCATCTTTATTTACATCAAAAAACTCCGCCAGGATACGCATCTTTTCTTGAGCACATTGAATACGGGCCAAATCCTGTTTATTAAGGGCACGGGCATAAGAAGGCTGCGTCAGTCCACCCGCAACTAACGTCAGCCCTAACCATAAAAGTACTGGAAATTTCTTGATCATAACAGTTTGCCAATACACCCCTATATCAAATACTATGCCGCAGGCGCCGGAGGCGGCGGCGGATTTTTAGCCGCACGTTCTTGCTGCATACGTTGTACGAACTGCAAATCCGGATCTCCGTTTTCATCTAACGGAACCGCATCCTTTAAGAAAATATCTTTATCCACCGGCTGCCCTTTTGCGGCAAATTCATCATAAAAAGTAGGCAGTTGACCGGTTGGCGCAAAAACGCCATGCACTTTGCCGTTTTCATCCACACCCGTCTGTACATAACGGAACAAATCCGTGGATTGTATCTCCCCGTCTTTTTGACCGTGCATTTCCGTAATATAGGTCACTTTTCTGGAACCATCCGAGAAACGGGACAGCTGTACAATCATATTCACCGCGGAAGAAATCATTTCGCGTATGGCAAAAATCGGCAAATCCGCTCCCGTTTGCATACACATCGCTTCCAGACGGGACAGACCGTCGCGCGGCGTATTGGCGTGAATCGTGGTCAACGAACCTTCGTGACCGGTGTTCATCGCCTGCAACATATCCAACGCTTCGCCGCCGCGGCACTCCCCTACTACAATGCGGTCCGGACGCATACGCAAGCAGTTTTTGACCAGGTCTTGAATCGTTACCGCCCCTTTTCCTTCCACGTTCGGCGGACGGCTTTCCAATGATACCCAGTGCGGTTGCTGCAAACGCAATTCCGCCGTATCTTCTACAGTAATAATACGTTCGTCATCCGCAATATAGCCGGAAATAGCGTTTAAGAAAGTGGTTTTACCGGTACCCGTACCGCCGCATACAATAATATTTTTGCGGATACGGACACATTTTTCGATAAACGCCATACATTCCGGGCTGATCGTACCAAAACGGTAATAATCTTCCGGGCCAAACGGTTTCTGCGAGAAACGGCGAATCGTCAATGTCGGCCCCGATACCGCCAACGGCGCGATAATGGCGTTTACACGGGAACCGTCTTTTAAACGCGCGTCCACGAGCGGTACAGATTCGTCAATACGGCGGCCCAGCGGCGCAACAATACGTTTAATAACCTGCACTACTTGTTCATTATTGCGAAATTTGTATTTAGTTAAGGTCAATTT
This sequence comes from uncultured Elusimicrobiales bacterium, assembly GCA_944325055.1. Taxonomy (GTDB): domain Bacteria; phylum Elusimicrobiota; class Elusimicrobia; order Elusimicrobiales; family Elusimicrobiaceae; genus Avelusimicrobium. The sequence goes on along the minus strand of CALUYP010000071.1, from coordinate 4,382 downwards.
ACCTTTCTGTTCGATGAAGATTTTATCAAAGGCATTTACCATGATTTCGGTAACCGCCGGATCGCGCATCAACACTTCTAACGGCCCCAATCCTAAAATTTCATCCAACAATTCAGAGGTAAAGCGGGTCCGTTGGTCCCGTGAAAATTGCAAGTTGGGCTGTTTTTGCAGGATATCATCTACAATTGCCGCCACGCGCTTACGCGTCTGGGCGCTGGCCGAACTTTCATCGCTTACTACAATATGCTCGATTTCCAGCGTATGCACCACTTCTTTATGGATTTTTTGTTTTAAATCATCCCAGAAAGAAAGTTTTGTTTTTCCCGATTCATCTTCCACCGAAATATGATCCACCGCGGTGCCGGTTTTGCCGTCATCAAATAGAATAGGACTCCAAATTTCTTTCGCGGCTTGAGTAAATTCTTCATCCGATACCGACGCTACCCAATCTTTAGGCGCCGGTTTCAAATCGCGTATTTTAGCTAAAACCAAACGCAATCCTTTTACCCATTCCGATTGAGGGTTTGTAATGATTTCCACTTCTTTACGGTTTGAAGTCGCCATTACATCATCATCCCAAGGCAAAAACACGTCTACTTCTCGCCCCAAGGAAGAATAAAAACGTTCCACTTCTTCGTAAGGAATGGATCCGGGCGTATCATAAGCGTTGCAGATAACGCTTACGCGGTCCATTGGGTAGCGCTGTTCTTTGTAATCATTAAATAATTGCACGGTGGCATTTAAATGCGTACGGGTGGCTTGTGATACCCAAAACACTTTGTCTGCAATATCAAATGCAAACGCTTGCATCGGAAAACTCGAATCCACATCTAAAAAGATGTCAAAAGTTTGGGACAGACGCGATAATATAGGAATTAAAATTTTCGGACTGATAGAAGCCACTTGCGCCCGGGTATTTCCTAACGGAAGCACGCCTACTCCCCATTGGGACATGGAAATCTTCCCGCGAAGCAGACCCCCTACTACGGCAATAGAAGTGTTGCCCAGCGTCCGCAAGATATCCGAAACGCTGACCGGTTTTTTGATATCCAAATAAAAACTATGTTCCTGTCTGGCCAACGGATCCAAAGGCACTATCAACACCGGACGCTTCTGGATGCCGGCCCAACCTAAGGCCAAATTCAGCACAAGCGTCGTTCTGCCGGCTCCTTCTTTCGGGCCGGAAAACGCAATAATCTTTGATTCAGATTGCTGGAGTCCGTTTTCTTCAGGCATAAAAATTATTCCACAATTTCAACCGTAATGAATAAGAACAAAGAACGCTGCTCTTCCGTAACGTCTTTATTTTTAAATAAAAGTCCAATCAGCGGAATCCGCCCTAAGAAAGGCACGCGGTCTTCCGAAACGTTGCGGGAGCTGTTCTTTAATCCTCCGATAACCAACGTTTCTCCGCTGTTCAGTTCCACATGGGTTTCTACGTCGCGGTTCGTAAAAGACGGCGCGGTCGCCGTACCGATGACAACCGTTCTGGAGTAGTCTACCGTAGAAACGGACAACTGCACTTGCAAATCGATAATATTATTCCGTTCGGGAATAATCGTCGGCAACACGTTAAGCAATATACCATACTCTTCCAATTGGGAGCCAACCCCTTGGTTGTTAACAATTGGTATTGGCACTTTACCGCCGACTGTAATCTTAGCGCTGTTACCTGAAGAGGTTACGATTTTAGGATTAGAAAGCACTTGGGCTCGTCCTTCGGTTTCCATCAAACGAAGCCGGGTTGTAACGGCCGTTTTGCGTTCAAACTCTCCTAAGGACAAAATACCGGGAATAGTGGCTTCTTCAAAGTCAAAGAGTTGGTTCCACGAAAACCCTTTCACACTTTGCATTGTACCGCTGATTTCCACCACATCAGCGCTGACCGCAACCAAGCGCGTCTTTTTAGCCCATGCGCCAGATGGCAACACCAAACTAAAGAACAATACCGCGAGTGATATTTTAATTATAAATTTTTTATTCGTCATATTTGTCCTGTTTTTTATTGGAATAATTTTTCGAAAGTTGCAATTTCCATTAAGTAGTTAGTTACATCGCCATGAGAACGTAAAATTACAGAAATTTCGCCCTCCGATTGAGCCAACGCCAAATATTGGGCATCCCGAGGCGGAAGCGCCAAAGATAAAGCGGAACTGTCCGAATACGCAGCAGCATCTTCTTCTTTATTCTGCATGGCACTGGCCGCTTTGGCATCTAATCCTTGTCCCAAATCGGATCCTACACCCAACACTTTTACGTTCTGTAAAAGCGTTACGGTTACTTTTTGACGATTTCCGCTTTTCATTACGGCTTCAAATGTTAACAAAATATCCACGTTATCGTCCGGCTTAATCATACTGGCGGTAGATAGGGGTACGTTGATAATAAATCCTCTCATCTGCACCGGAATTTTGCTTGACAAACCGGCTTCCGGAGACAAAGAAGTAATAGCATATTTAGAAATCTGGTTTCCTTTCGGAATTTGAATACGCGCTACGGCATTTTCAATGGCTTTAAAATCAGCATCCGTAGTATAAGTAAAGGCGTCTTTCTGCAAATAGGCTGCCGGTATGGGAACCGTTTTAATAAAATCGCGTTTGATAACCTCTCGTTCTTTGATATCGCGGATCGGCACAAAAACCTGTTTAATATTTTTAGCCGCGTTGAGTTTCTTTTCCGCGCTGCTCACAATCATCGCGTACACAATGGCCGCCAAAATGGCTACCACCAATGGAAGAAAGATTCCTTTTTTCATTTTATCTCCTTAAAACCACTGTCAAATATAAATATTCAAATCTATTTTGTATCCGAACTCAAATAGGCTTTATCCACCGGCATACGGGCGGTAGCCTTAATTCTGCGTATCCCTTCTCTTCGGGGTTCACTGGCTAATACATAGCTGGTGCCCGGAAACATTAAATGTACGGGATAGGTAACCGTTACCACTACATCTTCGTGGCGGTGTTTTTTATACATCGGGTCTGTTCCCGTCGTTTCCACTTTTACATTCACGCCGATTCCACCCGATTTGGAACCAAATACTTTTTGTTTGGCTTGGTTTATCTTTTGCGTAATAATCGTCCTGTCCGGCCGGCCGCTGGGCTTTTTAACTGCCACCAGCGAACCGATCCGAGCAAATTCATAGGAAGCATGGTTTGCAATAATCGTGTGGTAGGCGATATTGCCGTATTCGAGAACGAAAAAAATCATCAACATAAATACCGGCAAAATTAGCATCAGCTCCGCCGTTACATGCCCGCCCCTCTTCCTACGAATTTTATTCATACTTCCTCAAAATTACATATCGCTCATGCTTCCGGTAATTTTGCCTTTCACTTCTTCCAACAAATCCGCCATTTATCTCTTAATCAACATTCCAGCCGCACCGGCCACACCCACGACCACTACCAGCATCAATACGTATTCGATCGTGTTCTGGCCTTCTTTTTTCTTCAATAATCCCAACACTTTGGTTGGCAATGCTTCCATTTTGTTTTGTAAAGCAATAATGAACTTCATATTAAGATTCCTCCTGGTTTTTAAAACTATCTGCTTGCATCGTATTCCTTTAAAATTACTTTGGCTCCCTCTTCAAATTGCTGGGGCACCATATACGAATAGAGTACATAGAAAGAAATAATTGCCGTAAATAATCCCGCAGCCGTGATAATATATTCTACCGCGGTTTGTCCTTTTTTGTTAAACAATTTTTTCGTTCTTTCTCCATTCATCATACATTAGAATTGGATTGCCAAAGCAATCTGCTGTGACGTTCCCAACGCCCCGAACGGCGTAACGGCATAATCAATCGAAGCGCCGTAGCCAAACAATTCCGAGCTGTAAATGCCAAACCCAAATGAAACTTTAGAAGTTTCTTCCAATCCCAAACTTTCCACTAAACTGTCATCCGTATTAATCCCCGTATTTTCACGCGTATAATAACCAATACGCAAATCAAACCGGGCCACTTGCAACAAATCTTCCGGAATATGAATTTCTAATCCAATCCCGTAGCGGGCTTTATCATCGCGGTACTTCATATATTCACCGGAAATGGTAAAATAGCGGGTATCTAAATCCGCCCCTAAACGCAGGCCGCGGGGCATTTCTTCCTTATCACCAATGTTAACCAACGCTCCGCCCAAGCCCAGCCAATTTACCAAGCGCAGTTTAGCCCCCACGTCAAAACCGACGTTGTTATAATGTTCCGAATCCAAATTTTCCGAAATATATTTAGCCGTCCCGCCTAATTGCAGTTTCTGGTCAAAGAAACCGCGCGCGATAGACAAACTACCTACAAAATTCTGCACCGGCGTACCGATTTCCGGATTCGGGGCACCCGTTTCATCGCGGAAATCAAACCCGTCCATATCCATATAGTT
>CALUYP010000070.1 GCA_944325055.1 uncultured Elusimicrobiales bacterium | reverse complement strand
AGGAGCAGTGTATCAAAAAAAAAAAACGAATCAAGGGAGCCTCGCTTTTTTATTTCAGACAAACTAAATATCCCCCGGCGACCTGACCGGGGGATATTTATAGTTGCTGTCTAGTTTTATCTGTTTTTTATTTTAGAAAACTTAGGATATAAGATATCGGTAAACTTATCAAACTCTTTTTCTCCTCCGCGGATTTTTAGATTAACGGAAAGTACGTATACGTTTTTCGTTAAAATATCGCGCCAATTATCGGGAAATTTTACAAAATCTTTAAAAGTGGTAATAAGCGGCAAATTTCCGCGGGTTTCTTCAAACGTACGTAAATTTTCCGCTGTATAGAATTGATGGTCCGGGAAGCGCCACTTTTGCTTGAGCTCCAATCCTAAATTTTCTAAAGTCGTCTCGAAGCTTTCCGGATGCCCCAACGCACAGAAACAAGCGGCGGGACCTTTAATTTGAGTTAGATCCACTTTCTCCGTACTGCAAATATCCACAAAATATTCCGGTTCATGCACGCTTTCCAAAATTTCCACCGTATCGTTATGGATACGGATTTGATCGCGGATATCTTCTAACTGGCGTTCAGAGACTTGGTCGCAATGGGTAAGCAGAATGAGAGAAGCCCTTTTTAATGCAGTCATAGGTTCTCGCAAGATTCCATAAGGAAGCAAATGCCGGTTTCCGAAAGGATTTTTAGCATCGACAAGAATGATATTAGCGTCCCGTTTTAAACGGTGGTGCTGCAAGCCGTCATCAAGCAAGATAATCTGGCTTTTAAAGCGGCGCAGGGCCTCATTAGCGGCTTTAGCCCGGTCCGGACAAATGACAACCGGCACTTTATATTGGTTTAATACCCGGCTCATCATAAAGGGTTCATCGCCGGCCAGCCGCCAATCGGCGTCCGGGTTATCAAACAAAACTACCGGCTCATCCGTTTTTTGCTGGCGTTTGTAACCGCGCGAAACAATCGCCACTCGGATGCCTTCTTTAGCCAGCGTGGTGGCGGCCAGTAATACGGCGGTGGTTTTACCCGTTCCTCCAGCAGTAATATTGCCAATACACACCACGCGGGAATTAACGCTTGTTGAAGTTTTCCAGCCGTTTTCATATGCCGCGCGGTCCAACCAAGCACCAACTCCATAAATTTTAGAAGCGGCCAACAACACGCCGCGGCCTAAAGCGGTTTTTTGTAAATCTTCTTTTAGTTTTAATAAATCCATAATTTCCTCAAAAATCGGTTTTAGATATTTTAGCATTTCCAAAGCTTTTGCAAAACCAGTGGGTTTACGCTAAAACTTGCTATAATGGGTATATATGGAAAAAGCCCGTTTTCAAAAAACACCGTTTCATTTTATCCAATATATAGCACTCAAAATATTTTGTGTGCTGTTTGATTTGCTTCCTTATAAAATAGCCGTCTGGCTGGGCCGAAAAGCAACCGGCTCGGTACGTTTTGTAATGAAAAAACGGATCAACCGGTCGGTATACGATATCTGCCGCGCCTTTCCTGATATGACGGAAGAAGAAGCCCAAGCCGTAGCGCTGGAATCTTGGCGCAATATGGGAGGGATCTTGGCGGAATTTATCAAACTTACCCATATGAAGCCGGAACAATTTAAAAAACACTGTCGGATTATCGGTGCGGAAAAGATGTTAAACGCCCAAGATACTACGGGCGGGATTATTCACATCGGACATTTTACCAATTGGGAAGCTTTTGGACTGGCAGGCGCCGTATACGGCGTAGACAAAGCCGTACTGGCGCAACGGGTGGACAACCCCTACGTAGACGAAGAAACCAACCGACTGCGCAATATTTTTACAGGCCGTACTTTTTACAGCAACAATGAAGACAAACCTTTCTTTGCCTGTATGCGTTGGCTGAAAAAGAAAAAAATGCTGGGTATTTTGATTGACCAAAACGCCGGATCCAGCGAAGTCTGGCTGCCTTTTATGGGCCGTACGGCGGCATTTTCTCCCATTACCGCTCTTTTATCAATCAAAATGCAAGTACCCGTTTTCCCGGTGCGGGTATGGCGGGAAAAAGACGGTACTATCGTGTCCGAAGTCATGGATCCGGTCTATCCTCCTAAAGAATACAGCATGGATCATGTCCGCAAATTTACCAAAACGCTTGTAAGATATTATGAAGATTGGCTGCGCGCGGATCCGGCCTCTTGGCTGTGGGCGCATAACCGCTGGAAACGCGAGGCCGAAGGAAACGCTTATTTGGCCCAACATCCGGAGGAACGCGTATGAATGAAAAAATCAAAGCGGTTTTTTTGGATCGGGACGGGACGGTCATCCACGAAAAACCGGGCACTTATCTAAGCGATCCCGCCAAAGTCAAACCCTACCAAAGCGCCAAAGCGGCCTTCCAACTCTTAAAAAAATACGGTTTTAAATTGTTTATCGTTTCCAACCAATCGGGCATCGGCCGCGGTTATTTTACGGAAAAAGAGGTAAATGCCGTACACGCGCGCATGTTAAAGCTCTTAAAGCCCGCCGTAATTGAAGAAATCGTTTTCTGCCCGCATGCCCCCGAACAAAATTGCAGTTGCCGTAAACCAAAACCCCAACTGGGACTGCGATTAATTAAAAAATACCGCATTAACCCGAAACAATCATATATGATCGGCGATAAAAAGGCCGACGTGGAATTTGGGCACGCGCTGGGTTTCAAGTCGGTATTGGTTACGACGGCAAACGGGAAGAACCACCTCAAAAAATATCCGGATTTAACACCTGAAAAAGTAGCCTCCAATCTGCTAAACGCCGCACGCTTTATCGTTCAAGACTGCCGGAGTTCCTTATGAAACACAGCGGACTGATTTTTCTGGCGATCTGCTGCATTTTTACTGCAGCTTGTTATGCCAATCATAAAGCAACCCCTCCTTCCGTTTCTTTCGAACCTACAAACAGCCATCTCTCCGTACGCGACGCTTTAAACGAAGAGAACGAAGAAACCAAAGAAACAGATGCACCCAATACCCCTTTGGAAAAGCCCTCCCTTCCCCCCGCAAAAGCAGAAATGACGGCTGCTAAAACCGTTCATAAAAAAGAAAAGGCCCCCGAAGAAGTGACTATATTTCTCCCTGACGCCGGAACGGATTTAAATGCCCAGCCGGATACGCCGCAGCAGATTCAACAAGCGGAAACCCTCATAAAACAGGCGCGCCAGTCCCAAACCTTACAATTTCCCCCGGAAGATCAAGTTTCTTTTGAAAAAGAGGACTTAATTCCCTTGACCGAACGCCTCTTAAATCCGTTGGCATACGAGCCTTTGTCAACGGATGACACCCAAGCCCCTTGGAGCGGTGAAGAACTAAAATACGGTATTTATTATTCGTTCATACGGGCCGGTACGGCCTACATCAAAAATCGAGGTCTGACCACCGTCAACGGACGTAAAGCCTATTTGTTGCAAACGACGGCTTTTTCTGCGGCGGTCATTGACGCTTTTTTTAAAGTCCGAGATATTAACTATTCTTGGCTGGATGCCGAAAATTTTTACTCCTTGGGTTACCTGCAAAGCGTGCGCGAAGGCGGCTATAAGCGGGACGAATGGCTGATTTTTGACTATCCTAAAAACCTTTTTTACGGTGAAATCCAGAAAAAAGAATCCCCCCGTATCATTTCCGGCCCGCTTTCTATGCAAGTGTTGGACATGCTTTCTTCCCTTTATTTTGTGCGGGCGCAGCGGCTGGAACCGGGCCGGGATATTATTTTTGATATCATAAACCGGGAACGTCAATATCCGCTTATTGTGAAGGTATTAGGCAAAGAAACGGTCAAAACCGAAGCCGGCAAATTTGATTGTATTATTGTAGAACCTCAATTCAGAGGAGAGGGGATTTTCGTCAGCAAAGGAAAAAGCCTAAAAGTATGGCTGACGGACGATCAATATAAAATGCCCGTTAAAATGAAGACGGAAGTCTTTATCGGAAGCGTATCGGCTGAATTACTGGAATACAAACGAAATTAAATATATAATGATGTAATAATACAGCAGGAGATTGTATGCACTCTATACCAACGAAACGTCTAAAAGAGATTTTAAAAAGATTTGAAGGGCAGGAAATCATCGTCGTAGGCGATATCATGCTGGATCATTTTATTAAAGGCACGGTCAGCCGTATTTCGCCGGAAGCGCCGGTGCCGGTGGTGGACGTAAAAAAGGAATTTTTTGTAGCCGGCGGCGCGGGCAACGTAGCTGTTAATTTAGCCGCTTTGGGTGCACGCCCGGTAATGGTGTCCGTGGTAGGACAGGATCTAGGCGGCGAAATGCTAAAAGGCTTTCTGCGCGAGAAGAATGTAAACATTTATGGCGTGGCCGAAGATCCAGACCGTCCAACCACCCAAAAAATCCGCGTAATGGCCGAGCAGCAGCAGATCGTCCGCTTTGACCGCGAAAGCAAGAAAACCATTTCCCCCTCCGTTTCCACGCTGTGCATGAAAAGCTTTGAACTGGCCGTCAAAACCGCCAAAGGGGTTATTCTGTCCGACTACGGCAAAGGGATGCTCAGCGACCATAACATCCAAACGATTATTGCAACCTGCCGCAAGCATAAAATTCCGGTGTGCGTAGATCCCAAAATTGACAACTTCAAAAAATATAAAAACATTACCTGTATGACGCCCAACACCAAAGAAGCTTGGGAAGGAATGGGCGAATCTCCTAAGCCCGGCGAAGAAGCTATCGAAAATTTGGGAAATAAAATTTTAAAAATGTTGGACGCCGACTCTATTTTAATCACGCGCGGAGCGGACGGAATGAGCTTGTTTGAAAAAGGGAAAGAAAAGCCAGTTACCGTCAAAGCCACCGCACGCGAAGTGTACGACGTTACCGGCGCGGGCGATACGGTTATTTCCGTACTTACGCTTGCGCTTTCCACGGGCGCTACGCTGCAGGAATCCGCCGTATTATCCAACTATGCGGCCGGGATTGTAGTGGAAAAATCCGGCACCGCCACCGCCACCCGCGAAGAAATTGAAGGAGTTTTGCCGTGAGTGATATTTTAATTGCCATTCCCGCGCGCTACGGTTCGTCGCGCCTGCCGGGTAAAATTTTGAAAAATTTAAACGGAAAACCCGTCATCCAGCACGTTTATGAAGCGTGCAAACGGACGGGATTAGGCGAAGTGATTATCGCCACGGAAGCGCCGCTTGTAGTGGAAGCGGTCGCCAAATTCGGCGCCAAAGCCGTACTTACCAGCGAGTCCTGCCAAAGCGGCACGGATCGTATTTTTGAAGCATCCCAGAACCGCCCGGAAAAATACATCATTAACGTGCAGGGAGATGAACCTTTTATTACGACGGAAACTGTTTCGGCGGTGGCTAATTTGCTCAAGAGCGATCCGTCATGTGATATTTCCACAGCGGTATTTGCTACATTGGACGATGCCAAAATAGACAATCCCAACTGCGTCAAAGCCGTCATCGCCAAAGACGGCCGTGCGCTCTATTTTTCGCGTTCCCGCGTACCGTATAAACGGGAACTGACGGAAGAAAACAAAAAAGCGCCTTATTGGCAGCACTGCGGGATTTACGGATACCGACGAGAAGCCTTGGAACGCTTTGTCAAATTGCCGCCCAGCCCGCTGGAACAGCTGGAGCGCTTGGAACAACTGCGCGCACTGGAAGACGGTTTAACCATTAAATGCGTGGAAACCCGTCCAAGCGGGCCGGCAATCGATACGGCGGCCGATTTAGAAGCTGCCGAAAAATACTTTAAAGAGCAACATTAAGGCGAACTCCCGCTTCGGCGGGAGTTCCGCTTTTTAGGACGCCTAATAGAAAACGTACGGCGCACCGATTTTATTTTTTATTTACAGGAGCCATTTTATGTCTAAGTTCATCATCATCACAGGCGGTGTGGTCAGCTCTTTGGGAAAAGGCATTTCCGGCGCGAGCATCGGCAAACTTTTGCAACTCAACGGGCTGCGAGTCAACATGATTAAGTGCGATCCATACATCAACGTAGATCCCGGCACCATGAGTCCTTACCAGCACGGGGAAGTATTTGTAACAACCGACGGAGCCGAGGCCGATCTGGACTTGGGACACTATGAGCGGTTTTTGGATATTACCATGACGCGTTCCAATACAAATACCGCTGGAAGCATTTATCAAACCGTTATCGATAAAGAACGCCGCGGCGAATATTTGGGAGCAACGGTGCAAGTTATTCCGCACATTACCAACGAAATCAAAAAACGCTTTACCGCATTTGAAAACGATACTGACGTTTCCATTATTGAAATTGGCGGTACGGTGGGCGATATAGAATCCCTGCCGTTTTTGGAAGCGGCTCGCCAGCTGCGCTTGGAAAAAGGCGCACAGAACGTCATCTGCGTACACGTTACGTTAATTCCATACATTGCCGTAGCGCAGGAACTGAAAACCAAACCTACGCAGCACTCCGTCAACAAACTGCGCGAAGTGGGGATTGAACCCAGTATGCTTATCTGCCGCACGGAAAAACCGCTTTCCCAGCATTTAAAAGAAAAATTGTCCCTTTTCTGCAGTGTACCGGCAAAAGCCGTTATTGAATGCGCCGACGCCAAGTCGATTTACCATGTACCGGAAATGTTCTATAAGCAGGATGTGGACAAACAACTCATTGCCTTGCTGGGACTCAAACCCACTCAGGAAGTAGATCCAAAATGGTTTGAATTTTTTGACAAAGCCCTCAAACCCTCCAAAACGGTTAAAATAGCAATTGCCGGCAAATATGCAGAATTCCAAGAAGCTTATAAATCCGTACACGAAGCCCTGCGACACGCCGGTATGAATAACGACGCCAAAGTGGAAGTAGTTTACATCAACACAGAAAAAGATACCGTGGAAGACAAGTTAAAAGAGGTGGATGGTATTCTGATTCCAGGCGGGTTTGGCGGACGCGGAATCGAAGGGAAAATTGCAACCGTTAAATACGCCCGCGAGAAAAAAGTTCCCTTTTTGGGTATCTGTTTGGGAATGCAATGCACCGTCATTGAAGCGGCGCGCAACCTCTGCGGCCTGCACGACGCCAATTCTACCGAATTTGACCCCATGACCAAAGATCCGGTGGTGGATTTAACCCCCCAGCAAAAAAACGTGGTTTATAAGGGCGGCACGATGCGATTGGGCAACTATACCGCGGACTTGAAGGAAGGCTCGCTGGCGCGAAGATTATACGGAAAAGACCAGATCGTAGAACGCCACCGCCACCGCTACGAATTCAACCCGGCCTATACCAAACTGCTTGGAGAAGCAGGGTTAAAAGTATCCGGCTGGCACGAAGGCGTGTTGCCCGAAATTGTGGAACGGGAAGATCATCCCTACTTTATCGCCGGGCAATTCCACCCGGAATTTGGTTCCCGTCCCTTACGTCCGCATCCGCTGTTTGACGGACTGATTAAAGCCAGTTTAAAACAAAAAGAAAGTAAAAAGAAAAAATAAACAAAAAATCCCCGGCGACGCCGGGGATTTTTAATACCCCAAAACCAGCCTGCAAAAAACGCTATGAAACATTTTGGAATATAGGAAATGCGCCTTCACAATACACCCCCCGGAGCAAACGCTCCGGGGGGGTAAATCTAAAAAAGCCGGGCGAAAAAACTCCGCCCGGTTTTAATAATCACCTAAATTAAGAATCTCTTTCGTCAGACAAGTAATGGCACCCCACCGAGCGACGGTTTTTGAGCGCGGCGTACGTAATGAGAAGCGCCGCTTGCGTTCCATTGCGCAGATCCAACAATTCTTGGCACAACGCCGTTCCCTTGTAGAAAACGTCGATTTCGTTGTGCAGATGACGCAGAATTTTTTCCGCACGGCCCAAATGTTTGCGACTTCGGATTAAGCCCACATAATTCCACATCGTACTGCGAAGCGTCGCCAAATCCTGCTTGATTAAATTCAAATCCGGTTTTTCTTCAGGCACTACCCACGGTTTGGGATCAGGGATGTGGAATGTTCCCGAAGCAATATCTTTTGCATCCGCTTCAGCGCATAAATATCCCATCGCCACCGCTTCCAACAGAGAAGTACTGGCTAAGCGGTTTGCCCCGTGGTAACCGGTGCAGGCGGTTTCACCTATCGCATTTAAGTTGGCGATATTCGTGCGGCCTTCCGGCGTGGAGTAAACCCCCCCGCAAAAATAATGCGCCGCCGGCACTACCGGCACGGGGACTTTCGTCATATCAAACCCTTCTTCCAAACATTTTTTGTAAATAGCGGGAAATCGTTCTTTTGTTTCTTCGGGCGGATTGGCGGTAATATCCAAATACACCGAATCATGGGAGGTTTTAAGACGTTCCTCCTCAATAGCGCGGGCTACGATATCGCGCGGCGCTAAATCTTTAAGCGGATGATATTTGGACATAAACGCTTCGCCGTTGCAGTTGCGCAGGACCGCTCCTTCGCCGCGCAACGCCTCGGACAAGAGGAAACTTTTTCCTTTGGCAAATACGGTCGGGTGGAATTGTACAAACTCCATATTCATCACGCGCGCACCCACGCGGTAAGCCATCGCAACGCCATGTCCATAAGCGTGTGCGGCGTTGGTGGTGTGGCGGTAGACCTGCCCCACCCCGCCCGTAGCTAATACCGTCTTTTTAGCAGTGACAGCAAAAACTTCACCTGTGTTGTTATCCAATACATACGCGCCAAAAACGGTTAAGGGATAATAGCGGTCCATCGGGTCAGGCGAGCTGTGGGATAAAGTTAATAAGTCAATGGCCGAGGCGTATTCGCGCACGGTAATGAGCGGATTTTTCCGCACGGCCTCTTGGATAGCCGCCAGCATGGCGTGACCGGTGGTGTCTTTCGAATAAATAATACGGTTTTTGCGGTGGGCGCCTTCGCGCGTAAAACGCAGCTGATGGGCGGAATCCCGGTCGAAATTAACGGATAAATCGGTTAAAAAAACTTCTTTTACGGCCTCGCATCCCGCGGCAGAAAGCTGTTTGACGGCTTTGTCATTACACATTCCGGCGGTAGCCATTTTCACGTCCGCCAGCAAGTCATCCATATTCAAGTCGGGTTCGTAAACGATCCCTCCCTGCGCTAGATCACTATTGGCTTCGGGCATTTCCCCGCAGCACAAAAGCATCGTCTTGAGTCCTTTTTTGGCGGCTTGATGGGCGTATACGCACCCGGCGATTCCGCCGCCTATTACCAAACAATCGGTGTGAAGTACTTTCATATTATTTATATTATATAAAAAGCAACGCTTGAGATTACTCCAAAAAACCGTCAAAAGGTATTGCATATTATTTTTATTTTTGTTATTATATATCTCCCTAATTTACAACTTTACTAAAAATTTGTATAATATTTTGAGAAAGATAAGAAGTTCTCTCCTTATCAGGATTTTATAAAGGAGAATAAAACAATGATGAAGTTACTTGAAAAAATGGCTGAAGCATTGACGAAGGTCGGTGAAAACGTCAGCGGCGCTCATTATTTAATCAGCAAAAAATAAAGAGCGTTTGGGGTTAAAAACCCGATAGTAAGCAGTTTGAAGCCGGTCATATGATAATCGCCGGCGGACAGGGAAAGATTTTTTCTTTCTCCTGTCTAAAACAGCTCAAACCTAAAAGCGGACCATAAAGCAAAAGCTTTGTGGTTTTTTTATGCAAAAAATCCGCTCTAAAGAGCGGACTTATTCAGATATCGAATTGTATTCATTGCTTCTTACAAATATATTGCTGACCTGATCCTGAACAGTAAATATATCCCATCGTTTTACATAAATCGTAACCAACTTCCGTACGGGAATTACATTCTTCTTCATGGTGTTCGGAATAGTAGTCCGGATAAAACACAAAATAATAATCTTTCAGTGTATCATTTTGTACACGATTTACCTGTACTCTGCCGTCATAGATCACCACTTCAAAATATTTTGTCCTCAAACAATAATCTTTTTCTCCAAACTGCGTACATATACCGGAATTGGAAAGATCTATATCCAAATATTCCACTTTAGGACGACTTCTAGAGATTTCATCTAAATCCGGATTATCGTAATAATATCGGTTGACCGATTCTAAAACGTTGCTACCTGCTACCTGTCCCTCTGTAAAGTGACTCCGCTCTACCGCTTTTTTATAAGACCCAAAGCCGATTCCCGCTAAAATGGCTACTATAATAACTACAGTCATCAGTTCGGTAAGAGTAAAGCCTGTAAGTCTTTTTTTCATATAAACTCCCCTTCTAAATGATATACATTATTATATCCTTTTTTACTTTTTTTCGACAATTTTCAATTAACCACTTATTGAAAAACCTTTCAAAAACCGATATACTGTACAAAAAATGGGGGCTGATATGAAAGAAACAAAAGCTGGGTTTACCCTTATAGAACTTTTAGCCGTAGTACTAATTATTGGAATCATGACCTCTGTGGCTCTCCCACAGTACCGCAGATCG
>CALUYP010000069.1 GCA_944325055.1 uncultured Elusimicrobiales bacterium | reverse complement strand
ATTTAATTTTACTCCCTTCCGAATCCGTCACATAAAGCCGCACCCGGTCGAAACGGAAATACTTTTGGACCCCTTTTAAAATGAGTTCTAACCCGTCGTTTAAGCGTAAAGAAGAGGCAAAAATCGTTGATAAATCGTTCAATGCTGTAGAGATGTTTAAACGCTGGTTTTTGGCTTGGTCTATTTCCGTATTGCGCAAATTGTGGGAAATTTCCTCCCCCAACGCTTTAATCAGTTCTTTTTCCTCATTAGAGAAAACCCTGTTTTTCCGAAACCGCTCCAAACGCAGCACCCCTACTTTTTCTTGCATAAAATTATGTACCTCGCCGGATTTCAGCTCCACACTGGGGCGCTCCCATCTAACCAATACATAAATAGCTGGATAACTTAAATCGGTCGTCTCGGTGATTCCATTTTGCAAAAGCTGTTTTAAAAAAACCGGCTCATTTAAAACGGAAATATCTTCTTGCATATCCATGCAGTATTCTTTTTTGCACATCATCTTAAGCGACAGAAGAGCCCGCTCCTGCTGCCAATCAAAAAAATAAACTCGGTCCAGCTTAAACATATCGCGCAACGCCGGCAGCGCACATTCCAGTAATTCCCGCTTGTTCTGGAATGACTGGTTAAGCTGTTTATGAAATTTATAAAGCGTATAAGATTTTTTATCAAACATAATGCTACCCTTGATAAATGGAAAGCAAATATTCTATTTCTTTGGACGCCAAATCCAGTTCTCTGTCCAAAGAAGCCTGCGTAAACCGTTCTTCCACGATCTGTGTGGCGCAAACCGCCAAAATACGTTTTAAAATCTCCATAATGGTTCCGGTAACGGTAATGTTGGGAAGCGTACGCGCGGAAGCTAAAATATTGCTGTACGTCTGCAAACGCTGGGAAGAAGAAAAAATAAATTGCTCAAAAGCGTCTTCAAACGCTGGGAAAGCGTCTATCATCGAAGCGTAGAGGAGTTGATTGTCCGTCCTGGCGCAAAACTTGATAAACTTAAGCGCATTCTTCTTTTCTTGGGAAAGCTTATTAATAAATAAGTTCATCCCCGAAAGATAAGAATAATAGGAAGTCCCCGTAGTAGGAACGGGAAGCGTCCTTACCCGAACGCCACGTCGCGCATGAAATAAGCTGACGCCTTGCTTGCGGGAAATCATCATACTCGCTTTACCCGAGGCAACCGTACCCAAAGACCCCCGTTCACGCAAAATCGGCATGTAATTTTTTAAAGCCAAATTTACGTAATCCCGTATTCCTTCTTTAAAGGCTTTTGTTCCCACCAGCGTGGTACCCAAATCAGCGGAAAGCAAATCTCCTTCCCTGCCCCAAATACAGGGCAGCGCATTGCGCATGGAAAGAGAACCGCGCCAGTCGCTGTTTTGCATGGGATAATAGCCTGGAACCTCTTTAAATTTTTCACGCAGGGACTCGCAGATATGAAGCAAACCGTCCCAAGTAGCCAAATCATGCGCCGGATCAGACGTTACGAGTTTTAAATGATCGGCCCGGTAATGAAGCGCGCTCAGATCAAACCACCAAGGATAAGAATAAATATCTTTTGTCCCCGGCTGGTAACAATGAGGTTTCAAAGGAACTAAACAGTTGGCTAAAGAAAGACCGGGATCCAATTGAGATAAATTTTCCGCCACTCCTTCACGCACTAAAAGGGCCGTCCAATAATGCGGAATTTGAATCAAATCCGGCACTTCTTCTTCATGGGTGGGATATTTGATGGTAAAAATACGACGCCAAAGTACATTGCGCGTAAACACACGCACCGTTAAATCTATAGAAGGATTCTCTTTCTTAAAAAGTGAAATAAAAGCGGCGTAATCTTCTTTCGTTTTAGCGCCCGAATCAGGCATAGCCCACAAAATCATCTCTGCTCTCCAGCTACTCCCAACTGCGTACCTTCATATTGGGATTAATATCTATGTTCTTTTTAACTGGTTTGCCCGTTTTTTCGGCATGTTCCAATTTTTTATAAGCAGCTAAAGCAATCATAGCGGCATTATCCGACGATAACTTCCGCTCCACAAAATGAACGGTTATTCCCTCCGTTTCCGCTTGTTTGGTCATTTGTTCGCGCAAAAGCGTATTGGCCGCCACCCCACCGCCCACAGCAATATGGCGTACTTTATATTTTTTTGCCGCCAAAATAGTTTTAGTAACCAAGGTGTCTACCATAGCTTGTTCAAAACTGGCGCATACATCGGGAATACTGAAATCTTTATGATCGCGCAGATAATAACTGACTGCCGTTTTAATACCGCTAAACGAAAATTCCCATGTACCCGGCATCAGCGGACGGGGAAAATGGATCGCATCCCGCCGGCCCAAAAGCGCCTGCTTGGAAACCTGCGGCCCCCCCGGATAAGCCAATCCTAACAGTTTGGCCACCTTATCAAAAGCTTCACCCGCCGCGTCATCCCGTGTCTTCCCCAACACCTTATACGCTCCATATCCTTTCACATACCACAATTCGGTGTGTCCCCCCGAAACAACCAAAGCCACCAAGGGGAACTGCAGCCGATTCTTTGCTTCCTTTCCTTCAAAATCGCAAGCAAAGAGGTGTCCCTCCAGGTGGTTCACTCCTAGTATAGGAACTTTTTTAAGATTTGCAAGGGTTTCCGCCGCCACGCGGCCTACCATCAGTCCTCCGGGCAGTCCCGGCCCGCTTGCAAAAGCTACATAATCCAACGGATTGGTTCCCAATGCTTCGTTAATAACCGTAGCAATTTTGGCAGCATGGGCACGGCTGGCTAACTCCGGCACGACACCATGATACTTTTTATGTTCCTCAATTTGGGAATAGACTACATTGGTAACGATTTCCTTTCCCCCTTTCAATAGGGCGGCGGAGGTTTCGTCGCAAGTAGATTCAATCCCCAAAATCATCAACTCTTTTTTCATAAACTTACTTTCCGGTTTTTTCCGCAGCGGAATTTTTCTCCCCCTCTTTTTGAACGGCAGCATCCGAGTTGACTTCTGCGGCGGAATCCTTCTTCTTTGCTTCAGCAGTTTTTTCCGATGAATTGACTTTCTTATTTTCTTTTTCTTCTTTTCGTTTTTGCGCTTCTTTTTGGGATTGTTCTTTTGCTTGGTCTAAGGAAATTTTACCCGTCAAAATTTCCACGGCCTTATCCAAAACCGGATCTTTTTCCGTAAATTCTATTTTAGAAGTTTCTTTTCCAGGCGTATGGACAATGTTGTTGTATTGCATAAATACTTTCGCTTCGTCCTCCGCGGAAACAACAATTTCCACGTCCGGGAAAATACCGCCTTCTTCGGCCTTGGATTTATCCCGGTAATCGCGCTGGATAAGCCGTCCGGAAGGCGTATAATATTTGGCAATTGTTAAACGCAATCCTGCTCCGCCGGAAAGAGGAAGCACCTGTTGTACGCTTGCTTTTCCAAAAGTGCGCTGCCCCACTACAAAGGCCCTGTGATTATCCTGTAAGGCGCCGGCTACGATTTCGCTGGCGCTGGCGGATCCTTGGTTCACCAGCACCGCCATAGGCAAATCGGGATAATCGGGCTCAGAAGCCGTTTTAAATTCCTGATAATACTCTTGTTTGCGGCCTTTTGTATATACAATCATTTCATCAGGCTGTAAAAACAGTTTAGCAATGTCTACCGCTCCGGTTAAAAGTCCGCCCGGATTAAACCGTAAATCCAACACCAAAGAGTTCATTCCTTGTTTCTGCAAATCGGTCAACGCCTTTTTTACTTCCTCGGTGCTGTGTCCTGAAAAATCGACCATATACAGATACCCTACTCCGTCAGGAAGCATCCGGTAGTAAACGACTTCGGGTACGATTTTCTCGCGTTTAAAATGGAAATCGGGTAAATTTTCATATTGTTCTTTTTCATTTTTTCGGCTGACGGTAATTTTTACTTTGCTGCCCACTTCCCCCCGCATCAGTTGCACCGCGTCTTCCAAGCTCATGCCTTCCAAATCTTTATCGTCCACAAACACAATGCGGTCACCCGGCATAATACCGGCTTTAAAAGCGGGAGTTCCCGGCATAGGCGTCATAACCGTAACAAACCCGTCCACCATCTGCAAGCGCATGCCCAACCCGCCGAAATCGCCGCGTGTATCATTTTTTAATTCTTTATAATCTTTGGGATCCAAATATTGTGAAAAATCATCCAATTCATTGACCACGCCTTTAATCGCGCCGGAAATCAATTTATCCGTATCCGTTTTTTCCACATAATTTTCTTTTACAAATTCAAGCACATCCACAAAAGTGCGCAATTGTTTTAAGCTGTTATCCGCCGCGGCATAAGCGTACGGGAAAAGCGTCCCCACAAAAAACAATACCGCTGCCCACACAGCGTAACGGCTTAATTTCTTTGATTTCATAATAACCTCTTCATCACTTATTTCAGCCAATTTAACGGATCCACCGCAGTGGTTCCTTGGCGGATTTCAAAATAGACGGCGCTCTGTCCCGTTCCGGAGGAAGCCTGCGTATCCTTTCCGGCCGTACCAATCACGCCCTGCTGCGGGAGTTTATCTCCCACCTTTACGCTAATTTGCTGTAAAAATCCATAAATACTAAAGAATCCCTTTCCATGGTCTGCAATCACGACGTTTCCATACGACCGGAAAGGCCCTGCATAAATAATACTTCCTTCCGCCACCGTACGCACCGGAACGCCCGATTGGGCGGCTATTTTGATACCGTCGCGGAAAATCCATGTATTTAAATCAGACCGGTATTCCTTGCCAAATTTGCTGATGACTTTTCCGCTTACCGGCCATGGAAGCGATTTCTTCGGCACATCGATTTTCGGCCCGGATGATTTGGCCGCGGTTTTAGAAGCAGCCGCTTTTTTCGCGGCCGCCGCTTTGCGCTGGCGCTCGAACGAAGCCAACAGGCGGTTTAACTCTTCCGCCGATTTATTCAACTCGTTGATTTCTTTCCTCACGGCCGCCACTTTGCGCTTGGTAACGTCCAAATCTTTTTTCTTCTTGTTAAACGATTGTGAAATAACAGCCTGTTCCTTTTGGATTTGAGAGCTTTGAGCCAAAAGCTTCTTGTTACGTTCTTCAAACGAATGAATCCGCTTTTTGGCTTCGGTGTTTTCCTTCTTGAGTTCCGCGGCAAAAGCGGCTTTATGCGTCAGCATACGGTTTATAAAAATTTCCTGTTCCAAACTGTATCCTGCGGGACAATAAGGGCAGGAAGGCGTAAAATAATAATTTTTCAATTCCTCTTCCACCACCCCCTGCCACATGGGCATACTGCGTTCCAGTGCGGCGCGTTTATCTTCAATAGACAACAAATTCTGTTCTACGTAGGAAATATCCGATTCCACTTTGTTTTTCAGCCGCTCGGCCTGCGCTTTTTTGCTCTCCAAAGCGGAAATTTCTTTAGAAATCTTTTTTTCCTGTTCCCGGTATCTTTTAAGTTCGCGCTCTTTTTGTGCGGCTTCGTTCTTCAGTTTTTCTATTTCGCGTTTACGGTCGGCAGCCTCGTCGCAAAACAGCGGCGAAGCGCAAAACACGAGAGCCAACAAAACGCTTAAAATTTTTGCCATTTAGACAATGTCCATCCAAAAAGCCCGCAAAACGCCAGCATCAAAAGCTGTCTGCCGGGCGTAGTAAACTGCGAAACAGCCGCCGCTAAAAAACCCGTCGGATACACCAACACGGCAAAAAATAGGCACGAGGCTGCACCCGCCAATATACCCGAAACCGCACCGCCCAAATAATGCGCGCGACGCTGGTTGGAAGGAAACGCCTCCACCAAAAACATAAATGCAAAAAACAGCAATAAGGAAAAAATAACCGCTAAATTTAACAGTTTGGAACACAACCCCGTATAGAATAATAAACGGGCGTGATCGGCATTGTAATGCGGTTCCAGCTTAGGATATTCTGCCGCCAAATTATCCACAAAAGGACGAATATTATTAATCGCTTTATAATTTAATTTCAGTTCAAAATAGGCCGGCATTTTGTTTTTCCCCATCAATAAAAGCGCTTCCGTCAGCTGCGGATTTTGACGTTCTACCGCCGCCAACGCATCCTCCGGAGAAAAGAGCCGCACCGAAGCGATATCGGCCTTTTGGTTTAACGATTCTCCCGTTTGCTCCAACTCCTCGTTGGAAACAGCTCCGTCAACGGTCAGAAGAACCTTAAAACTGTCATTAAGCTCCTTATAATAACTCCCCAGCCGCATATCTACAAATACCACGCTTTGCATCAATACCGCTACGGCAAACACTAAAAGAAACAGCCTTCGGTGCAGCCGAAACACCTGCTTGGGAGCCGTGGAATCCGTTTCTTGTTTACCTTCAAACATCTCTTTTAATTCTTTCTCTTTCATTCTGCACCCCAGCCCAAGACCGCTCCCATACGAGACAAGATATCCGTATTATGATACACTCCCGTAAAAGCGTTGGCTTGCTGTCCGTACGCTACGCTTAAAACCGGCAACGAAGAATGACTTGGAGTAGCCCACACCAATCCGCGGGATTCATTCAGTTGTTTAAACAAACCGCTTACGTCGGTCAAATTTTCAAACTGGGCAATATCCACTTCAAAACCCATCGCCTCGGTTAAACGTTTCTGCAAGTATTCCGGCGTCAGCTGGGCCGCCGGCATCTTTTTCAGTTCCAGTTCCAGATTATAAAGACTCTTTTTCTGCTTGGCGAATTGGCGGAACGTCTCAAAAGAAGCGTAATCTACATCTCCGCCGTACAGCACTTCCCCTTGGGCGGTTTTCTTCATAGCTTTTTCTTTGCCCAAGTGACGGTAGGTAAAAGCCCCCAGCCCGGTATCGTGGTCGGCATTGAGATACACCAGTGTCTGTCCATTTTTATCGGCGTACCCCTTGACATATCCCAACAAATCGTCCAATGCTTTCATTTCATGAAACCACGCACCCGCATCATTTGCATGTCCGGCCCAATCAATTTTTCCCGCTTCCACGATAAGCACAAATCCATTTTCATTCTTGCTTAGCAATTCCACCGCTTTTTGGGTTTGTTCGGTAAGCGTAGGGATTTTGGGATATTGATCCAATTCCAAAGACATCGGGATTGATTCTTTCGCAAACAACCCTAAAATTTTACCAGATTTAATGGCGGCCATATCTTTTTTATCCAGCGCCACCCGATATCCTTTTTTCTTGGCCTGGCGCAACAGTTTTTTATTTTCTCCCGTCGTAAAATATTTTAAACCGCCGCCCATCACTACTTCCGGCGCAAAATCCACAATCTGCCGCGCGATTTCCATTTTTTGGTTGCGGTTTTGTGCATGGGCCGTAAATCCGGCCGGCGTGGCATCCGCTACATATGTATCGGTAATAACCCCCACCGCCTTGCCTTCTTTACGGGCCAGTTCCAACAATGTCTCCGCCGGCTGACTGTTATAATCCAACCCGATAAATTCCGGGCGGGACATCTTTCCCGTAGCCATTTGAGTAGCCGAAGCAGCCGAATCGGTTACCAACGTGTCATATGTATTGTTGAAAAACAGCCCCCATTCCCCGTTGTTCATTAAAATTTCCAGGTTGGATACCTTTTCCGGGTACTCTTCTAATCCGGCATAGCGTACCCCCTGCATAAAAAACCCCATTGCCTCCGGCCCCATTCCGTCGCCGATAATCCAAATCACGTTCCTCACGTCACCGGCAAACAATGCTCCCGTGAACAACAAACATACAAACAAGCTTAAAGCCAGCCCTCGCAATCGACTCATTTCATATCTCCTAAGCAACTGTTCTTTTATAAAGTTCCAAATAATCCTGGGCCGATTTATCCCACGATAAATCCTGCCGCATGGCATTACGCACCAAGCGGTTCCACAGTTTCCGATCGTTAAACACGCTAAGCGCACCTTCTACGGCGTCTAAAATACCTTTTTCCGTAAAATTATCAATAAAGAAACCGGTGGCGCTGTCCTCTTTTCCGGGTTGGTATCCTTTGACCGTATCCACCAATCCCCCCACCTTCGACACTACGGGAAGCGTACCATATTTCATCGCAATCAGCTGCGACAGTCCGCACGGCTCAAAGCGCGAAGGCATCAAAAACATATCCGCCCCGGCATAAATGCGGTGCGCCAAATCTTCATCCAATCGTCCATTATAACTGACCGAAGCCGGATTATTGCGCGCCAAACTTTGGTATGCTTTCTCCAACATAGGATCCCCCATGCCCAACACGACAAATTGAACTCTGTCTTTTAAACGCCCTATTAAATCCACAACAATATCCAACCCTTTTTGATAATCCAACCGCGAAACAATACCAATAAGCGGTTTATCCGGATCTTGCGAAAGTTTACATTGTTGCTGTAAAGCCAATTTCGCCGCCAGTTTGCCTTTTACGGCTTCAGCGGCGTCATAACCTATGGGCAGCACGGGATCAATTTCGGGATCCCATACTTCGGTATCAATTCCGTTGACGATCCCATAAAAATTTTTACTGCGGTACCGCAGCAATCCCTCCAGCCCAAACCCCATTGCAGGATCGCTCTGTACTTCCCGAGCGTAATTAGGGCTGACCGTATTGATATTATCGGCAAACACGATCCCGCTCTTCAAAAAGCTGATTCCGCCATAATATTCAAATTTTTCCGGCGTATAATCCACCGGATGAAATCCCGCTTTTTTAAAAGAAGAATAAGGAAAATGGCCTTGGTAGGCAATATTATGGATGGTATATAAACTGCGCGTACGGGTATAGAAAGCGTCCAATTTATAAACCGTTTTTAAATATGCGGGGATAAGCCCGGTCTGCCAATCGTGACAGTGAATAATATCAGGGCGGAAACCGATAAATTTGCATCCTTCCAGCACGGCTCGGCTAAAGAGAATAAACCGTTCGTCGTTATCCGGGAATTCGCCCGTTTTGGTGCGGTAAAGTTCCGGACGGTCAAAATACTTGCGGCTTCCCACAAAGAATACCAGCACATTGCCCCAGTTAATATAAGAAAGCGAAACTTGTTCAATCCGGTCCCCGATCGGAATTAAATACACGCCCGGTACGACTTTTAAGGAAGAAACGCGCACGATATTGCGGTAATGCGGCAGGAACAAAAGCACTTTATTTCCTTTGCGCATCGCAAACTGCTGGCAGAGCGCACCGACTACATCGGCCAATCCGCCGGTCTTGCAAAATGGAAACGCCTCGCTGGCGGCCAAAACGATATTCATTTATTTTTCCTCCTGGGGTACTTCGGATTGAGTTGCGGCAATATCCGCAGACGCCTGCGTCTGCGGCGCGTTGATCGGTTCCGTTGCCGTGTCCGCAATTTCCTGTGCGGGAACTTCGGCAGGCTGGTGTTTCTGGTCTTCGGCGGACGGCTCTCCTGCTTCCGCGGACGCTTCGGGCGCGGGGACTTGCTCCGTTTGGGCGAAGGCATTCTCCGTTTGAGTTTCCTGCCCGAAGAAATCGCCTTTATTATAGCTGTTGCGCGTAAAGAACGGATCGGGAGCGGAACCCATCGCTTCCAAACGTTCTTCGCCTTCCAGTTCTTCCACCGGAATAATAGCCGGCTCTGCGAGCGGCGGCAAGGGTTCGTCAAAAGGCAATTCTTCTTGCTTTTCACGCAAAGATTTGGCGGCAAATACCTGCAAGTCGGGCAAGTCAGAAATTTTATTCAGGCCAAACATCCGCAAGAATTCGTCGGTAGTGCCATAAACCATCGGACGGCCCACGGTGTCTTTTTTGCCGACTACGCGTACTAAAGAACGCTCCAATAACCGCTCGAGCGGCCCAGCCACGTCCACCCCGCGGATGGCTTCCATTTCCGCCCGGGTAATGGGCTGTTTGTAGGCCACAATCGCCAAAGTTTCCAACGCGGCGTTGGAAAGCTTGGCGGTCATTTTTTCGTTATATAACCGGCGCACCCAGCGGCCGTATTCGGGTTTGGTGGACATTTGAAAACCGCCGCCCAGCTCCACCACTTGTACGGCGCTGTTGCGGCGGATATAGTCGTCTTTAATTTCCAAAATCATCTCGCGCACGCGCCGCGCATCTACGCCGTCAATCACGTCGGCAATGCGGCTGGGTTTAAGCGGACGGTCGGTAATAAACAAAAGCGTTTCTACGATCTGTTTAAATTCGCTCGTAGGCACCAGTTCAAAAGGTTCTTCCGAAGCATCGGCCGGTTGTGCGGCCTGATCGGCAGGCTGGGCCGGGGTATCGCTTTGAATGGGCTGAACATCGGCCGTCTGCCCAGTGGCTTGCGCGTCCTCAGAAGCGGCTTGTTCGTTTGGCTGGGGTGCTTTTGCAACAACCGTTTCCGGCGAAGCGACGCCGGAGGAAGAAGCTTCCTGCGAAGCGGCAGGAACAGCGTTTTCGGTTTCTTGAAGCGTTTCTTCGGTTTGCATATCAAAATCCTCCGAGGCGTTTATTTTTCTTCGCCGTGCATTAAGGTTTTAAAATCTTTGTCTTTGTTTTCCGGATTTAAATAAATCCGAATCTGGCCCAGCTTTTCATCTTGGCGGGCGATAAGTTTTTTGATTTTCATCAGCTCCAAGAGCGCCATAAAACACGTAATAATACCGCGCTTCTTGGTTTCGCCTACGAAGATATCGTCTAACAGCACCCACTCGCGGTGTTTGAGCATATCCACCACTTTCTCCATTTTCATTTCTATGGGAAATTCTTCCACCTTTAAAAGCTCAATGCGCTTGCGCTCATCCAAACGGTCGAAAGCGCGTTTAACGGCGGAAAGCAAATCAAACATTTGCAGATTGATGATTTTTTCGCCATCGTCAAACATCGGAGCGGAGCGGTAAAAATTGTCTTTGTTTTCTTCAAACTTCTGTTCCAAAAATTTGCTGGCTTCTTTGTATTTTTGGTATTCCACCAGCTTGGCTACCAGCTCTTTTACAGGGTTGGGGCCTTCATCTTCGGTAGTCGGCGCTTGAGAAGGAAGCAGCGTCTTGGCTTTAATTTGCATGAGCGTACTGGCCATAACCAAAAATTCGCCCGCCACTTCCAAGTTCAGCTCCTTCATGACGTTTAAATAATCTAAATACTGCTTGGTAATCTCCGCAATGTTGATGTCGCAAATGTCCAGATTGTCTTTTTTAATCAAATGCAAGAGAAGGTCCATCGGACCTTCAAAGACGTTGATATGGACATTGATCGGCGCGGGAGCAAGCATATTATCGGATCACCCTCATCGCTTTTTTAACGGCCGTCAGCGTTTTGGCGGCATTGGCTTGGGCGCGTTCTTTACCTTCGGCCACGATTTTTTCCAATAAGGCGTCATCGTTTTCAAACGTTTTGCGCCGCTCGGAAAATGCTTTTAATTCCGGCTCCATTAAGGCAAACAACTCTTTCTTGCACGCCACACAGCCCAGCGCGCCCGCCTTGCATTCCTCGCAGCGTTTGGCGGCGTTGGGATTGTAAATCTGATGAAAAGCATAGACCACACACCCGTCGGGATTGGCAGGATCGTTGGCTTTTTTCTTATTGGGATCGGTAAACATCGCCATTACTTTCCTGCGTACGGAATCTAAATCTTCGCCCAAGCTAATCGCGTTGTTGTACGACTTGGACATTTTCCGTCCGTCAATTCCCGGCACGCGCGCCACGTTGGTATAGAGCGGCGCAGGTTCGGTGAACACTTCCACCCCGTAAATTTCGGCAAACCGGCGCGACAGATCGCGCGCAATTTCCAAGTGGGCGGTTTGGTCTTTACCCACAGGCACATACGAAGCCTGCTGGATGAGAATATCCGTTGCCATCAGTACGGGATAACCCAAAAAGCCAAAAGAAGAAATATCTTCGTCTCCGGCTATCGAGTTAATTTTTTCGCCCAAAGATTTTTCGTCCAGCTGACCGGCGTATTTTTGTTTCAAAAGTTCTTGAATTTGCTCTTTATACGTCGGATTTCTAAGCAGCCATCCCAAGGGGGTAATCATCCCCAGCAAGGTGTTGAGTTCGCTGACTTGGGGCACGTCCGATTGGATGAAAATGGTACATTTTTTAGGATCCAACCCGGCTGTCAGCCAATCCACCAACATATTACGGCTGTTTTCAGCCAGATTTTCGGTGTGTTCATAAGCGGTGGTAAGAGAATGCAGGTCCGCTACAAAAAAATAACAATTATATTTATCTTGCAGAGCCACCCAGTTTTTAAGCGCTCCGTGGAAATTGCCTAAATGGAGTTTGCCCGTCGGGCGCATACCGGAAAGCACGATTTTATCAGTTGGCATAGATACCTCTACATTAAAAACTTGGAAAATATCCCCACCAGCAACAGGGTGGGAGGCAAGAGAAAGTATTTCACGGCTCCCGTCAGGATAAGCGCCAGCACCACAAACATACCATACCGTCCGAAAAATCCGTCATACGCCAGCGCGGTGCGCATCGGCAAAATAGCCGTGACAATCCGTCCCCCATCCAAAGGCGGAATCGGCATCAAATTAAATACCGCTAAAAAGATGTTGATAAACATTGCATACTGCAAAAATACGAAAATTTGCTCTAACGCGCGCGCGGAGAAAAAAGACTGGGAAAGGAGAAATATTTTCATGACCAGCACGCATAGCACGGCCAACAGCAAATTAGCCGCCGGTCCCGCAAAAGCGACTTTACCCATATCTCGTCTCGGAGAAGGAAGCCGCAGCGGATTAATCGGCACAGGCTTAGCCCAACCGAAAAGCGGCATCCCGATCAGCCAGCAGAAAGCCGGCACCGCCAGCGTGCCAATCGGGTCTATATGGTGGAGCGGATTAAGGGTCAGCCTACCGCTTAAATAGGCCGTATCATCTCCCATGCGATAGGCCGCCAGTCCGTGTGCGAACTCATGTAAGACAATAGAGAAAAACAAAATGGGTAAAAATACAATGACTTCCATACTTAATTATTTTACTAATTTATCCCGTTTCCTGCACGCATGCGCAACAGCTTTTGTCCTCTCAACAAATCAAACCGTTTAGCTTAGTTGAGCTTAGATTTGAAATTTTTATAAGCCGCCGCGCACAATACGACGGAAATAACCGCCAGCCAACAGCAATTTTGCCAAAAGAAGGCGGCATCCCCCCCTTTGAGGATAATCGCACGGAAATTGACTACTGAATACATCATCGGATTCAAATAACACAGCCAGCGAAACAGCGGCGGAATATTCGCCACCGGGAAAAATACTCCCGAAAGCAAAATCGCCGGCATTAAAAAAAGCGCGCTGGCCATCATTGCTTGCTGTTGGGTATTGACTACGGTACTAATAAGAAGCGCACACGCCAGCGCGGACACGGCAAACAAGATCGCATTGACCGCAATCTGCCACAAATCCCCCCGAAACGGAATACCGAATCCTACCACCCCGATAAATAAAATTAACCCCACAATACACAGCCCAATGACAAAATAAGGCAATGTTTTGCCCACCATAATTTCTTCCACGCTGCAAGGTGAAACAATTAATTTTTCCATCGTACCCGTTTCTTTCTCTTTCGCTAAAGCCATCCCACCCACCACCAGCAGTACGATGAAGGTGGACATCACCAACAGCGCCGGAATCATAAACGAAGTAGTGTCCATATAGTGGTTAAACAACACGCGCATATCCAGGTCAATCAGTCCGCCCGACAGGTCATAGCCGTTATCCCGAGCCACCTCGGCCACAATTTGCTGGATATACCCGTTTACCTGCTGGGCGCGCTGGGCATTGGTGGCGTTTAAAAGCAGCTGTATGGGCGCAGCACCGCTCTCCAAGGCTTTTTCAAATCCCTCGGGGGGCGCGACCAATACGGCTTCGGCCTTGTGAGAAGCCACCAGTTCTTCCGGATCCGCCACCTGTGCGCCGTTTACGTCCGGCACTTTCGTAAACCAGCCCGACCCCAACGCCCGGGCTTCCAATTCCTGGGCTATTTTACCCGGCTTGGAAACCACCACAAATTTGATGTTTTTTACTTCGCTGGTAAGGGCCAGCCCAAACATAATGGTTTGCACCACGGGGATAAAGAAAATAGCCAGAATCATTCTGGGATCGCGTACGCGCTGGATAATCTCTTTTACAAAAAAGCCCTTTAAAGTTCGTGCGCGCAGTTTCATGGTTCCACATCCGTTTTGAATTTTTCGACAGCCAGCAAAATCATCGCACCGGCAAACACCACAATCGCCCCCAGCGCAGTGGCTAGGGTGGCGGGGGCGGCGTCGCTCAAAAACACCGTACGGCTGATGAGCAAAAACCACCGCTGGGGAAACAACGCCGTAAAATACTGAAAGAAAGCCGGCATATTTTCAATGGGAAAAATAAACCCGGAAAAAATAAACGACGGCAAAAGCCCCACAGCAAACGCAAACTGGATAGACGCCTGCTGCTGACGGGTTACCACCGAAATCACCAACCCCAACGCCAGCGCCCCTGTGATATACACCCAACACGCCACCATATAAAACAGGAAATTTCCCAAAAAAGGTATCTGAAACACATAAATCGCCAATACAAAAACAATCAATACGTCAAAAAATGTTAATAGAAAATAGGGAACCAGTTTCCCCACCACTATTTCGGACGGACGCACCGGCGTGGAAAGCAATAGTTCCATAGAACCGTTTTCCCACTCTTTAGCCACCGTCAGCGCGGTCAGCACGATGGCCAAAAACCCGATAATAATGGTGCTTAGAGCCGGCACGATAAACCAACGGCTGTTAAGTTCGGGGTTGAATAAAAACCGGCTGCGAATGCGCTCCCCCGCGCCGGCGGCCGCGGCAGCCAGGTCGGGATTGTCTTTGGCAAAAACGGCGTTGGCCTTTTGGATGACGCCTTGCATATAACTGCCCATAATGCTGGCCTGTACGTTGTCCGTTCCGTCGGAAAGAAGCTGTATCTCTCCGGGATTTTCGGGGTTGCCGGCGCGGATATTTTTTCCAAAGCCGCGGCGGATCACCAAAAGTGCCGGACTGTCGTTACGTTCCAGTGCCTGATCCAGCTGAAACTGGCCGTGTATGGGTTTCAAATCAAAGTAGCCTGAAGAAGCCGCCTCTTGCAAAAATCGGCGCGAAACGCTGGTCTGGTCATTGTCACGCACATACACGCGCATATGTTTGTAATCCAAATCAATCACAAACCCAAAGAATCCCACAAATACGAGAGGCAGCACCAGCGTAACGAGCAGAGTAAACGGATCGCGCAGAATATGTTTATATTCTTTCAAGGCCACGCTGCGCGCGCGGCGCCAGGAAAAATTCATACGGCTTTCCTCCCGCTGACCGCTTGCAAAAATACGTCTTCCAGGGTCGGCTCGGCCTCTTGAATGGACACGCCGTCTTGAAACGGCGCGATCAGCCTCTCCAGCTCCGCCCGCTCAGGCGCGCGCACCCGCAAAGTAGCCCCGAATACGGCTGAAGCGATTCCGGCATTTTCCAACGCCAGACGCACTTCATGCAAAATGGGTTTAGTAAATGAAAGCTCCAGCGGTTTAACGGGAAAAAACTCTTTTTTCAGTTCCGCCGGCGTACCCATCGCCACGATTTTTCCCCGTTCCATTAAGGCAATCCGCCCGCAGTATTCGGCTTCGTCCATATAGTGGGTCGTAACAAAAACGGTTTTTCCGCGCTCGGCCAAGCGGCGGAGTAGCGCCCAAAAAGAAGCACGCGTTTGGGGCGAAGTGCCGGCCGTCGGCTCATCCAAAAATACAAGCTCGGGATCGTGCAGCAAAGAAGACGCCAGCGCCACCATTTGTTTCACCCCGCCCGACAAATGGCTGACGGGATCCGGCAA
>CALUYP010000068.1 GCA_944325055.1 uncultured Elusimicrobiales bacterium | reverse complement strand
CCCATTGGAATACGGATCAATACCAACTACGCCCGCAAGTACGTATGGGCGCGGCGGTCAATCCTTTCTCGTTTATGACGCTGGCAGCCGATGTGGATTTAACGGAAAATGATACTTTATTAGACAGCATTAAATCGCGCCAGTTGGCGGTGGGTGTAGAAATTAATCTGTTAAACCGTCCTTCTTTTAATATTCCGCTGCGCTTAGGATATAATAAAAATTTAGCCAGTTCAGCGGTGTCTCCGTATTATACGGCTGGATTAGGGCTTAATATGATGCATTTTCATATTGAGTTGGCCGGTGCTATCAGCGACGGTACCACCGATGTAGATGGCACCAGTGTGCCGGATTCTGCCGCAGCTTCGTTGATGATTGGGTTCTTGTTCTAAAAAAGGTTTTTCTATACACAGCCCGCGTTATAAAAGGCGCGGGCTGTTTTGATGTCTGTAAAACGAATTCTAAAGTTATATTTCAGGCGGGCTTTGTTTTTTGCGTTCAAATTTTTGGATTTCCTGTACGATTCCTGCCGTTAATACCGCGGTGGTAATGGCAAATAATACAAGGCCCATCGCTACCGTGATAATCGTAATCAGCCTTCCAAACAGAGTAATAGGTACGATATCCCCGTATCCTAACGTCGTAAACGTTTCCGCCGACCACCACATGGCGTCTAGCATATCCCGAAATACTTCCGGTTGGGCGGCGTGTTCCACCCGAAAAATCATAAAGGAACTCCATACCCATAGCATTAATAAAAAGGCTCCGCAAATGCCCAGCTCGCTTTTCTTTTCGCTTACGACCGTATTCATTAGCTGAATTGCATTCGTGTAGCGCATCAGCATCAGAATCCGGAATACGCGTAACATACGTACGAGCCCTGTCCCTAAGATATAGAAAGGTGAAATGGCAAATAGGTCGATAAGCATTAAAGGAGTACACATATATTTTAAGCGTCCAACGATGGGACGTTTAAAACGCGGATCTTCCGTACAAGTGATGAGACGCAAGGCGTATTCCAAAGCGAAAATAAGGCTCATGGCAAAATCTACGTGATAAACCCACCTTTTTAGTGCCGGGTGAACGTCTTTCACGCTTTCCAGTACATCTACCGGCACACTGAGTAAAATCAGGGTAATGATTAATGTATTGAGCACCGTAGTGACTTTGCTGTGGTTATTAAACTGCAGTATGTTATAAAGATAGCGTTTAAGGGTTGGTTTGGTATCTGTCATGAATTATTCTCCAATACTTACTCTATCAAAGAGAATCAGCCGAAGCAAGTCTTTTTTTAGGTTAGAATATTATACAATACCCCTATGAAGCAAGAACTCAAAGAAGCAGTAAAACTGATCAAAAATGCCTCTTATGGCGTAGTATTTACCGGTGCAGGCGTCAGCGTGGAAAGCGGGATTGCCCCCTTTACCGGGCAGGGAGGCTTGTGGAACCAATATGATCCCAAATACATTGAGATTCACTTTTTTCAAACAAATCCGACGGAATCTTGGCGGGAAATGAAAAAAATTTTCTTTACCGATATGCACGATGCTTTTCCCAACAAAGCGCATGAAGTGATTGCCCGTTTGGAAGAAAAAGGCTTTGTAAAAGGGGTAATTACCCAAAATATAGATGGCCTTCATCAACGGGCCGGCTCCAAAAATGTACAGGAATTTCACGGTACGATCCATACGCTTTCTTGCGTCAATTGCGCACGGAAATACAAGTTGGCGGAGGTAAACTTGGAGGCAGAACCGCCTGTTTGTTGCTGCGGAGGCGTGCTGAAGCCTGATTTTGTGTTTTATGGGGAAGGTATTCCCCCCTTGGCCTATGAAAAATCCTTGGAAATGGCGCAGAATGCGGATGTAATGATTATTGTAGGCACGGCAGGACAGGTCATGCCGGCGTGCAGTCTGCCGCTTGTATCCAAGCAGTTTGGGGCCAAAATCATTGAAGTGAATCCTCTTCCTTCGGCCTTTACGGGTTCGGTAACGGATTTGTATTTTCCCCAAAAAGCCGGTGATTTTTTTGCCCAATTAGAGCAAGCAATGAAGTGGTAAGAATCGTTTTTAAACTAGGCGCCCCTTTTATAAACGGGGCGCCTAGTTTGCCAAAGAAGAAGACAAAACGGCTTCTGCCGCAATTATCCAAGCGATTCCGCTTCTTTCCGAACACTTTCTTCCGAGAAACGCATAGCGGCGATGGTTTTTTCAAAAAGCGTTTCCAAAGGCCACCCCAGCATTTCTGCTCCTTGAGAAATTACGTCTCGTGAGCAGCCTGCGGCAAATTTTTTATCTTTGAATTTCTTTTTAAGGCTGGATACTTCCATATCGCTTACGCTTTTAGAAGGCCGCATTCGGGCGGCCGCGCCGATAAGACCGGTAAGCTCATCGGCGGCGAACAAGATTTTTTCCATTTCGTGTTCGGGTTTGATGTCGGTTACAAGACCGTATCCATGACAGCAAACGGCGTGTACAAATTCCGGTTCGGCATTAATTTCCGCTAATAATTCGGACGCTTTTTTACAATGTTGCTGTGGAAACTGTTCAAAATCTACGTCGTGTAAAAGACCGCATAGCCCCCAAAAATCGGCTTCTTGGGCGTAGCCCAGTTGTTCCGCGTACCAACGCATTACGGCCTCAACCGTCAAAGCGTGCAGAATATGAAACGATTCTTTGTTGTATTTTTTTAGTAAAGAAAGGGCTTGTTCTCGCGTAAAATTAGGGTTCATTAGCAGCTCCTGAAGGGTACCAAGTATATTCGTCAATCATAAAAATTTTTACCGAAGGATCTTCCTTCATATGTTTGATCATAAATGGCTTTTTTAGGCTCGGTCGTATGGTGGAAGAGTAATAAATGGCTTTGGGCATATTTGGAAAATAGTCCCGTAAATAGGGATATTTTCCGAAACTGGCTGATACGGCGGCAGGCAGGTATTCTTGCCATTGTTTAAGCGCTTTTTCGTTAATCTCTTTACGTTTTTGCGGGTCTGCGGAATCGTCATCAAAATCGGAT
>CALUYP010000067.1 GCA_944325055.1 uncultured Elusimicrobiales bacterium | reverse complement strand
ATATTGCGGTCAACCGCAGATATTTGGATGCTACCACAAACGAGTGGAAGGACGACACGGTGTTTGTTCCCGTAGTGGTTTGGGGTGCTGCCGCCGAACGGTGTAAAGACCGGGTGAAAAAAGGGACCCCTGTACAAGTGGAAGGTCGCCTCACCAGCAGCGAATACACCGACAAAAATACCGGACAGACCCGCAAATCCATGCAGGTAACCGCCCGGAGAATCCAAATATTGGAATCCGGCGCCGCGGGTTCGTATAACCAAGACGTTTCCCCGGCCGCCAAGGACGATATCCCCACCACCGATGTGATGGAAGATGACGTGCCTTTTTAACAGGAACCAAAGAGAGATAACAAATGTCTGAAGAAATGAAAAATACGCAAACCCCAGCCGCGGCTTCTGCCGCCGCTCCGGCCGCCCGCGCGGAAAGACCGGCGCGTCCGTTTATGGGTAAAAAGCGCTTTGAAAGCAGAAGAAAAGTCTGCAAAGTCTGCGCGGAAAAAATCGATAATGTCGATTACAAAAACTTTCAATTCGTGAAATCGTTCACCATGGAAAGCGGCAAAATTCTTTCCAGAAGAATCACCGGCACCTGCGCCAAACACCAGCGCCAAATTACCAAAGCGATCAAACGCGACCGCAACTTGGCGATTTTGCCGTACTCGTTGCCCAAGAAATAAGCCGGAGGATTGGAAATGAAAGTTATTTTGAAACAGAATGTAAAGAACTTAGGGATGGTGGGCAGTATCGTAGAGGTAAAGCCCGGCTATGCCCGCAATTTCTTAATTCCGCATCGCTTGGCGGAGCTGGCCACAGAAGGTGCGATTAAGAACTGGCAGCTTGGCGCCGAAAGACGCGCCAAACGCATTGAAGCGGAACTCGCTGAAGCCCGCGCCATCGCTGAAAAATTGGCCGGCGTAGTGCTTCCTTTTACCAAGACCGTCAACAGCGACGGCGTGGTATTCGGTTCCGTCAACAAGGCCGATATTTACAAAGCTTTGAACGCCTTGGGCCATAATATCTCCAAGGACGCGATTGAGCTTAATATGCCGATTAAAGCTTTGGGTGAAACGGAA
Organism: uncultured Elusimicrobiales bacterium; assembly: GCA_944325055.1. Lineage (GTDB taxonomy): Bacteria > Elusimicrobiota > Elusimicrobia > Elusimicrobiales > Elusimicrobiaceae > Avelusimicrobium. Next base: position 36,837 of record CALUYP010000067.1, on the reverse strand, counting down.
GTGGGTATTTATTTGAAACCGACCGTTACGGCTACCATTAAAGTGCAGATTAACCCCTTGACCGCGGTGGAAGAAAAAATCGCCGATGCCAAGCCGGAAGAAAAAGCCGAAGCGAAATAATTCCCCATATATTGCGTTTTGTTAAGTGAAAGCCCCAACCTGCAATTGCAGGTTGGGGCTTTTCCAGATTGAGAAAACATTTTCGTTTACTAAATTGCTACAATAAAAATAAAGAACGTTTTCGCTGTTTAGTGAAGACGCGCGGTTTTGTTGATTTTTCAAGGTTAAGAGGTTTTATGGCAAACAAGGTACTAGAAGAACGGATTCCTCCCCAAGCGATTGATGCGGAGATGGCGGTGCTGGGTTCGATGTTATTGGAAGCGGACGCCGTCACGGAAGCGCTGGAAATTTTAAAACCCGAACATTTTTATAAAGAGGCGCATCAAAAGATTTTTACTGCCATCAAAGCCTTGGCCGACCGTAACCAAGCGGTGGATATTATTACAGTAAGCGAGGAATTGAAGAAAACGCATCAGCTGGCGCAATTGGGTGGAGAGTTGTATTTGACGCAACTGGTAGATAAAGTTTCTACGGCAGCCCATGTGCGGCATTATGCCGAAATCGTCTATAAAAAATTTGTGGTGCGGGATTTAATCCGTACGGCTACCGGGCTGGTCCAGCGGTGTTATAAGGAAGAAGAGGACGATCCCCAAATTCTAATTGATGAAGCGGCGGACCAAATTTATAAACTGAGTCAAAAGCAAAAACTTTCGGGTTTTATTTCCGCCAAAGAACTGGCGCCAGAGGTCATTGAGATATTGGAGAAAGCCGTCCGCAATAAAAGCGCTATCCAAGGCGTGCCGACCGGGCTGGATGAATTTGACCGTAAAACCGGCGGGTTGCGCAAGTCTGACCTGATTATTTTGGGCGCGCGACCCAGCCAAGGAAAAACGGCTCTTGCCTTAAACATCGCGCATCATGCGTGTGTAGAATGTAAAATTCCGGTGGCGTTTTTTTCGTTAGAAATGGGAAGGCATATTATTTTCGAACGTATGCTGGGCGCTTCGGCGATGGTGGAGATTTATAAATTGCGCACTGGATATTATGAACAGCGTAAATGGTCCGATTTGACGCGTGAATTGGGCCGTTTGGCGGCGGCGCCGATGTATATTGATGATACGTCCGGTATTTCCATTACCGAGTTGCGTATGCGTTCGCGACGGTTGGCTACGGAATTAAAAAAGCAGGGCAAAGAACTGGGATTGATTATCATTGATTATTTGCAATTAATCCGCGGCGGTGAAAGGCGTACCGAAAGCCGCCAGCAGGAAGTGTCCGAAATTTCACGTATGCTGAAGGATTTGGCCCGTACGCTCAATGTACCGGTGTTGGCTCTTTCTCAGCTGAGCCGCAAAAACGAAGATAAGGCCCGTACCGATAATAAGCCGCAGCTTTCGGATTTGCGCGAATCGGGTTCTATTGAACAAGACGCCGATGTGGTGGCGTTGATTCACCGCGAAGCGTATTATAAACGGGATGATGAATCTCTTAAAAATAAGGCCACGCTGATTATCGCCAAGCAGCGTAACGGACCGGTGGGCGATATAGATTTGGCTTTTTTTGGCGAATATGCGTTGTTTACCAATCCCGCGCCGGAACATATGGAACAGACGCAGCATAGCAGCGGCAACACCATGCTGACGCTGCCGGAGTAGCTTTATATGACCATTCCTATTTTGCGTCCTACAATTGCTGAGGTGGATTTAAGGAAACTGGCCCGCAATATGCGTAAAGTACATGAACAGGCGGGAACCGGCGTAAAGGTATTGACCGTATTAAAAGCCAATGCTTATGGACACGGGGCGGAAAGACTGGGGCTTTTTTTGGAAAGAAACCGGTTAAGCGATTTTTTTGGCACCGCTTCCGTAGAAGAAGGGATCGCATTGAGGCAGGCAGGCGTTACCCTGCCGATTTTAGTGTTGGGGAGTATTTATCCATTTGAAGCGTTTGAGTGTGCCATTGAAAACAATTTGGCGATTACCATTGCCAGTTTGGATGCCGCCAAAGCCGTAAGCGAAATGGCTGAAAAGTTGGGTAAAAAAGCATTCTGCCATGTAAAACAGGATACGGGAATGGGGCGTATTGGAACTCGGCGTGGCGGAGTGGTGAATGTAATTCAGTTCTTAGCACAGAATCCGCATGTAGTATTGGATGGATTGTATACGCATTTGTCCAGCGTGGAAGCGGACCCCGCGTATACGGAAGAACAAATCGGTTATTACCGCGATACGCTGACGAATGTTAAGCTGCAGGGAATTCATATTAATCACTGTCATGTGGCGGCATCATCGGCGATTATAGCCCGTCCGGATGTTCACTACGATATGGTGCGTACGGGACACAGTGCGTTTGGTTTGGAAAAAGGATTTGAACCGATATTGTCGTTTAAAACGCGGGTGGTATATGTAAAAGATGTTCCTGCGGGAGCAAGCATCAGTTACAACCGCAGTTTTATTGCGCCGCGTGCCATGAAAGTGGCCACGCTGCCTGTCGGTTACGGGGACGGTTATTTGCGGGCTTTGTCCAATAAGGCTGAAATTTTAATCCGCGGCACGCGGTGCCGGGTACTGGGAAATGTAACGATGGATATGTTGATGGTGGATATTTCCCATGCCGGGTTCGTGGCGGTAGGGGATGAAGCCGTTATGGTAGGAAGGCAGGGGGATGAGGAGATTACTTTTCAGGAACTTGCCCAACAGGCTGGAACGATTGACTACGAATTATCCACTCTTCTTATGCCGCGTGTACCGAGGATATATAGAGAATAATGTTTACCGCAATTGGAACCTATATGACGAATTTGTTCAACCAAATAGGCGGGGCCGCCCAAATGGTCCGCTCCAGCTTGTTTTGGCTGACGCATTCCCGTTTTGAGTTCCGCCAGGCGGTGGATCAAAGCGTTACGATAGGGGTGGAATCTTTAGGGGTAACGGCTTTGACCAGCTTATTTACCGGGATGGTGCTGGCGCTCCAAGCGGGAAATACGATAGGGGATATTTTCGGAGAGCCGATTTTTGTGGGGACGATTGTGACCTTTTCGTTAATTCGGGAATTGGGGCCGGTACTGACCAGTGTGGTGGTTTCCGGCCGTGCCGGCGCCGCCGTGACGGCCCAGATCGGAACGATGGCGGTTACAGAGCAAATTGACGCTCTATATACTTTGGGAACCAATCCAGTCCGTTATTTGGTGATTCCGCGTATGTTTGGTTTCCTGCTTACGATGCCTATTTTGACTTTATTTTCTAATTTATTTGGCGTATTGGGCGGCTATTTGGTGGCGGTGTATGCGTTGGGTATTCCGGGAGAGGTGTATGTAACCGATATTACTTCTTTTATGGGCGTGCGCGATTTTATGCACGGGTTTATAAAGACTTTCGTTTTTGCATTTATGGTGGCGACTGTGTGTTGTTATAAAGGGATCAGCACCCGGGGCGGAGCGGAGGGGGTAGGAAAATCTACCACCGGAGCGGTTGTAACCACGATTGTGCTGATTTTAGTGCTGGATTACTTTTTGACCGCTATTTTAACGGCGTTTGGAATTTAATATGATTGAAATCATCGGGCTTAAAAAAAGCTTTGGAACCAAACAGGTCTTAAAAGACGTCAATCTCAAAATAGAGGAGGGGAAAACCACCTGTATTTTGGGCGGATCCGGTTCGGGTAAAAGCACGTTGATTAAGTGTTTGATCGGGTTGGAGGAAGCAACGGGCGGACAAATTTTGGTGGGAGGAAAGGATATTACGAAAATCCACAGTGAAATCAAATTGGCGGCCTTGCGGCGGCGGTTTGGATACTTGTTTCAGGAAGGAGCGTTGTTTGACTCGATGACTGTGGGAGAAAATGTTACTTTCGGATTGAAATATTTAACCGATACGCCGGAAAAAGAATATCCCGCCGTAATTAAAGAAAAGTTGTCTTTGGTGGGATTGCAGGAAGAGGTAGCCAGACTCAACCCCAGCGAGCTTTCCGGAGGGATGAAGAAACGCGTATCGCTGGCCCGCGTGTTGGCGGTGGAACCGCAAGTGATTCTTTATGATGAACCGACGACGGGATTGGATCCGATTATGTCGGATATTATCAGCGATTTGATTATGGATTTGAAAGCAAAACTGGGGGTTACGTCTGTTGTGATTACGCATGACATGCGGTCCGCTTTTAAAATTGCCGACTATATTGCGTTTTTATATGAAGGCAAGATTTTGATGTATGGTACGCCTGAAGAATTTAGGCGCACAAAGAATCCGTATGTGAAACAATTTGTGGATGGAAGCAGTCACGGGCCGATACAAATGAAATTGATGAAAGATTAATTTTTGATTAGGACAGGCTATAAATTTTTATTTTAACAAAGGATTAATGGTATGAAACCAGAAACCAAATTAGGTATTTTTACTGTAGCAGGGCTTATTGTTTTTGGATTTTCACTTTATTTTTTGGGGGGATTATCCGTTACCCGTTCTTACGATTTAAACATCAGTTTTGCGGATGTTTCCGGATTACCGGTTAAGGCGCCGGTTAAACTTTCGGGCGTAGAAGTGGGGCGCGTAAAGCATATTCGTATTGAAAAGGGGCAAGCGGTGGTAGAAGCGGAAATACATGAGGGCGTACAAATTTTCCGCAATGCCCGTTTTAGCGTGGTAATGACGGGAATTATCGGTACCAAATACCTGAAAATAGAACAAGGAACTCCCGAGGCGGGGGTATTGAAGCCGGGTTCTTTTGTGCGTGGGACGGATGAGATGCCGATGGATGTGATGATTAGTCAGACCATGAACAGTATTAAACAGTTTGTAGACAGTGTGAATAATCAGGGAAAGTTTGGGGAAAAGCTCAATCAAACGATGAATGAAGTACGTCAATTGTCGGCTAATTTAAACCAGTTGGTGGCCCAGATGAAACCTTATCTTTCGCGGTCCGTACAGAACTTGGATGTGGCTTCCGCAAAGCTTAATGATTTAATGGCGAAGGCGGATTCTTTGATGACGAGTTTAGAGCAGGGAGAAGGGGTGATCGGCAGTTTGATTAAAGACCCGCAGATGAAGGAGGATGTGCAGGAAAGCGTAAAGAGCTTAAAAGAGACGATGGGAGAAGTAAAGACTTTTGTGGGAAAGATGAGCCGTTTCCGCGTGTATTGGGATTATGACTTTTTCTATATGCCTGAACCTGCTTTAGCCACGAGCGATTTGGCGCTTGAGATCTATCCTTCCAGCGGATATACCTTCTACCGCGCCGGGATTGGCAATATCGGCAATGAGGATGACGCTTTGGATTCAAAAGATTATTTGGAAAAGAATAAGTTTGACGTACGTTTTGGATTATATAACAAATGGGCCAGCATTTCGGGCGGCTTAATCCGGGGTGCGGGCGGAGTGGCGTTAGAGCTGAAGCCGTTTTACGATACGAAATTTTTGGAACGTTTTACGTTTACGGGCGAATTTTCTGATTGGGGTCGGGACCGTGTCATCAATGGGCGTTTGTTTAATAAACCGAACTTAACCTACGGGGTGGATTTCCGGTTTAACCGCTATTTCTCTGTAGGGGCCTGGGCACGCGATGCACTGGAAACCAACGATTTTGCCATCAAAGCCAATATTTCGTTCAACGATCAAGATATTTCCTCCTTCTTTGGTTTGGCGGCGATGGCCGGTTCTTGAGGCAAGAAATGAAGTTTAAAACGGTTTTTATCTGCCAGAAATGCGGGTATGAATCTCCGAAATGGGCGGGAAAATGCCCGGATTGCGGAGAGTGGAACTCGCTGGTAGAAGAAGTAAAACAGCAGGAAAGCAAAAAGGCGGCGGTACGCACGCGGAGTTTTACGGATTTTTCATCGGAAATTGTAAAGCTTTCTGAAAGCAAGGCCGTGCAGGATCCGCGCATTAAAACACAGATTGCGGAATTCGACCGGTTATTGGGCGGCGGTCTTGTGAAAGGGCAGCTGACGTTATTAGCAGGAGCGCCGGGAATCGGCAAATCCACCTTGATGCTGCAAGTGGCGGCGGAACTTTCCAAGACATTAAAAGTGTTGTATATATCCGGGGAAGAAAGCATAGGCCAAATTGCCGGCCGAGCGCAGCGGTTGGAAGTGAAAGGGGAGAATATTTTCCTGCATTGTGAAACAGATATCCAGAAAATTGTAGAAGCGGTAGAACAAGTCAATCCGGACGTGTTGATTTTGGATTCTATCCAGACGGTTTATCATCCGGAATTTACTTCTTCCGCCGGGACGGTGGCCCAGGTGCGGGAATGCACGGGGGAGCTGGTCCGGTTGTGTAAGCCGAAAGGGATTATCACGTTTGTATTGGGACACGTTACGAAAGAAGGAGAGCTGGCCGGTCCGAAAATTTTAGAGCATATGGTGGACTGCGTACTCTATTTTGATACGGAAAAAGATAATGTGTTGCGTTTGCTGCGTCCGCATAAAAACCGTTTTGGTTCAACCGATGAGATTGGTTTATTTAAAATGACCGGGGAAGGACTGGAATCGGTGGAAAACGCGAGTGAATATTTTGCCCAGACGTCCCGTCAATGTGCTTTGAAAGGGAGAGCCTATTCCTTGGCGGCGGAGGGTTCGCGCCCGATTTTAACGGAAGTGCAGGCGTTGGTTTCGCCGACGCGCTACCCGTTTCCACGCCGGGTGGCGACCGGAATAGATTTAAACCGTTGTCTAATGTTGTTTGCTGCGTTGGAAAAACATATTGGGCTGCCTTTGGATAATAAGGATATTTTTGTGAGTTTGACGGGCGGGGTAAAACTGAAGGATCCGGCTTTGGATTTAGCGGTGTGTGCGGCGGTGATAAGTTCTTGCAAAGAAGTACCGATCGAGCCTAATTGCGTTTTTATGGCGGAAGTGGGTATCTTAGGGCAAGTAGCCAAAGTGCCGCTTATCGGGCGAAGATTGGAAGAAGCGCAGCGGCTAGGTTTTAAAAAAGCATTTACCGCAGCCGTCAGCAAAAATGAAAAACAAAAACTTCAGGAGCTGTCCCTGTGTGAATTAACCGATTTGAACGGGCTAGCTATCAAACTGAGGTAACCTCGTTTTTCGTCGTACCTCACGTCCAATAATTTCTGCAAAAGTTGTCTGTAAAGTGCTAGAATATAATTGGTATGATTTAGGGATTTTTCCCATATTTAGGGAGGGCATATATGCCTATTTGGATTTTCCGTATTTCTACGTTAGTGGCGTTTCCGTTTCTTACCTATAATTTTATCGACAAAGAATGGATGAGCCTTTTGGCGGGCTTGTTGTGCGGTGCAATTGTGGTAGCCGGAGAAGTGATTTTCAAACGGCTGCGTTTAGTGAAAATTATGATTGCCTGTTCCGGTTTTTTGCTGGGGTATATGCTGTATGTGTTTTTTGATTACGGCATGATGCAATTTGCCGATGGTGAAGTAATGAATTTCTGGGCTGCTTACGGGCGCGACATTGAAATCGGCCTGCTTATTTTTGGTGTGATAGCCAGTTTAATTAAATCACGCGACTTGGAAGGGCTTTCTTCTACCGGGCATCATTTAAAAGTGGCGGATGTGACGGCTTTGATGGATGGCAGAATTGTGGATTTGTGCGAGATCAATTTTCTATCCGGAATCATCGTATTGCCTGTATTTGTGTTGGACGTATTAAATGAGATGGCGGCCTCAAAAGATCCGCTTGAGCGGGCTAAAGGGCGGCGTGGATTGGATGTGGCTACACGGCTGCAGGAACTTTCGGAAGTGGCGGTGCGTGTTACATCAAAGACTCCCAAAGCGGACTCTATGGAAGAACGGGTAGTCAAGCTGGCAAAGAGTCTGGATGCCGAGGTGGTCACGCTGGATTTTAATATAAATAAAGTGGCGGCGCTGCATGATGTGATAGTGTTGAATATAGCCGATTTGGCCACTGCTTTAAAACCGGTGGTATTGCCGGGGGAAAGCATGTCTCTGTTCATTATGAAAGACGGAAAAGAAAAAGAGCAGGGAATCGGTTATTTAGACGACGGGACGATGGTGGTCGTGGAAGACGGGCGGAAATATATTGGGAAACGGGCGGAAGTATCGGTATATTCCATTTTACAGACTTCTTCCGGTCGGATGATTTTTGCAAGAATCAAATAAGGCTTTTGATATGAACCAGTCAGGTTTTTCTTCTGCGGTAATTGTGGCCGGAGGCAGCGGTAAACGTATGGGGCGTCCGAAACAAATGCTGCCGCTTGGCGGGAAACCGGCGTTGGTGCATACCGTGGAAGCATTTAAAAAAGCGGCGGCAGTACAGCAGATCGTGGTGGTCACGCCGCTGGAGAACCAAGAGATTCTCAAACGATATTTTTCGGATTTAGTTTTTGCCGAGCCGGGACAGACGCGGTTGGAATCGGTTCAAAACGGGTTTGCTAAAACTTCTGTTCAGGCAAAAACCATAGCCGTGCATGACGGAGCCCGCCCGTTAGTAAAGCCGGAGGCGGTAAATGAATGCCTGCAGGAGGCGGCCCGCTGCGGAGCCGCCGTATTGGCGGTGCCGGTGAAAGATACCGTTAAAATTGTGAACAACGGAGTAGTAGCCAATACCTTGGACCGTTCTCAATTATGGGCGGCGCAGACGCCGCAGTGTTACCGCCGGGAAATTTTAGCCGAAGCGTTGGAAAAATTCGGTTCCGAAAAAGAAGCAACCGACGAGTCCCAGTTGGTTGAGAAATTAGGCGTTAAAGTGCATATAGTGCCGTCTGATTATACAAACAATAAAATTACTACACCGGAAGATTTAGTGTTTGCGGAGGCTATTTTGGAAGAAAAAACAGTTTCTCGTACAGGATTTGGATTTGACTTGCACCGCTTGGAACCGGGAAGAAAATTGTATGTAGGCGGGATAGAAATCCCCCATACAAAAGGTTTTCTGGGACACAGTGACGGGGATTTGGTGCTGCACGCTTTATGCGATGCCGTGTTAGGCGCTTTATGTGCGGGGGAAATCGGTATTTTATTTCCGCCGACAGATGATTCCATCAAAGGAATTTCCAGTGTGACAATTGCTAAAAAAGTTTTGGAAATCGTTCGGGCGCATCATGCGCAAATAGACCACTTGGACGCTACGATTATTATCCAGGAACCCAAAATGAAACCGCATTATGAATCCGTGCGTAAATCACTTGCCGAAGTTTTTGAAGTACCGATAGAAACCATTAGTTTCAAATCCAAAAGCCACGAGCATGTGGGAGAGATAGGAAAGGGTGAGGCCGCCATGTGTCAGGCGTTGGCAACATTAAAAATAAGGAGCAGCTTATGAAAATCCGTTTCGTTTTTACTTTACTTTTGGCGGTGCTTATATGTGCGTGCAGCAGTACGGATTACCGCTCCCGAAAGAAGGTAACCCAGGGGATTGATTATTCCCGTTACCCCGGAAATGAAATTTATTATGAATTTACTTCGGTGCTTCCGCAAGACCCGTCCCTGCTCTCTCCAGAAGCGGCCGCGGAGCAACCCCAAGAGATCGTAGGAGAGGATGAAGATTTTACTTCTGAAAATATCGCCAGTACTTATGGAAATTACGGAGATGTGGTGGTAAATGTGGCGGCGCATAAATTTAAATTAGGCCCGTCAGCTTCGCGCAAAGAGATGTCGGTCTTTCAACGAGCATTGGACAAAGCGTATGCCGTAGCGCTTAAAAAATATAAACCGGTTGGTTTTACGTATGCGATGAGCAGCGTGGGGGCGGTAAATCCGCTGTCGGATATCGAAGTGCGCTGTATGCTCAGCGAGCGTTCTGCCAACGATGTGGGGCAATCCACCTGCAATCTATTTTTTAAGACGATTGCATCCACTTATATTGACTTAGTAAAAGAGGCCCAATAATATGATGTATTTGTATAACACCGCAACCCGTCATAAAGATGAATTTAAGCCTTTAACGCAAAAGCAGGTTACCATGTATTGCTGTGGGCCGACGGTTTATAATTATGCGCATATTGGAAATTTGAGGACGTATATTTTTGAAGATTTATTGGCTCGCACCATCCGAATGCAATACCCGCTTAAGCACGTAATGAACGTGACGGATGTGGGGCATTTGGTGTCGGACGCTGACGACGGCGAAGACAAAATGGAAGTAGCGACTGCCAGAGAAGGCAAGAGCGCGTGGGACATCGCCAAATTTTATGAAGCTAAATTTTGGCAGGATTACGATGCCCTGCATTGCACGCGGCCTACCGTTATCAGCCGTGCGACCGAGCATATTCAAGAAATGATCGCTTTGGTAAAAACCTTGGAAGAAAAAGGCTATACCTACCGTACCTCGGACGGCATTTATTATGACACTTCCAAATTTCCCCGCTACGATGCCTTAGTGGGGCATGCCCGAATCAGCGGTTTGCAGGGCGGTGCCAGGGTGGAGATGAGTGACGAAAAACGCAATCCAACCGATTTTGCGCTTTGGAAATTTTCTCCGAAAGATAAAAAACGACAAATGGAATGGGATAGTCCGTGGGGGGTGGGTTTTCCCGGTTGGCATATTGAATGTTCAGCGATGGCGATGAAGTATCTGGGGCATACGTTGGATATTCACTGCGGCGGGATTGACCATGTAACCATCCATCACACCAATGAGATTGCCCAAAGCGAAGCGGCTACCGGAGAGAAATATGTAAATTATTGGGTGCATGGCGAATTTTTGATTTTGCGTTCTGGGAAAATGTCTAAATCCGGCGGTACTTTTGTGACGCTGGACGTACTCAAAGAGAAAGGGTACGAGCCGTTGGCGTACCGCTATTTATGTTTAGGGGCGCATTACCGTACCCAGTTGGAATTTTCCTATGAGAGTATGGACAGCGCTTCTAAAAGTTTAAAAAATCTGCGTGCTTTGTGCCAACAGGTGCGTCAGGCGGCTGGTGACACTCCCCAAGAAACGGATCAATCGCGCATATGGAAAGATAAATTTGTTGCGGCCATGCAAGACGACTTAAATGCGCCTAAAGCTTTGGCCCTTACGTGGGAAGCCGTACGCAGTGCGGAATTGACTCCTGCGGAAAAATTGGATTTCTTGCAATGGGCAGACACTATTTTATCTCTTGATTTATTTTCGTCTCCCGCCGCGGCTGACCAACAACTGCCGGCGGAAGTGGAAGCTTTGCTGCAGGAACGCGCCCGCGCCCGCGCCGCAAAAGATTGGAAAAAATCTGATGAATTGCGCGATGCGATCGCCCAGGCGGGTTATGTGGTAAAAGATACCCCTAAAGGACAGCAGACGGAGAAAAAATAAAATGAAACGAGTACCCGTTGAGTTTTTGAAACGTATTCCCAAAGCGGACTTGCATGTTCACTTAGACGGGTCGCTGCGTCTATCGACTTTGATTGAATTGGCAAAGAAAGAAGGCGTTGCCCTGCCGGCCTATACTGAAAAAGGATTGAGACAAAAAGTTTTTAAGGACCAATACGCTTCGTTGGTGGAATATTTAAAAGGCTTTTCTTATACGGGCGCCGTCATGCAAAATGCGAAAAATATTGAGCGGATTTCCTATGAACTGGGGCAGGATGTCATTGCAGAGGGAGTCCGTTATTTAGAAGTGCGTTTTGCCCCACAGTTGCATGCCAATGAAAAGCTGAGCGCACAGGAGGCGGTGCGGGCGGTGGTGCGCGGTTTGGAACGCGCCAAAAAGGAACATAATCTTTCTGACGGGGTCAAAAAAGGAAAAGAACTGGAGTTTCATTTTGGTATTATTGCGTGCGCGATGCGCAATTTTAACCAGTTTATGTCGCCTTATTATTCCATGCTGATCAAAGCGTTGTCGCAAGCGGATAAAAGTGAAATTTTTGGGATAGCTTCTTTGGAATTAGCCAGAATGGTGGTTAAATTGGCAAAAGAAGAAAAATTGCCCGTTGTGGGGTTTGATTTGGCGGGGGAAGAAGCCGGCTATCCCGCCGCAGATCATCTGGACGCCTACCGTTATGTCCATAAACATTTTATCCGGAAAACGGTTCATTCCGGAGAGGCCTACGGACCCGAATCTATTTTTCAGGCCATTACGGATTGTTATGCCAATCGGTTGGGACATGGTACGCATTTGTTTGCGGCGAATATGATTAAAGACCGAAAAGTGAAGAATAAAGAAGAATACGTCAATTCTTTGGCTGATTATATTGCCAGTGAACGAATTGGCATTGAGGTTTGTTTAACCAGCAATTTACAGACCCTGCCGGAAATTAAGTCCGTCAAAAATCATCCGGTAAAAGAAATGATTAAAAGAGGGCTTCCCGTAAGCATTAATACGGATAACAGGCTGGTTTCCAATACGACGGTTACAAAAGAAATAGAACTGTTGGTGCGGAATGTGGATTTGACTCCAAAAGATTTAAAAAATATAGTGATTGCCGGATTTAAGAGCGGTTTTTTCCCGGGTAGTTATATTGAAAAAAGGAAATTTGTACGCAAGGTCATAGACCGTTATAACGAACTGGCGAAAGAATATGGCGTTCCACTGTATTAAATTTAACCCCCGGTTTAAGCCGGGGGTTTTCATTTGTCGTCATCAAATCCTTTTGGGTTTGGGATGAGATGTTTAACCATTTGTTTAAAGGCCTGTTTAAGCATCGTTTTGCGGTACGGAATTTTAGTGGGATGAAGCGGTTGGTCATAGTGGGAGGCGGACAGATTGGCGGCGTCTCCTGTTTTACCGCCTTCCAAAGAAATACGTTGGCTGGGATAAATGCTTTGCTGGCCTGTTATCAAAAAACTGATTACACAAGCTACGGTAGCGTAAGGAGCGATATCCGGGCCGAATAATTCAATAGCCATAATACTGGCTGACAACGGCGTATTTGCCGTTCCTGCCAGCACGGCTACCAGCCCCAGCGCCGCCAAGGTGGCGCTGTCCACCCGCAAAAAATCCGACAACATTGCACCCGCTTGGGCGCCTACAAAGAAAATAGGCGTTACAATTCCACCAATTCCGCCCGCCGCAAAGGTAACGGAGGTGGTAAGCATCTTATATAAAAATCCAAAAGGGGACTCCGGCTGACTTCCGCTTAAAACCGATTCAATTCCCGGCATTCCCAATCCCAAGTATAACGGGGAAATAAAATAACCGACCGCTACTAAAAATAGACCTCCCGCTACACAACTCCAAAACAAACGGGTCTTGATGGTAAAGTAGCGAAACAATACGCGGATAAATTTCGTAATCTCAATAAATAATATGGACACCAGCCCAAAGAACATACCCGCGATAATCATTTTAAGAAAAAATTGTTCTGAAAATACCGGCACAAAATGCAGCGGATGGTAGATATAATCTACCCCTAAAAAGGAAGTAACCTGAAAAGCGGTAATTCCAGCTACCAACGCAGGGAACATCACCTCATAAAAAATATGTCCCGCCCATAGCACTTCCAGCCCAAATAAAGCGCCCGATATCGGTACTCCAAATACGCCGGCGAAACCCGCGCTTACGCCGCAAATCATCATTTTCCGTTGGTCTTGCGGGTTCATATGCAGCAGGCGCGCCAATATGGAAGAAATTCCGGCTCCTACATCGGCACAAGGCGCTTCTTTCCCGGCTGAACCGCCTGTTACCATGGTGACAATAGACAGCACAAATCCTTTTAAAATGGAAATAAACGAGATGGGGCGGTAGGAATTGATTTTATTAATGACGGCGTCCGTCGAATAATCTTGATGGCGTTTGGCCGCTTTGCGGCCCAGCAGCGCGACTCCGTACAGAATAAAAGGAAGTCCAATGTAAAACATCGGAATACCATTCCGAAAAGCAATCGCTTTATCTAAAACCGTTAGAAAAACAGCATCCAATATCCCTACGATGCTCCCAATCACCGTAGAAAGAAAAAACCATTTAATAATGCTGATAACGTTGTTTTTATGTTCGTTTAGCATAACATTAATATCTTACTAAAATTGTTTCTTTTGGGTACATAAGAGACTCTTTTGATATTATTTTAATTTCAGAATAGTAATTTTGCTATACTATTTATGTTAAAAAAACGATATGTTAAAGAATAAAATTTAGGTTGTTCTCTTTAAAAGGTAAATCGGATATGGATTCGTTTGTCGCTTCCGTCATTACATTAGCGTTGGTTATGGACGGATTTGGAAATATTCCCTTATTCATCACCGCCTTGAAAAAAGTTTCACCGGAACGGCGAAAGTCTGTTTTGTTGCGGGAATTGATCATTGCCCTATTCATTATGCTGGTGTTTTTGTTCTTAGGAAGATGGTTTCTGCATGCTTTTGGAATCCATGAGTATTCGTTAAGCATTGCCGGTGGAATTATTTTGTTTATTATTTCGGTTAAAATGGTTTTTGAAGGGTTGGAGGATCCGCAAGACGATCCTAAAGAAGATGAACCTTTTATTGTCCCTTTAGCGATTCCTTTAGTGGCCGGTCCGGCGACGCTTTCTATGGTAATGATTACCTCCGCTCAACAGCCAAACAAGCTGATTACGGTAGGGGCGATATTGGCGGCCTCTTTAATTAATTCGCTTATTTTAATGGCCGCTTTTCCTGCAAGCAGATTATTGGGGAAACGCGGGCTTATTGCCGTAGAAAGGCTGACGGGAATGATTTTGGTGTTGATGTCGGTCAATATGGTAATGAGCGGTATTGCGGATTTTATGCGTTTATAAGTTAAAGAGAACTCTTAAAGATTCAGAGGTAGATTATGAGAAAAGGATTTACTTTATTGGAGATGTTAATAGTAGTTGTTATCATCTCCATTTTAGCCAGCACTGCTTTTATGTATTATGAGCGTTTTATGGAACGGATGCGTATTGCCGAGGCAGACACGATTATAGGAGCTGCTATTTTGTCGCAGGAGCGGGTCTACGTAAGATTTCAACACTATACGACTTATTGGCATAAGCTGGATGCTGTTCCTGTAGCCGTTCGGAAGCCCAAGGAACAAAATGATTTCGCCAATGGAGAAGAAAATACCATTTATTATACACGCGGGGGAATGCTATCCGGAGAGCCTCGAAATGGATTTGCCATTTCTTTTGAAAAGAATGAAGCAGGCCGTTGGTTTGCTGTTGCCCAGCGGGTGGGAAGCTCTCCTTATACATATCGCATAGTACGTCCGTTTGATTCTACCCAGTTTGTGTGTGTTCCGGATTGGGATAATGAAAAGGATATAGCTATGTGTGTTGATTATATGGGAGTAGAAGATCCTTCCGAATTGCTCAGTGACCCGATGGATATTCAAGCAGACGAGCAGGCGGATGGAGAATAAGATCGGGTTTAATTTATAAGCCGAAATAGGGTATTAAAATGGGGAAAAATAAATTTTCTTGGAAAGAATTTGGCTTTTTATTAGGGGTGGTTATTATTTTAGTTGGGTTGGCTGCGCCTCATTATGTTTGGGTGTTGGAACGGGGCAATGCGGCAAACGCCCAGGCAGCGTTGGTAAATTGGGTAATAGCGGAGAATTCTTATTTTATTCAATATAAGGAATATACCAATGATTGGAAAGCACTGGCTGTTTTTGAGCCTTTTATGGATAAGTCAAAAGGAGTGTTTTCCCCGGCGGGAGAAGCGGGTGAAGAACGGTTCTTTGCCTTTTCAAGAGCCGAATTGTACTCGGCTGAAAAAGGATTTTCTTTCGGAATAGAAATAGATGAAGGCAGCTCTTCCGGTAAGATTTATGCCGTTCGGGCGGGCAGCTTTTTTACCTATACACTGGTTGCAGCATTTCCCGAACCGGTATTTATTTGTGAAGCAGAGTCAACAGTGGGAAAATGGTTTTGCGGGAGATTTTCCGCCTATATAGACCCGTTTTTATTACAGAAGAAAGAAACAAATCCTCCTGTAGAAAATTCTACCCAATCCTGAAAGGCTGTTCTTGCCAAAAGGCTTCTTATAATCTGCCCGAATTTTTGTATTCTAACCCGCTTTTACAAGCGGGAATTTTTTGCTTTTTTGACAAAATAGGACTACAATGAAAAAATAGAGAGCATGAAATATGAGAAAGATGAAACTGGAAAAGGCCCTGACTTTGATTGAACCCGGTCCGCTTTTGTTAGTGACCACTTTTGACGGACGAAAAAATAATATCATGACGATATCTTGGTCCATGCCGTTGGATTTCGACGGGCGTTTTGCTTTATGCACCGGTCCATGGAATTATTCGTTTGGCGCGCTGCGAAAAACAAAGGAATGTGTGTTGTGCATACCTGGCCCTACACTATTAAAGACGGCGGTTCAAATAGGTACGGTAAGCGGAAAAGAGGTGGATAAATTTCAGAAATTTCAGCTAAAAGCCTTGCCTGCCCAGTTCGTAAAAGCTCCTTTATTAGCGGGTTGTACGGCGTGTATCGAATGCGTGGTGGAACGTTTTCTGGAAACTTATGGAATTTTTATTTTAAAAGCGGTTTGCGTATGGAAGGATTCTTCCTGTTCGGATAAACGGTTGGTCCATGCGGTGGGAGACGGTACTTTTCGAGCCGATGGTGAAGTTTTTAATTTTAAACGTTTAATGAAAGAAAAACTGCCACCGGGATTATAGTTCTTGGTTATGAAAAGCCGGTTGTTGGGTTTATTGTTCCGGCGCTACCAGAAAAGGAGGTTCCTCTTCGTCAAAGACGATTCCTTTTTCCGGAAGATGTTCTTCGGCGGGGGCGGTTTCCATAGCGGCGCGTATTTGGGGAGCAAGTTCGGGAAGAGTTGGTTTCGGACAACGGTCTATTACTTCTTGGGCCGATTCCTCAAAAAACAGACGTCCTTCTTTCCAAGATTCGTATAATGCCCGTTCCGGCGTTTCCGGACGAAAAAAGTCTTTGTGTCTGGTGTGATCGGATAAAGCAAAGGCAAGCAAGTGTAATACGGCAATGTCTTTCCCTGTAAAATTTTTGCGTGTTTCGTAACTGCTTACCCGCGCCAAAACCTTAATTTCATTTCCTTTTTTTATACCGGTCATACTGGGCATGCCGCGCTTATTAAAAGTAACTAAGATTAGTTCATATGCAACAGCGCCGCCTTTTCCCGTGGCGTAATAGTAGAGAGGGGCGTCGATTTGCAATACCAGCCGCAGACGCAAAGCGTCTTCCGTTATGCCTTTTACTTCCCCGCCAAAAGAAACCACTTGACCCCGATAAGCGGTTGGATCTTTTTCTATATTTTGCAGATAATCCAAATTCTGGTCCTTATAAGGAATCAGTCCGCTGCAGCCAATGGACAGTATACATAAAAACAACATTAGCAATTGCTTCATACTTTGTTGGTTATATTATAACTTTTCTGACGCCGCCGTTTTTATAGTATATTTCTAGGCTTGACCTGCTCCGTCCAAACCGATATCATACCGTCAGAAAATAAATTTTATGAAACCATTAAATAACGAAGAGAAAAAAATTATACTCCAAAAAGGAACCGAACCCCCTTTCAGCGGGAAATATTGCCGCCATAAAGCCGCCGGCCGTTATCTGTGCCGCCAATGCGGCGCGCCGTTGTACCGCAGTAAGGATAAATTTGATTCCGGCTGCGGCTGGCCCAGCTTTGATGATGCCATTCCCGGAGCTGTTAGACGGTTGAAAGATGCTGACGGCATACGGACTGAAATCGTATGTGCCCGTTGCGGCGGACATTTGGGACATATATTTAAAGGAGAGAAGCTAACGCCCAAAAATGTACGTCATTGCGTTAACTCGGTGTCGTTGTATTTCCAGCCGGCGGCTTCGGAAGAAAATCTTCCCGTCGGAGAAACAGCTGTATTTGCGGGAGGTTGTTTTGGGGGGTGGAACATTTAATGAAAGATTTTCCAGGTATTTTGCGTATTGAGCCCGGTTATACGGGAGGATATCTTGATCATCCCAGTTACGAACAAGTCTGTTCCGGTCAAACCGGACACGCGGAAGCCGTACGTATGCTATTTGATCCGTCAAAAATCAATTATGAAACATTATTGAAAGGTTTTATGGAAATACATGATCCTACTCAAGAAAATGGCCAGGGGCCTGATCAAGGAAACCAGTACCGTTCTGAAATTTTTTATACAACAAAACAACAGCGTCAAACTGCTTTGCGGATTATCCGGCAGCTCAAAGAAAAAGGATATCCGGTGGTGACGCGGGTGAGTCCCGCCTCGGCTTTTTGGCCGGCGGAAGACTATCATCACCATTATTACGAACGTACTGGTTCCAAGCCCTATTGCCATCGTCGGATCAAACGGTTTTAAAACAGTTTAATATCGGAGAGTGGATTTTGGAGAGAATAACAATATTAGAATCCGGAGTTACTTTTTTCGGTAGCGGCCAGATAGCTTCCCAGTAACATCAAGCCTAAGGCGGTGCAAAACGAAGGTCCGATAGGCTGGCCTATAATCACAAAAGAAAGAATAACTCCCATAAAAGGCGCCGCTGCATAAAAAACGCCTGTCCGAGCGGCCCCCAGATAGCGTTGGACTAAAATATAGAAATAGACGCTGCATCCATATGCCACCGCACCCAATAGTAATGCCGCCGATACATAGATTGGGTGTAAGTTGATGTTTCTCAAGAAGCATGCTAAAACCAAAGCCAGTATTCCCGATCCGAATCCTTTTACCATAACGTTTGAAGGGGATTTTTGGCAGATAATAGACGGGTTGTATTATTCTCAAAGCCCCAACAGATGCTGGCGGCCAATGCAAGTAATCCGCCGGAAGAAAAAGAGATCGAGGAAAAATCGTCTGTCGTTAATAATATGCAGGCGGCGGTAATCAACAGGATAGCCGTCCCTAACCTTTTTCCTACCGTTTCTTTAAACCATAAAAATGCAATCATAGCGGTAGCGGCAATTTCAAAATTATTGAGTAATGAAACCGTAGCGGGCGTGGTACTTTCTAGACCCCATAACAGCAGTATGGGGGCTGCCGTATCTAAGAGCACCATAGCGCAAAGAAGCGGCACATCCCGTTTGGTAAGCGAGGGGGAAACGGTAACCGCTTTTATTTTAAATGGCGCCAATTTTATAATCAGCATTCCCAATCCGGCGCCCAGATACAAAAGAGCGGCTAAAAAAGAAGGAGAAAGATGCCGCAATAATAATTTGGAAAAAGGCACGCTCAACCCGTAGCACAAAGCGGCTGCCAGTGCATAACCGATGGCCAAGCTTTTTGTTTTCATACGATCATTATAGCAAAGCAAAAATCAAGGAAGAAAATAAAAAAGGAAGAGGGATCTCGGCCTCTTCCTTCATAAAACGCCTAACGGTTCTATACAAAATAAAACGCCCTCTAGGAGAATCGAACTCCTCTTTTCGGATTGAAAATCCGACGTCCTAACCGATAGACGAAGAGGGCTTTAAAGTGCGCCCGGTGAGACTTGAACTCACGGCCCCCCGCTTAAAAGGCGGATGCTCTACCACTGAGCTACGAGCGCTAAAAAGCAGTCAAAAAAACTACCTGGGTCTAATCGTACATCGGGTTAAACCCAACATAAATATTATACTAAAAAATTAAACCAACGGACAAGAACTTTATGATTTTATTTCTTTACCGGGTTTTTCCAATAATTTATTATAACACTTTTTCTTTTTTAGGGTCAAACCGGTTTTTCTTCTCTGTTGAATTCGTATTCAAACCGTTTGACATCACTTTCCGTGCTTGGTACCATATATCAAACGGGTATTTTCCCCCAACTTTATTTTGAGAGGCTTTTGTATGAAAAAAGTCATTAGTTCCAACAATGCACCTAAAGCGATCGGTCCTTATTCCCAAGCGGTGGAAGAAGGCGGTTTTATATTTACTTCCGGCGTGCTTCCCATCGATCCGGTAACCAGCGAAATTTACAATGGGGATGTACAGGTTCAAACGGAACTGATTTTAAATAATTTGGAAAATATTTTAAAAGAGGCGGGCTGCTCTTTGAAGCATGTAGTAAAAATTACGGTCTTTATGACGGATTTAACTAAATTTGCCGAAATGAATGCCGTTTATGCTTCTTTTTTTAAAGAAAATCCGCCAGCCCGCAGCACCATTCAAGTAGCGGCGCTGCCTAAAGGAAGCGTAGTAGAAATTGAAGCTATCGCCAAAAAATGAAGAAGGGAATATGACAACCATCCAAGACCAAGTACTTTCCAGCCGCATAAATGGTATTTTGTTGCCCCTTTCTGCTATGAAAACGGAAAAAGATTGGGGAGTGGGTGATTTTGCTTGCTTACGGGAGTGGACCGATTTTCTGTCATCGTTAGGCGCTAAAGTTATACAGATTCTGCCGTTGCAGGAAACCGCACCTGGGGAAACGTGTCCTTATTCGGCGTTAAGCGCTTTTGCGACGGATCCGGTATATGCGGATATTTCCAATGTAGCGGATGTGGCGGCCAGTCCGCGGGCCCAGGAATTTATCGATTCGATTGCGTTTCAAATACAACAATGGCACAATGCTAAAAAAGCGCCTTTTTTTGAAGTTAAGCAAGCAAAATTAAAAGCGCTTTGGTTTGGATACCAACATTTTTTGTCTGTGGAGGCGGCTTCCAATTCGCCCCGGTTCCAAGCTTTTGAAGCCTATTGCGCCGCGCAGGCCGGTTGGCTGCGCGGGTATGCGGTGTTCCGCGCTGTCAAAGAATTTTATAAATGGCAGACTTGGACGCAATGGCCCGAAGGATTGCGTAATTTTGACAAGTCAGCCGTAAACGCTTTTGAATCCCAATACCGCGAGTATGTAAATTATTTTTCTTATATACAGTGGATTTTAGATCAACAGCTCCGTCAGGCCAAAGTCTTTGCACAGGAAAAAGGAGTACTGATTTTTGGGGATATTCCGTTCGGCACCAATTTGGACAGCGCCGAAGTCTGGTCGGAACGTGAAAATTATCGCTTGGGTTGGGAAATAGGCGCTCCGGCAGATCAATTTTCCAAAGGCGGCCAGCGCTGGGGCTTGCCCGCGTATGATTGGGTGTATCAACATTCCCATCACTTGGATTTATGGCGCCGAAAAATAAGACGGGTTACGGAACTGTATGATATTTTTCGTTTGGATCATTTGGTGGGTTTTTTCCGCACGTATGTGTTTGCGCCGGGAGACGATACCGGAGCTTTTGATATCCAGGGCGAGCAAAACCAAATTGACCGCGGATACAACTTTTTGAGGATGGTGCTGGAAGAAGCAAAAGGCAAGCTGCCGGTAGGAGAGGATTTGGGGGTCATTCCCAATTATGTGCGCCGTATGCTGGTAGATTTGCGTATTCCGGGATATAAAGTGCTTCGCTGGGAAAGGGAAGATAACGGTTATTACCGGGAGCCCCGTAATTACCCGCAAGTGTCTTTGGCCACCACTTCTACCCATGATACCGAAACCGTGCGCGGCTGGTGGGAAACAATGGATATACATGAACGGGCCCATATTTGGGAAATGATTTCCGCCCAAAAAACGGACGGGAACGTGCCGTTTGACGCCCATTCCCAACGGGCTATTTTGCGCCGGGTGTTGGATTCCAATTCCGCGATAACTCTTTTTTCTTGGCAGGATATTATTGGCACACTCGACCGCGTGAATACGCCTGGAACGGTAGGAGAAGAGAATTGGACCTACCGCAGTGAATATACGCCCGCCCAAGCGGCTTCCGTTTATGCGGCGCAGCTGGAAAGTTATAAAAATTTATTAAAGGAAACGGGACGCGTATAATTTATGAGTGAATTTACCGCTGTTATCCCCGCGGCTGGAAAAGGAGTGCGATTGCTTCCTTATACGGCCCACATGCCTAAAACGATGATTTCTGTGGCGGGAAAACCTATTTTGGGACATATTTTGGACCAAGTGGAACAGCTTGGAATTAAAAAAACGGTTTTTATTGTCGGGTATAAGAAAGAGGCGATTGTAGAGTTCGTCCGTTCCCAATATCCGCATCTGGAAGCAACATTCATAGAACAGCCTGAACCCAAAGGGTTGGGGCATGCCATTTATTTAGCGAAAGAGTACGTGGCCGGCCCGTGCTTTATTCTGTTGGGAGATACTATTGTAGACGGGGATCTGAAACCATTGGTTTTTGGCGGGAAAAATGCGATAGGCATTCGGGAGGTGACCGATCCGTCCCGCTTTGGAATTGTGGAATTAAAAGAAGATTATATCGTATCGTTTGAAGAAAAACCAGAACATCCAAAATCCAATTTAGCTATTATTGGGGCTTATTCATTTTTAGATTCCGCCCAATTGTTTAGCGCCTTAGAAGAAGTAATTTTGTCTGGTAAAACCGTTAAAAACGAGATACAGCTTACCGATGCATTATCCGTATTATTGGCCCGCGGAATGGAAATTGTACCGGTTAAAATGAATGATTGGTTTGACTGTGGTACAGTGGAAGTTTTATTACGGACCAACCGTTTGCTTCTGGACAGACATCATCGGGTGCCAACCGAGTTGGAACAAAAAAATAAAATTAATCCGCCTTGTTGGATTGCAGACGGCGTACGTGCTGAAAATTGTATATTGGGGCCCTACGTTTCCGTAGCGTACGAAGCTGAATTGGCGGATTGTGTATTGCAAGATTGTATCATTGGGCCGCAAACCCGCCTGCATAAGAAAAAAGCGGAACATATCTTGTTGGATAAATACAACAATTAGCGATTATTTCTTACTGGACGCTGCTGCTGGCAAAGAGGAAGAATCTGTCTGGGCTGGCAGGGCGGCTTTTTTCTCGTTTTTAACCGCATCTTGGGCTGTGTCGGCTGTGTCGGCGGTTGCGGGAAGGGGCGTTTGCTCCGACGGATTCTCTTTTTCAGAGGTTGTTTCCGGTTCCGGTGCTGGTTCAGAAACGGGCATGGGGAAAAGTTCGTTTGCCATTTGTTCCGCAAATTCTCTGGCGGCATTATAATCGGAAACCGCTTCTGTAAATTGCGATGTAGGGCGGTTGGTATCCGTATTTTTAGCCATTTCTAATTCCAAGCGTGCTTTTTTTATTTCAAAATCTTCCAGCGCCAAAAGCAGGCGAATTTGGTTAACCAGCCGGTCTTTCTCTTCGTTTACCACCACAGGGCAGGATTGCAGGGCTTGGTTTAAAATATTTAAATTCCGCTCGGCCGTCTGGAGAGTTGTTTCCTGCAGAACCGGGTTTTCTTGCGACAACGGCGGCACGGATACGGAAGAAGCCAAAGTGGCAGCCCGCTGCGGCAGGTAAATGTTTCCCACCATCATTCCGCCTACAAACAACAACGCCATTGTAAATAAATAAAGAATATAACGCATAGAGAACCCTTTTTTATATTCTATCAAAATGAACTGAAAATAAATATAATAAAAATGATGTTTAAACACAGTTTTCCACAAATTTATTACATTTCCTCGTTGGAGGAGTTTTGTAAAAATTTGCAGATTGATTAGTGGGACTGCGGCGGTTCGGGTGGCTTCCGCGGTTGGCAGGATGGACGCTAAAACAGATTTATTTTATTTTTTATGAAGGAGTTTTTATGGCAAAAATTAAATTCGGCAAACAGGGACATTTCCAATTAGAGATTACTCCGCTGACCATTTGGTCCAATCCGGGCAGTGAAGGGGAATTTATGGAATACCAGTTGGGATTATATTGCGAGGGAAAAAGCGTCTTTAATCCCGAATGGGAAGAAAAACTGGTGGCGCTGAAAGACGAAGAGAGTATTTACCTCTCCGACTTTATTGCACAGACACTGGCGGAAAGAAAAGAAAATAATTGGAATATGTTGGAACCAAAAGTATCGTTATATATGCGTCCGGTTCCACCGCCGGCGGCGTGTTGTTCGGCTTATAACCAGCCGGATACTTTTATATTGCAAGTCACTTTGGAACAAAATATCTTTGCCGGGGAAGATAAAGTGTTTGGGCCGTATTCCAATACGGGGTTGATGATTAGTTTTGAAGCCTCTGCCAAGGACTGGGCCGAATTTGCGCAAGCTATCCGTGCCGAAGAGGAAGATTTTGATGAAGAAGAGGAAGATTCGGTTTCGGAAGATCCATACCGCAGCTAGCAAAGAGAGTAGCGGTTCATGGCGAGTGCGCTTTTATTGCAAAGCCGTTTGGAGGAATGATGGTATCTGTTGTATATAAAACATCCCAAGCCAACACTTGGGATGTTTTTAAATTTAGAATAAGGCTGTTTGAAGCGCGTGATTTGAGGGTATTTTGTTTTTTAAGAACCGCGGAGAGGGAGGGATTCGAACCCTCGATACCTTGCGGTATGCCAGTTTTCAAGACTGGTGCCTTAAACCACTCGGCCACCTCTCCTTAATTTCTATTTTATTAATTTTAAGCACGCTTGACCAGTTGCTCCCGCCCTTATGTGCCGTGGTATGCAAATTGCTATAATACAATAAAGGGGTGCTGATATGGAAAAACAAGAGATGCCTAAAATCGTTTACCGTTTTGGAGACGGGGTTTATTTGAATATTACGAACCGTTGTCCCAACTTGTGTGTTTTTTGCATTAAAACCAAGTGGCATATGGATTTTCACGGCAACAACTTAAATTTGCAAGGACGGGAGCCTTCTGCAAATGAAGTAGTTGCCGCGCTTGAAAAAGAGTTGAAGAAAGCGCCCTTTAAAGAAGTGGTCTTTTGCGGATACGGCGAACCGACTATGCGCTTGGAAGTGCTTTTGTTTGTCGCACAGACTCTTAAAGGCTGGATAGCCCAAGCTAAATATCCGCCTTTTAAGATTCGCTTAAATACAAACGGGTTGGGAAATTTAATCAACCATAAAGACATCGTACCCGATTTGCGCCGTGTAGTAGATGTAGTAAACATCAGCTTAAATGCGGAAAATGAAGCGGCGTGGCGCCGCATTGTACGCCCTGCCGATGGATATGAGAATGGGTATGAATCGGTATGCGAATTTATCCGTGCTTGCGTAGCGGCCGGTTTTGATAAAGTAGTAGCCAGCTGTGTAGATAAAACCGGCGCCGATGGAAAAGCCGTTCAAAAAATAGCCGAAACCATGGGGGCGGAGTTTTATTTAAGGAGTTTTTTAGATGCCCAAAATTAAAAGGCCCGGTGCCTTATTTGTACTTTTTATATTGTTGATTGTTATCGTATTAACTTGGTTTTTTATGGCTTCGGAGGACTATTATGACTACACGGCCGATACGATTGAAAGTTCCGCTTCAGTTGCTCCCTTAAACAAAGAGAGTTTAATTGCCCGTATGCAGCCGGTCCGCCATTCGTACGATACGGAAGTGAAATACCGTAAATTTTATATTACCGCACCCGGCGCCCAAAAAGTGGAATTGCTGGCTGATTTTAACCGGTGGGGAAAAGATCCGATCGTTTTGAAACCCTACCGAAAAGGATATTTTGAAACGTCTGTTGCGCTAACGGGCGGAGAATATAAGTATGTGTTTTCTGTGGACGGGAAAGATGTACTCGATCCGACTAACTTAGACCGCCGCGAAGTGAACGGGCGAGAAATTTGTATCAAAACGGTAAAATAATGCAAACAGCCCAGATCTCTTCCCACTCACGTCAAGAAACATTGGAATTGGCCCGCCGGTTTGCCCGTATGTTAAAAGGGGGAGAAATTATTTTTTTGCGCGGGCCGATCGGCGCAGGGAAAACCGTTTTTGTGAAAGGAGTGGCGTCCGCTCTTGGCCTTAAAAGTTCTCCTACCAGCGCCAGTTTCAGCCTGATGAAAAAATATACGAATAAAAAACACCACTTGTTTCATATTGATTTATTCCGTTTGGAAGAAGGGGAAGTTTTTAATTTGGGATTTGAAGAAATGCTGGAAGATGAAAAAGCCGTTATCTTAGCTGAATGGCCGGATCCGATCCGGCAGATGATGCCGTCGGACCGATTGGAGATGGATTTTATTTTAAAAGAAGGCGACGAACGTGTGATTACGCTTAAATCTTTTGGGCGTGTGTCGGATGCGTTATTGGGGGGGATATGCAAAACCGCAAACAAGTAACGCTTGTTATGGACTCTTCCTCTTCCCCTTTGCTTTTAGTGCTGGAAAAAGAGGGCAAGATTTATTCCGTGCGGCGTAAAGGAATTAAACAAGAAAAATTGTTATTTCCCGCTTTAAATACATTATTGCGTAAAGCCGATTCCAATTTACAAGATATCAACCGGATTTTTTTAATTCGCGGGCCGGGGCGTTTTACCGGGATTCGTATTTCGCTTACGTTTGCGTCTATGATGAAGTATCTAAATCATACCGAGGTGCGGGGTAGCACCCTGTTTGAAGCCATACATTTTCAAGCAAGGGCTTCCCGTATGTTTCAACGTTGGGAAAAACAGAATCCGCAAGGTGCGTTGGCGGTGGTGCTGCATGCGTTTAGAGAAGAATACTTTTTGCAAATTTTCGATCGGGAAAATGCCGGTCCGGCGTGGCTTTCGCGCGAAGAGCTGTTAGCGAGGTTAGCAGCTTACAAGCAGCCTCTTTTTATAGCCGGCGTCGATAAAGAAGGCGGTCCTTTGAATGGTCTATTGGGAACAAGGTACCCGCTGGCGAACTCCAACATATCCAAGCTCCAGCCGGCCCGTTTGCTGGAAATGGCGCTGG
Organism: uncultured Elusimicrobiales bacterium; assembly: GCA_944325055.1. GTDB lineage: Bacteria > Elusimicrobiota > Elusimicrobia > Elusimicrobiales > Elusimicrobiaceae > Avelusimicrobium. Next base: position 10,369 of record CALUYP010000067.1, on the reverse strand, counting down.
ATAAACGGTGGGAACAGAATGCCTTGGAACCGCTGTATTTAAAACCCGCCCGGTTTGAATTGGTCAAACCTGTATGAAAATGCGCTGTGCCGCGCGGAGAGATGCTTTTCGGCTGGCTTTAATCGAACAAATGCAACCCATGAGCGCACATTGGGGAGAAAAAGGATTTTGCAGCGAAATAGCCAACGCGTCTGCACGCGTATGGTGTTGGGAAGAGGACGGAGAAATTTTGGGGTTTTTAGCCCTTCGGCAGGCAGCGGATATAGCTGAAATTCTGAATTTTGCTGTACAGCCTAAATCCTGCCGCCGGGGAATTGGATTTCGATTATTGTCCCATGCGTTGCGTGATGTACAACTACAAGGCAGAAAAACCATTACTTTGGAAGTAAATATAACCAATTTACCCGCCATCTCGCTGTATACAAAAGCCGGATTTAAAGAATGGGGCCGCCGGGAAAAATTTTACGGCGGCAAAGAAGATGCTTTAATCATGGGGATACAGTTATGAAAAAATATTTAATAGGGGTATTGTGTTTGTATGCCCTGCCCGCTTTTTCTTTTTCGCTTAATCAAGAAAGCAAGCAAGAAGCGCGTTTGTTTAAGCAGTTTTTAAAATCCGTTTATGCACAGCGCGAAGGCGATCCGCGGGCCGGAGAATATTTAGAGAAAACACTGCAATTGGCTCCGGATTCCAAATATCTTAAGCGGATGTTGGTGGCTCAAGCCCTGGCGCAGGGGGATACTCAGCAAGCAGAAGCATATATTTCTTATATTAATGAAGGCGAAAATGATGCGCAGGATTGGATGGTTTATGCTGCTTATCTGTGGAAAACGAAAGATCTTGCGCAAGCCGCTCAAGCTTATGAAAAAGCGTTACAGCTGGAACCCGATAATGTACGCATCTTATATCAATATGTGTTGTTGCTTTCGGTAATGGATATAGATAAAGCGGTAGAAAAGCTGTTGACGTTGGCGGAGGAATATCCGTCTTTAACGGGCGAGATATATACCGAAATTGGAACTTTATATTTAAGAGCCGGAAATCCTTCCCAGGCGTTGTCGTATTATAATAAAGCGGTTGAATATGATCCTACCCTTCCGGAACCACGTTTAGGACGGGGGGAGATTTATGAAAGATCTTCCCAGTATTTTTTGATGCTGCACGAATTTGAGGAATTGGAAAAAATGGGTTATGCCAACGCGGGAACACTTTCGCGGATGGGATCCGTTTTTTTGATGGTAAAAGATTTCCCTAAAGCGGAAGAATATTTTTTAAAAGCTAAAGCAGACGACAAGGGAGATGTCCCTTCCTCTTATTTTTTGGCGTTGCTTGCAGAACAAAAAGGTGATTTTTCAAGAGCGATTGGTTACTTAAAAGATTCACAGGATTATGACCGATCCGCTTCTAAATGGCTGCAGGTTAGTTTTTACCAACAGCGATTGAACCAGCCGAAAGAAAGTTTAAAAACATTAGAGCAGGCGTATAAAAAATTTGATGGGAATGTGGAAATAGGATATTTTTACGCATTGGCTTTAAATGGGGCAGAAGAATACAAAAAGGCCGCTAAGGTTTTTAAGAAACTTTTAGATTCTAATCCTTCCTATGCCGAAGCGCGTTTGCAGTATGCTTTTACCTTGGAAAGTTTAAAAAAATATAAGGAAATGGAAAACCAGTTGGCGCAATTACTGGAAGCCGATCCCCATAATGCTCCAGCGTTAAACTTATATGCTTATTCTTTAGCTTTGCGGGGGATGCGGCTGGAGGAGGCCCAGCAGTATGCCGCACGTGCTTTAGCCCTTTTCCCGGAAGATTATTCTTTTATTGATACCCAAGCGTGGATATATTTTAAACAAGGCCGGTTGGACGAGTCCTACGATTTGCTTGTTTCGATACCTTCTTCCGTGATAGCGGATAATTTGGAGATTGCGTATCATTTGGGGGCAGTATTATACGAAAAGGGAGAGTGGGAGCAGTCCCGTAAATACTTGGAGATGGCACGCACTGAAATAAAAGAAGCCGCAAAATTATACAAAAAACTTCCACCTGTTGTTCGATGATGATCTGATTTATAAAAAACCGCGCTGACCGCGCGGTTTTTTATGACGATTATGAACTCTAAAAATCTAGGGGAAAAAAGATCCTTTCTCCTGCAAGAAATTAGTTCTCTTTGTAAACAAATAAGCAACCCTTTTTGAGTTCCACGCAAAAAGATTTTCCTGTTGTTTCGTTGCTTATCGTTCGGCCGGTACCTGCTTTTAAGGACGCGTTTTGAAGGGGGTATTTCAGCCCTTTCAGACAAACCCCCATACAATTTCTCACGGGAATTAGACTTACCCGTTTTCCTTTCATACACCCGAAGCGTTTGCTTTTTTGAATCGGATATAATTCCCAACCCGGTCCGGCAAAAAAGAGATTTATCCGCTGTATATAAGGAAGAACCGATAACAGATTGCCAAACGTAAAATCCCATCTGCCGCCCATAAAGCCGGCTAGCGTACAGGATGTAATCTTATGCGAGAGGATCCAGTCAAGCGATTTTTCCAAATCCGTATTATTCTGATTCTGAACAAAAACTAGATTTTCCGAGGAGACGCATTTTTTCGCTTGGGCGGATATCGAATCCAAATCGCCGATAATGATCTGCGGCGTAAGGCCTGCCTGTAAGGCCCGGTCTGCGCCGCCGTCGGCGGCTACAATTAAGTCTGCCTTTGCGGCTAATTCTTTTAGGAACACAGCAGGAAGCGTTTGTCCGTTACCGATAAGTAATGCGTGCGTTTTTTTCATTTTCCCTCCGACGGAAGAGAATGAGAATAATCAATCCGGTAGAGACCCCAATATAAAAGGGATCTAATGCGTCTAATAATTCATGTTTGGGCATATAACGCCACACCGTTATGGCGGCGGCGCTGGCAAGAGAGGAGCAAACAAAGAGGTTGTCACTGATCCGGCCGGGTGATAGATAACCCATCAAAATAGGAACCAGCAAACAGGCTGAAAAATAAGAACCCAATACCAGCCAAATTTCTTTGAAACTGCCGTGAAAAAAATGCGCCATGGCAATAGCTAAAAATCCTACCGCGAAAATAGCAATTCGGTTAGAAAGGACGATATTTTTAAAGCGGTTGCGGAGCAAGTCAAAGCTGAGCGTGTTGGAGGCGATGAACAAAAAAGAATTGAGTGTGGACAGAATAATTGCCAATATGCCTGCTACAAAAAATCCGCGCAGTCCGGCGGGCAATAATTGGATGGAATAGAAAAAATAGGCCTGTCCCGGTTCAGCCTGCGGCAACAGCGCGCGGGCATATAGAGATCCCGCCGTTGTGCAAAGGTCGAAACAAAACCAAATAAAAGTTGAAATCAAGACCCCTTTTTTGACGATCTGAGGGTTTTTAGCCGCAAAGCAACGCTGGTAAAAACTGGGATCAATCAACGTAGAGAGGGCAATAAATCCCCAAATCAGCGTATTCATCCAAGAATTGCCGCCCGTAAGCGTAAAATGGGAAGCCGGCAAATGGGTTTTCAAAAAGGAAAGTCCCCCAAAAGTATGGACCGAGAAAACCACCACCAATAATACCGCACTGCACATGACGAAGAATTGGACCAAATCTGAAAACACAACTGACCGAAAACCGCCCCATGCCGTATATAATCCCGCGAAAATCGTTCCCAAAGCCATTCCCGGCAATACGCCGATTCCAAAAACCATATGCAAGAACATGCCCAAACTGAGTACATACGCTACCGGCGTAATATAGAAAAAGGTAAACCAAGCCGCCACTTTCGCTGATTTAGGTCCAAACATCTGTCCCGTCAAATCCGGCAGAGTCAGCGAGTGGTAACGGGCCACCTTGCCGGCGATAAAAAAAGCGAATATCAGATAAGAGATATACCAAAAAACACCTTGCGTGACAAAATTATAGATTCCATAGTTAAACGTAATTTCATTTACCCCAAAAATGCCGCCGTACCAAGTAGCCACCAGCGTTGCAACAAACAAGGGCAACGTGAGCTGCCGGCCCATCAACAAATAGTCCAGCACGCCGGCAGGATTTCCGGTTTGTTTCTTTTTGAGGCGGAGGTTCCCATAAACAGCTGCGCCGGCTGTTGCCGCCAATACGGCAAAGAATACACCCCAGTCCGCCCAATTAAAATAAGAAACCGTTTTTAATTCGTTTAACATAACCTTTTAAAAAACCCCTTGGCTGGGCCAAGGGGCTCTTTTTATTCTACCAAATATAATATGCTGGAATAAGCAGTAACATCGAAAGAGCAATTAAGATGACTTCCAATTTTAAAAACCACTTAACCCACATGGGGTAAGATATCCCCGCTAAAGCTAATGCTCCCATCGTAACCGGCGCGGTGGGGATAATGGGGTTACCCCAGCCTTCGCCGAATTGGTAGGCCAGAATAACCGTTTGGCGCGATACGTTTACCAAATCGCCCAATGGTACCATAATCGGCATGGTTAAGACGGCTTGTCCGGAACCGGAAGCAATAAAGAAATTCAGAATTGTCTGAATCACAAACATGGCTTGCGAGGCTAAAATCGGATGCAACCCGCCGACGCTTTGGGTCATGGCATGCAGGAAGGTATCCAAAATATGGCCATTGGTGGCTACGATTACGATCGAGCGTGCCAACGCCATTAAAATACAGACGCCAATCATAGATTTAGCGCCGTCGATAATAGCGTCTGTCGCTTGATCTAGCGTCAGCTTTCCAAAATATGCGCAGGCAATCGAAACACCCAAGAATACGGCTGCAATTTCGATCATATACCATTGGTACCGGATGACTCCGTAGAATAAAACAAACATGCCCAAAAGGAAGGAGGCGATGACCAATTTATGCGCCCGGGTTAACCGGAAATCTCCTTCGACAGTTACGTCGTTGATGATTTTCAATTCGGCACGTTTATCCAAATCCATCTTATAAGTTAAGCTTTTGGTTGGATTTTTTCGAACCCGCTCACCGTACCAAGTGAAAAATCCGGCTACTACGGAAGTAAAAATAAACCAAATGATTACGCGATACTCCCAGCCCGAATACATGGGGAGCTGGGCTATGGTTTGGGCGATCCCTACCGTAAACGGGTTGACGAAAGCCGATGAAAAACCGGTGAAGGCGCCGATGAACGGAATCGACATTCCAATTACAGTATCATATCCCAGCGAGAGCGCTAGGGGAATAAAAATGGGAATAAAAATCAGCGTTTCTTCTTCCATGCCGAACATCGCCCCGCACAGGGAGAATAAAAACATACATACCGGAATAAATAATTTCTTATAACGTGGTCTGTTGGCAAAAAAGAAACTGACTTTTTTAATCAGCGTATTGATGGCGCCCGTACGTTCGATAATCGTGAACAGGGCTCCCACCACCAAAATAAACGCAATGATTTCTGCGCATTGCGTGAAACCTTCCACCGGGGCGGATAAAATAGAGCCGATACCTTGGGGATTCTTTTCCACACTGTGATAAGAACCCGCTACGGCATACGTCCGGCCGTTTTCTTCTACCCGATCATACAGGCCGGAGGGGACGAACCACGTCAGCGCGGCCACAAACACCATAATTGAGAACACCAGAAAATAGGTGTTGCACAACATCTTTTTCATTTTGTTTTGTTTTCCTCTTTATTTATACAGCATTATTTTTCTGCAATGATGCATAAAAGCGTTTCACCGGCTCAAACAAGGTTTATTAACCCAAAAATGCGGAGTAACGCAAAAATCTTATTGCCACTTCATCACATACGGCGGAATCAGCAGCAGAAAAGAAAGCAGATACATCCCCGCTAAAAGCGGCAGTATCCACTTGAGCCACTTCGGATATGCAATTCGTGCAAAGCCAATGGCTCCAATGGTGACCGGGTCGGTCGGAATAGCCATATTCATCCAACTGCCCCCCAATTGAAAAGCCAGCACCATCGTCTGCCGTGTAATCCCAATTAAATCCGCCAACGGCGCCAAGATGGGCATGGTCAAAACCGCTTTTCCTGAACCCGACGGAATAAAAAAATCGATAACCGTTTGCAGCAGCATTGCCGCCCAAGATGCGCAAACGGGGTGCAGTTGGCGGATAAAGGAAGCCATCCAGTGAAGCAGTGTATCTAAAATTCGGCCGTTATTTGCCACGATGACAATTGCTTGGGCAAAACACAACAGCATGGCAATTTCCGCCATGCTGCGTACTCCGTCGAAAAAAGAGTCTGTAAATTGCTGCATATTCATCTTGCCCAATAATCCGCATAAAAAGCCCGTGCCTAAAAATAACGCCGCAATTTCCGTAATATACCAACCGCTTGCTTCCCAATGAAGCAATTCCATTAAATCGACTCCCCATAACCCTTTTATCATGGCACATAGCTGCGGTTTTAATACCCCTGCAACCAAGGTGCAAAGCCCCAAAGCAAAAACCAGTAATACCCATTTCTGTCGCCGGGTCATATGGGTTTCTAATTGATTGAGTTTCAGCTCTCTGCGTTTTTCCTCATCAAATTGGTACGTCAGGCTTTTTGTGGGATCTTTATAGATTCGTCTTGCATAGAAGCTTAGCCAGCCTATAACCGCCGTGGTACAGATCAACCAAACTATCAGACGGTATCCTATGCCGGAATAGAGCGGTATTTGGGCGATTCCTTGGGCGATTCCTACGGTAAACGGGTTGGTGAAAGCGGCGGCGAACCCGACCCCGGCTCCGATAAATGGAATGGCCGTTCCCAAAGCGGAATCGTAACCTAAAGAAAGGGCCAGCGGAATAAAAATGGGAATAAAAATCAGGGTTTCTTCACACATCCCAAACGTCGCGCCGCATAAAGAAAAAACCAATACTCCCAACGGAATAAACAGAAATCGGAAGCGGGGATTCGATTGGAAAAATCGGCTTGCCGTTTGAATGCCCGCCGCGATGGCGCCTGTTTTTTCCACTACGGAAAGCACGCCGCCAATAACCAATAAAAATACAATTACTTCCGACGCTTTTGAAAAGCCTTGTATAGGAGCTTTTAACACGTCAAATATCCCTTGCGGATTGGCGGCAACCGTATGATAGGTGCCTGCCAGCACCATTTGCCGTCCGTTTACGTTTTGCTTGTCATAAACGCCGCTGGGGATGATCCAAGTCATGGCCGCTGCAGCTGCCAAAATAGCAAGTATGACTGCGAACGTATTAATTTTAATTTTGGACAGAATATTGGACATTTTTTATGTTTTTGCCCTATTTATTTTAAAAAATAAATGACAATTAAATATTCTACTAAATAATACGAACTGTGTTTTATCTTTATTTTAATCCGGCAAGATCTCTGTTTTCTCCGCCCCGCTATTTTATATACTCTTACTATGCTCTATATTGTGCCTACGCCTATTGGAAATTTAGAGGATATTACCCTGCGCGCGTTGCAAACGCTGAGGTCGTCCGATGCCGTCTTGTGCGAAGATACCCGCCGCACCCAAATTTTATTGTCTCATTTTGGCATTACCAAGCCGTTATACCGCTATAATGAAAATGACGACCGGTCTGTAGATCGTTGTCTTGAAGCGTTGGCAAAAGGGAAAAACTGCGCGTTAGTTTCCGATTGCGGAACGCCGTGTATTTCCGACCCGGGTTGGAAATTGGTAAAAGCAGCCGTAAAGGCGGGGATTCAGGTCTCTTCTCTGCCGGGACCCAGTGCGGTAGTCTGTGCATTGGCGGGTGCGGGTATTACCGGAGGCGCTTTTACGTTTTTGGGCTTTTTGCCCCGCAAAGCGGGCAAGGCCGCTAAAATAATCAGGTCCGCTTATGCGTTAAATCATCCGGTGGTTATTTACGAGTCGCCTTATCGGGTGGTAAAAATGCTTCAGTTGATTGGAAAAACACTGGGGTCTGATACCCCTGTTATTATAGCCAGGGAACTTTCCAAAGTATATGAGGAATGGCTGCGCGGAACGGTGGATAATCTGGAACGGGAAATGAGCAAAAAAACTAAAGTACAGGGAGAGTTTGTGCTGGTTATTGACCGGCCGGCTGATGTTCCTATGGAGAAAGAAGATGCCTCAGACTCGTGTTTTTAAAACGGCGGATATGACCGCACCGCATTTGCAATCGGTTGCTGACGCGTTAGAAAAGGGCGCGGTGGCGGTTCTTCCAACGGATACGGTGTATGGCATTGCCGCCGGCGCTTTTTGTGAAGAGGCGATTCGTCAAATTTACCGCATTAAAGAACGCCCTGCTGATGTTCCGCTGCAGATCTTGACCGGTTCTGTACAACAAGCCCGGACGGTGGCGGAATTTTCACCCGCGGCTGAAAAATTAGCCGCCGCTTATTGGCCTGGCGCTTTAACGGCCGTGTTGCCGCCTTCAGCCGCTGGCAAGCCGCTTGCGCGCGGATTTGCCGGATTGGGATTGCGTATACCCGGAAATACATTTGTGCTCGGACTGTTGGCTAAAATGCATATGCCGTTGGCTTGTACCAGCGCCAATTTACATAAACAGCCGGTTTTAACGGACGAAAAAACAGTATTGGAAACATTTAATGGAAAAGTAGATTTTATTTTTTTAGGCGGTACATTAAGTCCCGTCGCTTCCAGCGTGGTTGATTTGACGGGCAAAAAGCCCGTTTTGCTCCGGGAAGCAGCTGTCCCACGCATCGCGTTGGAAAAGACGATGGGCCTATGTTTTGATTCCAAATAAGGAGAAAAATATGACTTTATGGCAAATTTTAGTTTCCTATTCTCTATTGGTGGCGGCTTCCCTTTCGCTGATCACTTATTGGATTACCAAGAAATTCGTGCTTAAAAAGATGAAACGCACCATTATGAAAGCCGAACATAATTACCAGCAGCAAATTGCCACTCTTCAGATGCAGCTTTCGGGTAAGGTAAACGTATTGGAAGGAATGGTGGAAAAATTAAGACTCTCTAACCAAGAACTGAACCGCTTAAATGAAATACGCGCCAAATTTATGTCTATCGTCGCCCATGATTTGCGCCAGCCGCTTTCTTCTATCCAAGGTTTTACTTCCGTATTAATGATGGATAATCCGCAGGGCGGCGGAAATAATGACCAAGAAGCTTTAAACAATATTCTTAAGGCGACAGATAATATGAATATGCTGATGGCGGATTTAATGGATATTTCGATGATTGAATCCGGGCGTTTTAAAATGGACGCACAGCCGTTTAATTTTAATGCGCTGCTTCATGATGTAATCACTTTACAAGCGGTTAATGCGCAAAAGAAAGGGATTTTCTTGCAAAAATGCGAATATCCCGCCGAGGTGACTGTGGTGGCGGACCGTTTCCGCATTTCCCAAGTGATTAATAATTTGATTGGGAATGCAATTAAATTTTCGCCGGAGGGGGGGTGTGTGGAAGCCCGGTTTTATGTATTGGACGGTATGTTGAAATTTAAGGTAACCGATAACGGACCGGGGTTATTGCACAGCGAAAAAAGTAAGATCTTTCAAAAGTTTCATCAATCTGATAATGACCGTAACTTAAAAAAACAAGGCTGGGGGCTGGGATTATCCATTGCGCAAGAAATTGTCCATGCCCACGGCGGAGAAATCGGGGTAGAAAGCGCTGGTTTGGGACAAGGTTCCGTTTTCTGGTTTTCCATTCCGCAGGATCCGTCCAGAGATATGGCTGCTCAAACGGATTTACATCCGGCGCAAAATAACGAGTCTGATACAAAAACGATTCCGGCCGCGTAGCGTGTTTTCCGCCTTGCCCCACCCGATTCATAGGCGGTGCGGCGCGGTTTTGGTCTTGCAAAGTAACTGACAGTTATGTTAAAAGAAAAAACGTTCTGTGTGTACAGAACGTTTTAAAAAGGGGCAGCCGATACCCCGGATTCTGTCGGCCCTTTCGGGCCGGGATAACCATTACTCTAAGCGGCCTACTTGGTCGCGAACGCGGGCCGCGTGTGGACCGGTTTGGCCTTGCTCCGTGCGGGGTTTACCTTGCCGCATTTATTACTAAATACGCGGTGCGCTCTTACCGCACCTTTTCACCCTTACCCTTGCGGGCGGTTTTTTTTCTGTTGCACTCTCCGTCCGACGGGGTAATCTGGCCCCGCCGTCCCGCCCTTTCGGACGGCGCACTGCCCTGTGGAGGCCGGAAGTTCCTCCCCCTGCGCCGGGATTGGCCGGGAGCGGTTATCTGGGCTGCCCAACATATTGTACCAAATTTTATATTCCGTCAAATAAATCCGGCTGTTGCAGTTTCTTGGTAGATGATTTCTTGGAAATCTTTTTCTCTTTTTCTACTGTTGGAACACGTAAAACCGGCTTGGTTTCCACGCCGTTTATATAGTTGGCTGTTTTGGAAATCATTTCTTCTTCGGGCAAATGGAGAATCGGGTTAAACCCAATGGATTGTTTCT
>CALUYP010000066.1 GCA_944325055.1 uncultured Elusimicrobiales bacterium | reverse complement strand
AAAGAAACCGCACCGTGAAGTTCTCTTTCAATTTTTCCCATGGCCTCCCCAATCGTTAAAACACACTTGCAATATTCCTTCAAATAGGGGATCAACACTTCGTACGAAGCGCCTTTGTCCCGCCCTCCTAAAATCAACCATAGATTCTGGTTCTTTTCGAAGCTTTTTAAAGCGGTTATAGTGGAATCCAAATTGGTTGCCTTCGAATCATTCACATAAATTACTCCGCGATGGTAAGCAAATTGCTCAATCCGGTGTTCCATTGCTTTAAACCGGTCAAATACCGCTTGTATTACGGATTCTTTCACTCCGGCAGACAAGGCCATTAATGCGGCGGCCATAGCGTTCTCTACGTTATGAATCCCTTTCAGCTGGGGAGGCCGGATTTGCTGCCCTTCACTAAAAATTAATTCATCCCCATCAAAAAAAACGTCGGTTTTTAAGAGATGTCTGGGATGAGTGGAAAACGCCAGCACTTCGCTTTTGGCTTTTTCCACCAGCTGGGCGCAGACGGCGTCGGCTCCGTTTACCACCAGAATATCTCCCGCTCTTTGCCTCTTAAAAATTTTAGCTTTTGCCTGAATATATCCTTTCATCCCGCCGTGATGATCCAAATGATCCGGCGTAATGTTGAGAATACAGGCGTATCGGGGCCGGAAATAAGTGCTGTCTTCCAACTGATAGCTGGAAACTTCAATTACCAAATCGTTTCCTTTCCGCACCTCAGGCACACATAAAGACACTGGACTTCCTATATTCCCACAAATATGCACACGGCGCCCTTTGTTTTCCTGCGCGGCGTCCTCTTTTAAAATTTCCCCCAGCAAAGCGGTTGTGGTCGTCTTTCCGTTCGTACCCGTAACGGCAAATAGACGGACTTGTTTAGGAATAAAACTAAGCGCCACTTCCAGTTCGCTAAATACAGGAATTCCTCTTTTTTTGGCTTCCAACAAAATCGGACTTCGCGGAAAAATACCCGGGCTTTTAATCCAGAATCCGCATTCAAACACCCTCGCCGAATGGCCTCCTGCTTCCACTTGTATCCCAGTAGGCAAATGAAAAGCTGACGCATGAGAGATAGCCGCTTCTTCGCTGATTAACACCTCAAACCCATGCTGCGCCAGCAACGCGGCAACCGCCCTCCCGCTCCGGCCCAAACCCAAAACGCATGCTTTCTTTCCTTTAAATTTTTCTTGTTTGAACATCGGTTACTTCTCCCGCCGGAAAAAAGATAAAACCGCTTTCTTGTCTGAAAAAACTCTTTTCTCCGTACCTACTAATTGATACTCTTCATGTCCCTTCCCGGCAATAATGACGATGTCCCCCTCTCGGGCTTGCGATAAAGCTGCCGCAATGGCCCGGTCCCGATCCGGAATGATCTGATAATTGGAAAAACCGTCCATCCCTTTTAAAATATCGTCAAAAATCTGTTGGGGATTTTCTCCCCGCGGGTTATCGTTGGTAAGAAACACGCTGTCTGCTTGAGAACAAGCGGTATGTCCCATCAGCGGACGTTTCGTCCGATCCCGTTCTCCCCCGCAGCCAAATACCACAAAAATCCGCCCTTTTCTAAAAGGAAGCACCGCATCAAAAGCACGCTGCAAAGATTCATCCGTATAGGCAAAATCTACAAATACATAAAAATTCTGACCGACATCGATCCGTTCCATCCGGCCCGGCACTCCCGGCAAACCCGCCAATCCTTTGATAATATCCTTTTCTTCCACTCCGTTTACCCAAGCCGCCGCCAACGCACCCAAGGCATTATAAACGTTATGCCGCCCCAACAAACGAATCCTCATCGCCGTACCGTTGACCATAAAAGAGGTTCCTTCCAAGGATTCTTCAATGGAATCTGCTTTAAAATCCGCTTCTCGCTCGATGGCAAAAGTTACCGTTTTAACTTTTCCCTTTAATTGTTCCAAAAGGCGTCTGCCGTAGGGGTCATCCACATTGATGACAGCGATGCGATTTGGCTTTGGATTTTGTTTATCGGCCAAATTTTCAAATAATTTTTGTTTGGCCTGAAAATAATTTTCAAAGGTATGGTGAAAATCTAAATGATCCCGTTGCAAGTTGGTAAAAACAGCGGTATCGTACCAAATATGGCGTACCCGTTGTAATTCCAATGCATGGGAGGAAACTTCCATGACTACATCCCGGCAGCCTTGCTGCCGAATTTGGGAAAGCAACCCAAACAATACCAGCGAAGCCGGCGTCGTATTGGGAGCGGCGCTGATAACCTTGCCGTTGACCCGGTAATTAATGGTCCCCAATACGCCTACTTTACGCCCGGACGACGCTAAAATAGATTCCAATAAATAAGCGATGGAAGTTTTTCCTTTGGTTCCGGTAATCCCAATCATATTGAGCGAATCTGAAGGCTGGCCGTAAAATTCATAAGCGGCATCGGCCATATCCCGGTCAATAGCTTCCGATTGATAGTAAAAAACTTCATACGGTTTCTTAGGCGGGAAAGAAGAAACCACCATCACCGCTCCGCGTGCAATCGCTTGGTCTATAAATAAATTACCGTCCGCATTGACTCCCTTCAACGCAAAAAAAATGAATCCCGGACGCACCTCTTGTGAACGAAAGGTCAGTCCGGAAATCTGCAAATGTTTTTGAAATGCTTTTTCTAATACAATACTGCTGGACATAGAAATATGGTATCAAATTGGTAGAATGTAGAAAATAAGGTTCCAGTTAACGGCACTAAATAAAAAAGCTTTTAAGATTCTTTATGTCTCAAGTTTCATTTCGGTTATATGGTTCAGCGCCCTATTCATTGGTGTTGGTACATGGAGGGCCGGGTGCGCGGGGAAGTTTGGCGGGATCGGCTAAGGAAATTGGAAAGACCCGCGGCGTTTTGGAAGCGCTCCAAACCGGCACCAGCATTGAATCGCTTCTGCAGGAACTGCACGAACAGTTGCACCAAACCGCTTGTCCGGTTACGCTGGCAGGTCATTCTTGGGGAGCGTGGCTGTCGATTTTGTACGCGGCGCGTTTTCCAAACGAGGTCCGCCATCTGGTGCTGGTTTCCTGCCCCCCGCTTACCCCAGAATTTGTACCGCAGATTCTGCAAAACCGCCTTGCGTTGTTATCCAACGAAGAAGCTCTTGCCTTTCAAACCGCTCTATTCGTTGTGGAAAAACAAGAGGAAAGCGCTCTAAAAGAACAAGCTTTCCAAACGTTGGAATTTTTAACGCAAAAAACAGATTTTTTTGAACCGTGTCCTTACGATGACCAAGCTCTTGATATGGATGTATCCCAATATCAACTGATTTGGCCTCAAGCGATTCGGCTGCGCAAGGAAAATAAATTCGTGCAAGCGGCTGCAAAACTGGTTTGTCCAATTACGATTCTGCACGGGAAACAAGACCCACACCCCCTGCAAGGAGTTACCAAACCGCTGCGCACGGCAAACGCGGCTTTCCAACTTATTGTATTCGACAAATGCAGCCACTCTCCTTTTGCCGAAAAATATGCACGGGATGATTTCTATCAGTTTTTACAACAAGCCTAAACGCCGTACGTTTATAAAAGATCTTTTCGGATACGTTTTTCGCCCAAAATTTTTTCGATTTCCTGCGCCATTAACGCCAAATGTTTTTTAATCTGCGGCTGTTTGGTTTCCAATAACGGCAACAATTTGGAACGAATCCAATTACGCGTATAGACGTCGTCAAAATTGGTCTGATCGGTAATATGGGGGAGATGATTATTTTTCAAATAGGCTTCGGTTTCCGCCCTTGTAATACATAACAGCGGCCGTACGATTTCGATTCCGTTTGCAAGCGGCCGACGAACGGGAATACCGGCTAATCCTTTCGCCTGCGTTCCGCGCAACAAATTTAATAAAACCGTTTCGGCTTGGTCGTCCAGCTGATGCCCTAAAGCCAACTTGTTAGCGCCCCATTGACGGGCTAACTTGATAAACGCCTCATAACGCGCTTTGCGGGCGCCGTGTTCCGGACTCAAATTAAATTTGGCGGCTATTTTCTTGGCGTCTGTTTTCAGCGTCAGAAATTCTATTTCTAATGTTTTGCATAAGTCACGGCAGAAGCGTTGGTCAGCTAAAGCCGCTTGGCCGCGCAAGCCGTGATTCACGTGTACGGCTGCCAATAAAAAATGTTTCTCTTTTGACAGATATCTAAGAAAATGAAGCAAACATACCGAATCGGCTCCGCCGCTTAATCCAACCAATACGGCGTCGCCGCGGCTAATGAGACGGGAAGCAAAAAGTCGCATCCGGGGAAGAACAGCAGCATTAAAGCTTTTTTTTGTCATATAAAAAAGTATAATAAATTAGATAAAAAGTTTGGAATGTGCTTATGAAAAAGAGAATTTTAATTGTAGAAGATGAAGCCAGTATCATCGATTTGCTAACACTGATCTTGACCCGGGAAGGATATGAGGTTTCTTCCTGCCAAACGGGTCGTGATGCCGTCGCCACCATGAAAAAAGTGCATCCGCACTTGGTTATCCTAGACGTTATGCTGCCCGGACTGGACGGAGCCAGCATCGTTAAAATTATGACGGAAGACGAAACGCTTTCTTCTACACCGGTTATTGTAACTTCTGCGTTGGTGGAGTCGGAAAAAATGTTTCTTTCCCATCCGCAAGTTAAAGCGTTTTGTTCTAAACCGTTTGTGCTGACGGATTTTTTGATTAAAGTCAAACAAGCGTTGGGAGACTGACCCTTTCTTCTTTAGCGATAAAAATACCCGCCGTACGGCGGGTATTTTTATGCCAAAATATTAACGGGACAAATGCAGCCAACGAGCGTAATATTTCCAAAAAGAAAGAAGTATTTCTTCTAAAAAAAGCTCTTTGCTGACGGTCTCTCCAATCAATTGCTTGACGGAAATTTCCTTCTCTTTCCGGGAAGCCGAAACACGATTGTTTACATTTACCCCCATTCCCGCCAACACAAAAGGGGCTTTCTCTTCAAAAGTTTCAGTTAACACCGCAGCAACTTGTTGCCATTTTCGTTTTTTGGTATTCCAAACTAAAACCGCATGTACATCATCGGTCTTGGTTTTCATTCCAAATGCGGAAGAAATGACTTCCGCTATGGATTCGGCGGCAACGCTGTTTAATGATGCGGCGCATAAATCGTTTTTTCCCGGACGCAGCAAGAGTGTAAAATAAACGCCTCCTTCTGGGGCATGAAACCGGCTTCCATCCTGCCTGCGGGCGGCCGTTTGCTCACACGCCAGAATCAGCGTCCCGTCTTCTTCCCCGCGCCGGGCCAGCTCCAGAGCAAGGTCTTGCGTGCTGGAAACAGTTTCCAATCCAATTACTTTTTGCACTTTTTTTAAGGGGAGTGTTGTTTCTTCCATAATTATATTTTAGCAATTTATCGACAAGCAACAAGCGGCTTCTCTTTTATTTCTTTTTTCCGGTTCCTTTTACGCGCATTTGTCGTATTTCAAACAACCGGTCCCTCAATTCTGCCGCCAATTCGAAATTAAGCGCCTCGGAGGCTTGAAGCATTTGTTGTTCCAACTCTTTTTCCACGGACTGAATATTTTTCAGCGTGGGTTCCGGCAAGGTCTGCCTTAAAATACCAAAAGCGCTGGTTTTGGTTTGTTGCTCTAATTCCTTCAATTCCACTTCTATTTTTTGAATTGTTTTCGGCGTAATATGATGTTCTTTATTATAAGCTTCCTGCAATTTTCGGCGGCGGTTCATTTCCGTAAGAGCGTAACGGATGGAATCGGTCTTGCGGTCGGCATATAAGACGACTTCTCCGCCGGCGTTGCGGGCGGCGCGGCCTGAAATTTGAATCAACGTGGTCGTATTGCGCAAAAAACCTTCATTGTCCGCACCTAAAATAGCAACAAGCCCAACTTGCGGAATATCAATTCCTTCACGCAACAAATTAATCCCCACCAATACGTCAAATTTTCCTTGTCTAAATTCTTTTAAAATTTCTACGCGGTCCAACGCTTCAATATCAGAATGCAAGTAGCGGGTTTTGATGTTTTTTTCGGTAAAGAAAGCGCTTAAGTCTTCAGCGGTTTTTTTAGTCAGTGCAAGCACTAAAGTACGTTCTCCGCGGTTTTTATGTTCGTTGATTTTACCGACTAAATGATCAATCTGGCCGGAGGTGGGATGAATAGAAACCTTGGGATCCACCAGTCCGGTGGGCCGGATGACTTGCTCTACAATATGGTTTCCGCATACAGTCAATTCGTACGGACCCGGCGTGGCGGATACAAATACGGTAGCCGGAAGCAATTTTTCAAATTCATCAAATTTAAGAGGTCTGTTATCCAATGCCGAAGGCAGCCGGAAACCAAAATCCACCAACATCTGTTTTCGGGCGCGGTCTCCGTTAAACATACCGCGCACCTGCGGCAATGCGACGTGGGATTCATCCACTATCATTAAAAAATCATCATAACGTTTAAAATAATCCAACAAACAAGCCGGCCTTTCTCCCGGATTGCGCCCGTCCATATACCGGGAATAATTTTCAATACCGGGACAAAAACCCGCCTGTTCTAACATTTCCAAATCATATTCGGTACGCTGTTTTAAGCGATAGGCCTCTAAATCTTTTCCTTCCTGTAATAATTCGGCGTGCCGGATTTCCAAATCGCGGCGTATTTGGGAAATCGCGTTTTGAGTATCCTCATCCGTCGCCACAAAGTGCTTAGCTGGGTAAATCCACGCTTCTTCTAATTCCGCCAACACGTTTCCGGTAACCGGATGTATTTCATAAATATGGGAAATGGTCTTGCCTGAAATCTCCACACGAATGGCATTTTGACTATAGGGCGTCATCACATCCGTATACGGGCCGCGCATACGGAAATGGCCGGAAGCAAATTCCATTTCATCCCGCCGGTATTGGATTTTGATTAATTGGGCAGAAAGCGCCGAACGCGTTAGCCGTCCGCCTTTTTTGAGGTAGATGCGCATTTCACGAAAGCTGTCCGGCGAGCCGATATTGTAAATGCACGAAACAGACGCCACTACAATCACGTCTTTACGGGTCAAAAGAGAAGTGGTTGCTTTTAAACGGAGCTTATCGATATGTTCGTTCACCGCCGAATCTTTTTCGATATATGTATCGGTTTGCGGAATATACGCTTCCGGTTGGTAATAATCATAATATGAAATAAAATATTCTACGGCATTTTCCGGAAAAAACTGTTTGAATTCAGCATATAATTGGGCCGCCAGCACTTTATTAGGAGATAAGATCAGCGTAGGAATATTCAGCCGTTCAATTACGTTAGCCATCGTAAAGGTCTTGCCGGATCCCGTTACTCCCAAAAGAGTTTGGCGTTTTTGTCCGGCCAGAATGCCTTGCGTAAGGGCTTCAATGGCTTTAGGTTGGTCTCCCGCCGGTTTGAAAGAGGATATCAGTTTAAATCGGTCCATAGACTGCCTCTGTTGGTAAAGTGCAGAAGAAAATTGGCTGAAAATTTTTTCTTCTTACTTAATATGTGAAGCCGCATGGGTAAAAGTAGAATCCAATACTCCCGGCAAAAGCTGCGCCACTCCGTCAATCATAAACTGCATCGCAATCGCGCACAGAATCATCCCCATAAACCGGATGACAATTTGCGTTCCGTTGGGTCCGATTTTATTAAAAATATAGCGGGACCCTACCAAACAAATTCCTACAATCACCGAGCTCAAAAACAACACCCCTATCATCATTAACGCCATCGGCAAAGAAGAGGTCCTCTCCGAATATAAAATAGCGGTTGTAATAGAACCAGGACCAATAAACAAAGGCATTGCCACCGGTACTAAGATACGGCTTAAGCGGTTTCGGGCCTGATCAAAAGTATCCCCTTGTGCGGCGGCGGTTTCAATTCCGTGGCTCTCAAATTTGCTTTTTCCCTGCAACATACGCAACCCCACGATTAAGATGACGATCGATCCGGCCAAGCGGAAAGCGGGGATGGTAATGCCAAACAGCGTTAAAATACGGCTTCCAAAAACAAAAAAGGTGGTAAGCAACACAAAAATAGACAATGCCATCAGCAACGCTACCACTCGTTGCACTTTCGGAGGTTCATTCTCCACATGTTCCAAAAAAATCGGCACGTTGCCTATCGGATTTAAAATAGACAACATACCTATAAACGAGTTTACCAACAACCCCCAATCCATAAAAACCCTCCAAAAAAGGCGATCCCAAAAGATAAAAATATTCGCTTTTCAATAGTATATAAAATAACGGAATACTCTTCCGTTTATATCCACTTTATATCCGCTTATATCCGCCCGCACGCAATCGGTTCCCCGCATTCCCTATATTACAAAACCCCCGTTTTACCGGGGGTTTTAAAATGGTGGGCAGTACAGGATTTGAACCTGTGACCTTCCGCGTGTGAGGCGGACGCGCTACCGCTGCGCCAACTGCCCTAAAAAGGATATTATTATTATATCAATTTCAAATGTTTTTTAAAAATTTTATGATTTATTCCTCTAAAACTCAATATACGCAATTCCTAAACCTATGCTATACTAAAATATAAGAGAGGTCTTATGTTTACAAAAAATTCCTTGGAAAAATTTGCCCCAATCAATACCGTTTGTTTAATGATTTTAGCCGCTACCGCAGCCACTTGGGTGCTTGTCTACACGAAAACCATGCTCATGCCCTTTGTGATTGCGCTTTTTATATCGATGGTGGCCGGCACTTTGGCCGGCTGGCTCAAACAGAAATGGCGCGTACCCTACGGATTCGGATTAGTGCTTAGCTTTTTGGCGTTCTTAGCGGTTATTACCCTTTCCGTTCTGTTTATTTCAGGTTCTATTGAAAGTTTTGTGGCGGGAGCCGACATCTACAGCGAACGCTTAAACGATACGTTGGATTGGCTGCTGCTGCATTCCCAAAAATACGGCGTTAATATGAATGCGGATTTTGTGGCGGACACCGTAGCAAAACTGCCGGTATTTAATATGCTTAAAAGCGTAGGAAGCACGTTGGTTTCCATTCTGACCAACTTAATGCTGATTACCCTTTTTGTAATTTTTATTTTTATGGGTAAAGCATCCGCGGAAAAGCCTTCTTTGGTAGGAGGAAATATTCAAAAGCAAATTTCGTTTTATTTGTTAATTAAACTTTTTGTGTCTTTGCTGGCGGCCGGATTTACTTGGATTGTGCTGGCTTCCATTAAAACGGAATTGGCATCCATGTTGGCGGTGCTGACGTTTGTATTAAATTTCATTCCCAATATAGGACCTTTTATTTCTACTGTTTTGCCAATGCCCGTTTTGTTTTTGCAATATGGGTTTGATTGGCACATTCTGCTGGCCCTGATTTTGCTTACAGCCGTTCATTTTGTCATTGGTAATATTTTGGAGACGAAATGGCTTGGAAAAGGAATGGACTTGGATCCCATCGTGGTCATTGCGTGTTTAATTTTCTGGGCGCTGGTATGGGGCGTGATGGGAGCGCTGCTGGCGGTACCCATGACGGCCATCATCAAAATTGCATTGGAACGTAATGAAGCCACTAAGCCCTTAGCTGATTTGTTGGGCGGAAAATATTCATTTAAATAAATGAAAAAAAATCCTTGGTTGTATATTCCCTCGCTGTACCTGGCAGAAGGATTTCCGTATATCATTATAAATATAGTTTCAACTGTACTATATGCGGATTTAGGATTTTCCAACGAAAAAATCGCCTTCTGGACAGGGTGGCTCTATTTACCATGGATTTTGAAGATGTTCTGGAGTCCGCTTATAGACGCACACTCCACTAAACGACGCTGGCTGTTAAGCATGCAATGTGCGTTGGGAATACTGTTTTTGGCGTTAGCCGGTACAATTGCCTGGGAAGCGTTCCGGTTTGCCAACCAGACCGGAAGTTTAACTTTTTTTTCGCTGTCTTTATTCGGATTTCTGTTGGGCTCCTTCCTTTCCGCTACGCTGGATATCGCTACGGACGGTTATTATCTGCTCGCGTTAAATCCCGTAGTGCAATCTAAATTTGTTGGAATCCGTACGATCTTCTACCGCTTAGCCATGATTCTAGGAAGCGGCCCGTTGCTGTCGCTTATTGCATGGTTGTCCGCTCCAAACGCTAAGTCCGAACCGGTTCTTTTGCCTTGGCCCTATAACTGGACGGTTTTGTTTGCGTTTTTGGGAGTATTATTTTTATTTTTCACGCTCTATCATATGCATATTTTACCCCGGCCACGACAAGATGTCTCTGTCCAAAGCTCAGGAAGTACAGCTTGGAAAGAAGCTTTTAGAACCTATTTTACTCAAAAAAATATAACTCTTATTTTGGCCTTTATTTTACTATACCGTCTAGGAGACGCTTTCTTGGAAAAAACAGTACCGCTGTTTTTGCTTAAATCTCAATCGGACGGGGCGTTGGGAATGAGCGTACAAAGCTACGGGCTCATTAAAGGGACTTTGGGATTAGGAGCGGTTATTCTGGGCAATTTGGCAGGCGGTTGGTTATTGGGGCAGTATGGTTTTAAAAAATGCATTTGGCCGTTTGCAGTAATCCTTATTTTGCCGAATTTCTTTTATGCTTATATGTCTTGGAGCCACCCATCCGCCACCGTGGTAACGGCGTTAATTACTTTGGAACATTTTGGAAACGGATTAGCTTTGATGGCTTTTTCGGTATTTATCATGTATATCTCACAAGGATCTTATAAAACTTCCCATTATGCCATTTCAACCGGGATCATGGCGTTAGGGATGATGATCCCGTCTATGGCATCCGGCTGGCTGCAGATGAAATTGGGATATACCTGTTTTTTTGTATTAGCCAGTTTAATCAGTTTGGTTACGCTGGCGGCAGTCCCTCTTGCTTTTAAGATCAAATCCATAGAAGAGACAGAGGCCTCTTTTAGGACCCATAAACATTCTCTGGAGGACGCCTCATGAAACACGTCAATTTAAACAATATAGCCACGGAAACGCGCAACCCTGACACGCTGGATTTGGATAAATCCACCCCGCGCCAAATCGCTCGAAAAATCAACCGGGAAGATTTTAATGCGGCTCGTGCAGTCGCTGCGGCCAATAAAGAGATCGCCGCCGTTATGATCCTGGCCGCACAAGCCTACTCCCACAAAAAGAAAATTATTTTTATAGGCGCCGGAACCAGCGGCAGGCTGGGCATCTTGGAAGCGGCGGAATGCGTGCCCACTTTTGGCACCAAACCTTCCCAAATTCTTGGGTTAATAGCCGGCGGCAAAAAAGCGGTGTTCCGTTCTCAAGAAGGAGCGGAAGACGATTTTAAACAAGGTGCAAAAGAAATCGCGCAAAAAGCAAAACAGGGAGATTTGGTCATCGGATTAACCGCCAGCGGAAGAACTCCTTATGTAATGGGCGCTTTGGAACAAGCTCAAAAAATAAACGCCCGAACTGCGTTGATTTCCTGTAATCCGCAGGCCGTTTGCAAGCAGGCGGAAGTACATGTTTGTCTGCCAACGGGACCGGAAGCATTATGCGGCTCTACCCGTATGAAAGCCGGAACCGCCACCAAAATGGCATTAAACGCCATTACCACCGGCGCTATGACCCTGTGCGGAAAAACTTACGGTAATTTAATGATAGACGTACAGCCCACCAACCAAAAACTAGTAGCCCGCGCCATCCGTTTGATTTGTACGGTTTCGGGGGTAGATGAAAAAACCGCGTCAAAATTATTAAAATTTGCTGGAAAGAACGTTAAAACAGCCATTGTTATGCAGCAAAAGAAGGTTTCAAAAAAAGAAGCCGAAAACTTACTTAAAAAACAAAAAGGATTTTTAACCAAGGTGATTGATGACTAAATTTGCATTAGGGCTGATGAGCGGCACCAGCGCGGACGGACTGACTGTTTGCGCCGTGCAGGTGCGCCCTTTTAAAATTTTGCATTTTAAAAACTATCCCTATCCAGCAGCGCTCCAACAGAAATTGCTCTGCGCATTCTCTTTGCGCGCGGCAGAATTGTCGGCTTTAAATTTTGAGTTGGGAAAACTCTATGCAAAAACGGTACAAAAATTTTTACAAGAGTTTTCGCTTTCTGTTCATCATTTATTGGTTACCGGTTCACACGGACAAACCGTTTACCACGGTCCGTACGATAAAATCCCAAATACCTTGCAGTTGGGAGAACCCTCTTTTCTGGCAGCGGCAACCGGAAAGCCGGTCGTGTCGGATTTTCGCGCCATGGATATCGCTCTAGGCGGCCAAGGCGCTCCCTTGATCCCTTTTTTTGACGAATATATTTGGGGCCGCCAATCTCCAAAAATTCTATTAAACGTAGGCGGTATTTCCAATTTTTCAATCGTAGGCAAAAACGTTAAAACCTTTGGCTTCGATACGGGGCCGGGAAATACGTTAATGGATTTAGCCTGCCAACGATTGCTGTATAAGCCATTTGATAAAAACGGACAAACTGCCGCCCGGGGAACCCCGGACAAAAAATACGTCCGAAAATTATTGCGGCAAAAATACTTCTTGCAAAAACCGCCTAAGAGTTTAGATAAAAATGCTTTTGGGGAAAATTATTTAAACCGTTATTTCCCCTTGCAAAATTATCAAAAACCAGCGGATTTATTGGCTACATTAACTTGGTTTACCGCTGCTTCAATAGCCCAGGCTCTAGAACTTTTCGTGCCGTACTCTTTGCAAAAAGAATTAGTCGTATCAGGAGGAGGGTGTTATAATCTGACTTTATTGGCCTACTTACAAGAGCTGCTGCCCCATTTAAAAATTACAACAACCTGCGGCTATGGCATTGATCCGCAGGCAAAGGAAAGCGCGGCCTTCGCTTTGTATGCTTGGCTGGCGTTAAACCGAAAAAAGAATCATTGCGCACATGCCACCGGAGCAAAAAATCAATCAATCCTTGGAAAAATAACTTTATGAACATAAACCGTTTAGTACATCCCGGCTTTTGGTTTGGGAAAACAGATAAAGAATATGCGTTAAAATTGGCACGTATGGGCGTAGGCGGATTCTGCCTGTATGGAGGCACTCGGGCAGAAGTATCGGAGTTGACCAAAGCGTTACGGGCGGCCTCCCCCCTAAAACGGATTTTAATTTCAGCCGATTATGAAGATGGTCTTGGGCGTTGGCTGCCAGATGCCGAATTGTTCCCTTCGAATTTAGCCCTTGGCGCGGCGGATGACGAAAAACTGTCCTATGAAAAAGGTTTTTTAACCGCCCGACAAGCTAAAAGCTTAGGAATAGACTGGATTTTTGCACCTGTCTTAGATTTAGCCGACAATCCGGATAATCCCATTGTAAACACCCGTTCTTTTGGTTCAGATCCCGAAAAAGTCACTCGTTTGGCCGGTGCTTTTATGGATGGGCTGGCAAAAGGCGGTACATTAAATGCGATCAAGCATTTCCCTGGTCACGGAAATACGGCTACCGATTCCCATCTGGCATTACCTGTTTTGCTTTCTACCAAGCAACATATTTTGGAACATGAATTAATTCCGTTCCGACAATTACTTAACAAAGCAGATTGCGTGATGGTCGGCCACTTACTGGCCCCCGCCCTAGATGAACAATACCCTGCTTCCGTTTCTCCTACAATTATTGGAGGGTTACTGCAGCAAGAAATGGGTTTTAACGGCTGTATTTGTACGGATGCTTTATGCATGAAAGCTTTAAGAAATGAGCAGAAAGCCGCCTTGGCCGCTTTTTTAGCCGGCGCCCATATTTTGCTGGTTCCCGAAGATCCGTTAGCATTGCTGGCGTTTTTAAATGCACAGGATCTTCCGCCAGATCAGCTCACGCGAGCCATCCAAATACAAAACATTTTATGCGCCCGGGCCGACGAAGTAGCGGCATCCAGCCAAGCGGCGGCTTTTGGACCTACTGACTTTTCCGACCGAACCGCTCGGAAAGCACTAACTCTCCTTGGTTCCGCTTTATCGGTAAATCCAGGGGAAACGCTGCATTACCTATCCGTTGGAAATGATGAACAGTTGCAGGAGAACGCTTTTCTGGATGCGCTTCAAGAAAAAGGCGTCATTGTAAAACCGTTTAACGGACAGGCTGACAAATTGGCCGTTTTATGCTGGCGCAGGTATCAAGCGTATAAAGCAAAAATAGGGCTGCTGCCAGCCGAAAAAGAGTTGATTTTAGAAGCCCTGAAAAAAAGCAAAGAAAATATCATTATCAGCTTTGCTAATCCTTGGATGGCCGCTTCCCTGCCCTGCCAAGGCAAATTGTTTACGTTTAGCCCAGCAGCTCCCTTTCAAAAAGCGGCTGCAGCCGTATTATTAGGCAGTTTTATTCCTCAAGGAAAAATGCCAATCGCATCGTAAAGCACGTTAAGGCAGAATAATCTGGGCGTCAAACCCGCTGGCACGAGCCCATTCTTTTTCTTTCCACACCAAGATACCCGCACGGGCGTCCTGGAAATTGCGCCAACGGTGAAACAAAAACTGGCGTGTATTGGGGATAGAGGTAATACTGATACAAAAAATCTCCCGGTCAGGCAAACTGTTCGCTAAAGAATAACGCCAATCGTAAGCAGCCGTTTGAGCGCGCGTATAGATAAAGAAAATTGCGTCCGGATATCGTTTCTTCCAAGAGGAAATTCGACGGTACATATGTAAGCTGCTCACTGCATAAGCAGCAGGGGTATGAACGGCGGAAAGAAGCAAATTGGAATTGGCTTGTTTGAAGTAGCCTTCTGGATTGCTGGATCTATCGGCTAAACCCGCCACCCAAATCTGGTTTTTAATAAAAAACTGCACCCATTTTCTTTCCGACTCAAGAGCCGCTCCCGGAACAAAAAACTGCTCCCCCGTATCTGGAAGCGATTCCGTCAAAACAATAATCTGACGGTTTGGAAACGCTAGTTTGTATTGCAAAACCATCTCTTGAAAAGAGGCCATGACCGCCGGATCGGAGAGGGTCCCTCCCACTACCACAAAATGGGTTTTGTCCCCGATACGAGAAGGCAAAACAGAAGAATTGGCCGGGAAAATATCTAAAACCGAAGGAGGCAGTTCTTGGTGTTTGTTAAAAAAGAACTCCAGCTGTTTAGCACGCTGTGCATAATCTTTAAGCATTAAGCGGTTGCTTAAATCCGCCCAAGAGATCTCTGTTCTGACACTTTCTACAGGCTCTATGGGGGAAAGGCGGGTGTCTATCCAAGTTCTTATTGCTGGCTGCGAGTAATAAGAATTGATTTGATGATAGGATTGTTGCAAAAGAGAACGATTCGCGGCAAAAGAGGAGGCTTTTGTGAGAGAAGATTGGGCAACAGCTTCCCCTACTTTCTGCCACGTTTGGGCAGAAAGCGTTCCGGGAAGAACAAGTAAGAGCAATAAAAACGTATAAATCATTTTTTTATTTTAAAAAGATATTACTTGCGTTACCAGAGTCTTTGGTCCTAACTCGTTGTTGGGTCTTTCAACTTTTAATTTGTTTTTTCTTGATTAATAGGCTATTTTATCCGTCTTTTCTTCCCACTGCTCAAATGGAACATTACGGTTTTCCATCTGGATGCAAACGGTATGCAGGGTCCTTTTCTCCAAAGGCAAGGGAACTTCTTTATAAATAAATTCGTCGTCAAACCCGTATTTGGCGGCGGTAAAGCGGTCCGCCGCAAAGAACAAGGCTTTTGGACGCGCCCAATAAATGGCGCCCAAACACATCGGACAAGGCTCACAAGAAGAATAAATCACACAATCTTTTAATTCAAACGTACCCAGCTTTTTGCAGGCTTTCCGGATCGCATCCACTTCCGCATGGCGGGTTGGATCGTTGGAAGAAGTCACTTGGTTGTATCCGCGGGCAATAATTTTGCCGTCTTTAACAATAATTGCTCCAAAGGGCCCCCCTTTCCCGGATTTCACCCCTTTTTCAGCCATTTTAACGGCTTGTTTTAAAAACTTTTTATGCTGCTCCCATTCCACTTGTTCCATAGGCTCCCTCTTTCTTGTTATTATAGCTAAAATGATACAGCTACCGTACTGTTCCTTTTGTTGGAAATAAGTTGATTTCCCAACTCCACAAAACGGGCTTCCGCACCCAAACACATTTTTACATTGTTTTCTTTTAAACAATATGAGATATCGTCTTTTTCCGTTCCGCTATATCCGGCGTTCATCCACCTCCGCCCTTGGCGCGATAGGTGTTTTCCCCAAAGGACCTCTGCTTCCACGTCTCCGAACCGAAGCACATCTCCCGGCCACGTTCCGGTTTCAAATGGACGGATGGCCTTTTGGTCTTTGGCTAAATCCGATAAATCGTTTTTCGGCTTTTCAGCGGAAAAAGCAAAAACGGCATCCGCTTTTAAAACGCCCATTTTATACAGCGCGGCGGCAATTTTAGATTTTTCCAACCCCGTCCCCAAAACAAATACTTTTCCGCCCGGCATGCGTACTAACGCCGCGTTTTTATTCCATTCATTTAACAAATACACCCGTCCTGATCGAAAGAAAATTCCTTCCGCCGCCGGCGCAAGCAACGCAACTGCCAAACAGGGTAAAAACAGTTTCCGTGCAAATTCTTTCTGAGGCAACTGAAATAACCAGAATAAAATCGCATAGAATGAAATGATATATCCCGTCCTCCACGCCGCGGCCGGCAAAGAAGAAATTTTAAAAGAAGCAAAAAATTCAACGGCCTCTTTAAACCCTTCCAAACACCACGCCGTCGGCAGATACAACAAAAACCCGGCGTGCAAACACGTCAATACATAATATCCGAAACTGAACCCCATTAATACCGAAGCCCACGGCACCAGCAGCATATTTGCAACCAATCCGCTTAACGACACCTTATAAAACACATTTGTAAATATCGGCAGCAATACTAACTGCGTCGCCAGCGTAGCCAAAAAGATTTGCAGCAAAAACCGAATCCAAGCAGGCCACTTAGCAGGTATTTGATAATTATTCAAACACACAATAATGGCCAAAGTGGCCAAAAAAGACATCTGAAAACCCGTTTCAAACACCGATGCCGGCTGAAAACATAAAATCAAAAAGCAGGAAATCAGCAACCCCTGGATCACTCCGCTGTTTCGGCCCAGAAAATATCCGACACAAGCGCAAACTGCCATAAAATAAGCCCGCACCAAAGGAGCGTCCGCCCCCGCGGAAAGCGTATAAATACCAGCCACCAATAAAGCGGTAAAAATCGTTTTCTTCCGGCCTATTGCAAAAAGAGAGCAAACGGCAATGGTAATTAACGTGACAAATCCGACATTCCCTCCGGAAGCGACCAGCAAATGAATGGCTCCGCTGTCTTGGAAGTCGGCATAAAGCTGAGGCGAAATTTCGCCCCGTTCCCCCAACAACACCCCGCCGGCGATGGAAGCCAATTCCGGCGGAAACGACTGGTAAAAAACACGCAATATATCTTCCCGCAAAGCACGAATAAAACGCAGCGGGAAAGACGCTTCTTTGATAACGCGGCTTTGGGAAACTTTAATTTCCGTAAAAATATGTTTGTTGGCCAAGTACTCCCGCCAATCAAAATTGCCCAGCAAATCCACTCCATACGGCCGCTGTAAACGGCCCTTTAGTTCCAGCGTATCTTTCCATTTGGGGTCAAATCCGCTGAACCGGGCATAAACATATCCTTCCGCTTGCTGTCCGTCCACAGAAAACACTTTGACGACTACATTTTTGGATTTTTTCTTTTGAACGGCAAACCCTTCCACCCGTCCGGTCAGAGTAACCTCTTTGCGGGGAAGGGCATGGAAAACGTCCCGCTTCGCAGGGGCGGGACGGTACCAACAAACTAATACAATAATCAATGCCGCCAAACACCACAACAACGGCCTTTTATAAATATCCGGATGCATTATAATTTCGTCCGGCCTTTTAAAGAGTAACCCAGCGTCATCTCATCAATATAATCTATATCGCCGCCCAACGGCACGCCGTAACCGATACGCGTAATCTGACCGACAAATCCCCGCAGCAAATCCGCCAAATACAAAGCGGTCGTTTCCCCTTCGCTGTCCGGGTCTGTTGCCAAAATCACTTCCCGCACCGGAGGTTGCGCCTGTTGTACGCGTTCGAGCAGCTCACGCACTTTAATTTGCTGCGCGCCCCTTCCATCCAACGGCGAGATGGCTCCGTGCAATACATGATAAAGCCCTTTATAAGCGCCGGTCTTTTCCAACGATTCAATATCCTGCGGATCCTCTACCACACAAATTAACCCCCGGTCCCGGTCCGGATCGCGGCAAATCGCACAAAGACCGTCTTCACAATAATTAAAACATACTGGACACAACTTGACCTCTTGTTTAACCGCCAACAGCGCATTCGTAAATTCTTCCGCTTCGCCTTGCGGCGCACGCAAAAAATACGCAGCAAACCGCTCCGCTTGCCGCGGGCCTACCCCCGGCAAGCGCCTTAAGGCGCGGATTAGACGGTCTAGACTTTTCATAAATTACACCATTAGTTCTCCGGGAATAATTTCTAAAATATCTTTTAATTCTTCTGGCGTTTCTCCCTTTCCCGCCACAGCCGCTGCATCCGCTTCAAAACTGGCTTGAATGAAAGGTTCTTCGGAAGAAATAATTTCCCGTTTCAACGAAATCGTTCCTTTTGTTTCCGTCTTTTTCTCTACAGACGCTTGATAAAAAACGGTTTTTTCTTCTCCCATGGCGTCCGGTTTAGAGGATGCTTCGCTTTCCCGTCCTTCATCTACGGAGGAGCCTTTTAACTTGATCCGGATTACCCGTCCGCTTATTTTACACGCCGCCTGTTCCAATTCCGGCAATTTATTTTGTGCCGGAATTTGATAAAAGGCTTTGTCCGCCGTAAAACAAAGCGTCCATTCTTTCTCCCCGAATAAAACCGTACAATTACTCATGACGTCGTATACAAAAGGACTTTTCGTAAACTGTTTAAGCATCCGGTCCCAAACTTCCCGGTCACTCAGTTTTTGCTCTTTCAAGACTGGAGATTCATCAACAGATAAATCCGCTTCTTCCATTCCTTCCGTCTCCTCTTGCACAACAACGTCTTGGCGAAGCTTGGAAGGCAAACTCTCCCCCGCCGTTTTTGCAGTATACTCCGTTTTTTCCGCCGTTTTTCCCGACATCTCCTTCGGCTTCGGCGAAACAACCGGTTTAAAAGACGGTTTAGCTATACGAAGCGGCGACTCTGGGTCAGAAGAAGGATGAGACTCTCCCCGTTCCAAAGCCTCCAGCCGGCGCACAAAATCATCTATATCCAAACAACTGTCCATCACGGTAAACATACCGACTTCCGCGCTGACTATCGCATTATCCGAAAATTTTACTTCCTCAATAATTTTATTAATCTTGCGTGATACCTGCGCCAAAAAACCCGACGACACTCCTTTCACGATTTGCGCCGCCCCTTCAAAAGGTTCCTCTCCCTGCCCCAATGACAAATAAAACAAATCCCCTAATGCGTTTTTCAAATCCTTTAAAAAGGCATTGGCGTCAAAGCCTTCTTCTTTTAATGTCTGAAATACGCGGTGCAGCTGCGGACCGTTTTTTTGGATCAACGCCTCCACAGCCTGCCGGATTAATTCGTCCGGAGTCATTCCCAACATCTCTCCCACCCGTTTTTCATCAATACGATCTCCGCAAAAAGCGATGGCCCGGTCCAGCAGCGTTAAAGCGTCGCGTAAAGCGCCGCCGGCGTTTTTAGCGATAATTTTGGCGGCAGACGGCGTCAGCTCTATATTTTCCGCACCGGCTAAATCCAATAAATGGTTGGTAATCTCATCGGCAGAAATCGGACGGAAGCGAAAAGTTTGGCAACGGCTGACGATCGTGGCGGGAACTTTGTGCTTTTCGGTCGTGGCCAAGATAAAAACAACATGAGCCGGCGGCTCTTCTATTGTTTTTAATAAAGCATTAAACGAGCTGGCTGAAAGCATATGGACCTCGTCTAAAATAAAAACTTTAAACCGATCCCGAGAAGCAGCCAATGCCACCGTATCTATAATGGCTTCCCGTACTTTTTCCACTTGTGTATTGCTGGCGGCGTCCAATTCCAACACATCCATATCGGCGCTTTGGGCGATTTCCAAACATTGGGGACACTTCCCGCACGGATCCGCCGTCGGCTTTTGATTGCCGTTTCCCGTACAGTTAAGCGCCTTTGCAAAAATACGCGCCGTCGTCGTTTTACCGCAGCCGCGCGGACCGTAAAATAAATAAGCGTGGGCGATCCGGCCTGATTTTAAAGCATTTTGCAGCGTTTTGGAAATGCTTTCCTGTCCCACCATATCCTCAAATCTTTGGGGACGGTATTTGTTGGCTAAACTGACATACTGGGTATTTTCTTCAAACATTTCCATAATCAACCTCTGTGTGATTTTTGCGCGCGCCGAACCGCATGCTTATAATCCAAACTGATTTTGCCCGGTCCTAACATCGCCGCCGGCAATAAAGACGCCGCCAATAATATTAAAAGCGCCACATAAATTTTATTCAAATCGGAAGCGAAAAAAATCACTCCCATCCCCGCCGTACATAAAACAGACAAGAGAGCCGCCGGACGCGTAAACCATCCCAACATTAACAGCAACGCTAAAAAAAGCTCCGCCACCAACACGCCAATTCCCAACGGAATCGGAAACGGCACCCCAATGGCCGCCGCATTATAAAGAAATTCCCGGTAAAAAAGCAAGCTTCCCACCGTTATATACAACAACGACATGCCGGCCAACAAACGGGTTAAAAAAACCGTCAGCGAAAAAACATCTTCGTCTATATTACAATGTAAATCTAATTTTGGCATTTCTGCTCCGTTAAAATTCCACTTCGGCGGACATGGAAAAATAGGTTTTTCGGTTGTCTTCTCTGCGCGGTTCAAACACTTCCACCCCGCCCGATAAAGACATCTCCCCCAAATGCAAATGAAGCCCCGCACTGACGGCTGCCGCCGTATCACTTAATTCATTGTACCGGTACCGCACCAACGACGCATACGGCGTGATGAATTCCGTCTGATAACTAACGCGCAGACCCGCCGCCTCTTTCACAAATCCTTGTACCACCGCCGTCATAAAAGGGATATTGGCCCAACTAAACGTAATATCCTGCGGCGGCTTACTACTATATTCTATCACTTTATGCCAAGCGGCTTTCAAATTCCACGGGCCCCAATCCGCTGCAGCCTCCGTTTGCACGCCGGTTTCCACTTCACCAAATGAACCGCCGGGAAGATCGTTTCCTTCCTTATCCACATACGTCCGATAGCGCGTTTGCCCGGCATAGACCGTCAAAACGGGATTTTTCAGCTCTCCCCACCGGTAAAAAGGACTCCATGCCGCACCCGCTCCATAACCAACCGCTTGATAACCCACCGCCTGCGGCTGCCAAAATCCCCCCGCCAGAATACGCCAGTTGTCATTGATTTCATACGACCCTTCCACCCCGTAGCGCGAAGTAGAACCGGCTTCATCAATTTCTTTGTCCGTCATCCGGTAATATCCATACCGCGGAATAAACACAAAGCCGTTATCCAAATCCAGCCGATATTGCCCGCGCAAGGCCGCATAACCGCGCTCGCCGTTTACCCCAGAAAAACTGAGCTGCCCGTAGCATAACGCACACGGGCAGATCAGCAGGATTAAACTGATAAACGCGGTTTTCAGTCGCATCGCAATTTATTTTTTGGCTTTTTTCGCTTTCAAAGCCGCCACTTTAGCGTCTTCATCCTGTAAGAACTTGACGTAGTTGGCCGCTTTGCGTTTTTTCCATGCACCTTTGTGGTAACCGTAACCGATGATGAGCGGAATTAACGTCGTGCATTCGCCATACACCATCTGTTCCAAGGCGGTGGAAACTTTACCCCAAGAGGACGCTTCTTTGAGGGTGGAGCCGGACAATGCGCCGTCGCGCACGTCGGCAACGGTAATCTGTACGGCATATTTGTGCATCGGAGCATCCGCTCCTAAAATTTCAGCGGCCACCACCGTATCCTGCGCGAAGTTTTTCGGCACGCCGCCGGAGAACATCATAAGCCCGGTTTCTTTGGCTTTGATTTTGATTTTGGTCAGTTCTAAGAACTCTTTGGCGCTGTCAATAGAAACGTGGGATTCGGGGTGTTCTGTTTGGTGGGCCACAAAGCCGAAACCGGCCGAGCAGTCCGAGAAAGCGGGAACAAATACCGGTACGCCGTATTTATAAGCGTTATAAACGATAGAATCTTTGCCTTTGCCTTTTTTCTCCAACCATTTACCCATTTCCCAGATAAATTCGCGGGAAGAATACGGGCGGGGTTCCAACGCGTTGCAGATTTTATGGACGGTTTCGTCGCATTCTTTGAGTTGGTCTTCATCAATATAGGTGTCGTAGATACGGTCAATATGCAGATCGCGCAATAAATTGTCGTCGGCATTATAAGGAGTGCCGATATAATGTTTATAGCCCAACGCTTCGAAGAAGTCTTGGTCTACAATATTGGCGCCGTTTGAAACAATCGCATCCACCATGTTGTTCTGAATCATATCTACTACGACTTTCTTAAGCCCGGCGGACACGAGCGATCCTGCAATACACAAAATGACGGAGCATTTTTTGTCGGACAACATCATATTATAGATTTTGCTCGCTCTGGCCACTTCGCGGGACGCATAGGCCATGCTCCCAAAGGCTTCCACCATGGGGACGACATTGTATTTTTTCAGATCAATGTGTTTGATGGTGTCTTTGAGAAAGTCTTTTTTGGTAAGTTTTGCCATTTCTTTACACCTCTGCTGGATTTATTTACTTCTATTTAGTAAATTATATTAAATAACGCAGTATTTTCATAGGAAAATATACAAAAATTTACGGTAGATTTTTTCGGCAGCTTTTAGGCCGGAACTACCGGCAAGGAGAGTTTTATATGTACCCTGATTTACAAAAAACCGATCCCGCCGTATTTGCTTCCGTAGCGAAAGAACTCAGCCGCCAGCGTGAGAAACTGGAGCTGATTGCCTCTGAAAATTTTACTTCTTTAGCGGTCATGCAAGCACAAGGTTCCGTATTGACCAATAAATATGCCGAAGGATACCCCGGAAAACGCTATTACGGCGGATGCGAATTTGTAGATGAAGTGGAACAACTGGCGATCGACCGCGCCAAACAACTTTTCCATGCCGAGCATGCCAACGTCCAGCCGCATTCCGGCGCCCAGGCCAATATGGCGGTATATTTGGCCCTGCTGCAACCGGGAGACACCGTTTTGGGGTTGAATCTGTCCCACGGAGGACACTTAACCCACGGACATCCGATGAATTTTTCCGGCAAACTTTACAACATTGTGGCGATGAACGTCCGTCCTGATAGCGAAGAAATTGATTACGATCAAGCCGCGAAGCTCGCCCTGGAACACAAACCGAAACTGATTCTGGCAGGCGCTTCAAATTATTCCCGGATTTTCGACTGGAAAAGACTGCGCGAAATTGCAGACTCCTGCAACGCTTATTTAGCGTGCGACGTAGCGCATTACGCGGGCCTGATCGCCGCCGGAGAATATCCCAATCCGTTCCCCTATGCCGATATCGTTACCACCACCACCCATAAAACTTTGCGCGGGCCGCGCGGTGGCCTTATTTTGTGTAAAGAATCCTTGGCAAAAGCCATTAACTCAGCCGTTTTCCCCGGCACACAGGGCGGCCCCTTGATGCATGTGATTGCGGCAAAAGCCGTTTGCTTCGGCGAAGCGTTGAAACCCGAATTCAAAGCGTATCAGCACCAGGTCAAATTAAACGCCGCCGAACTCGCCAAACAACTGACCGCACGCGGATACCGTTTAGTGGCGGGCGGAACCGACTGTCATGTAATGTGTATCGATCTGCGCGCCAAAGGACTTACCGGCAAAGCCGCCGAGGCGGCTTTGGACAAAGCCGGCATCACCGCCAATAAAAACACCATTCCCTTTGATCCGGAAAAACCTTTTGTAACCAGCGGTCTGCGTTTAGGCACGCCCGCCGTTACCACACGCGGAATGAAAGAAGCGGATATGGAACAAGTCGCTTCGTTTATTGATGAAGCGATTTCTCATGCCCAAGATGACAC
Organism: uncultured Elusimicrobiales bacterium; assembly: GCA_944325055.1. Taxonomy (GTDB): domain Bacteria; phylum Elusimicrobiota; class Elusimicrobia; order Elusimicrobiales; family Elusimicrobiaceae; genus Avelusimicrobium. The sequence goes on along the minus strand of CALUYP010000066.1, from coordinate 14,881 downwards.
CTATTTAGCGGAAATCGCCGCCAAGGTAAAATTGTTCTTGCAAAAGTTTCCTCTTTACCCGCATCTACAATAATGCTTCTCCCCGGAAAGGATATTTTCCTTTCCGGGGGACAAAAGACCTAGGCTCTCGTTAGGACTAATGATATCGTTTTTTAGGCCGAAAGACCCTGTTTTTTCTTAAATAAAAACCATACAGTATAGTAAGGGATTTTCCCTTTTGTATGTTTTTAAAATGATTTTTATTTGCAGCTATTACTATAAAGAACCAGTTATGAGAAAAAATTGGATTTTCATTTTTATACTACTCTTCCTAGCATTGCCTGCGGAAATACAAGCTCAGAAGAATTGGATAAAAGTTATAAAAAATTTAACCAATGGAAAAGAGTTTTCTTCTTTTTTTGTACAAAAAAATAAAATGCCATTTTATTTTTCGCATAATAACGGCCTCCCGATCAAGGCTCTTCCGCCAGCGGCAGCCCAAGATATTGCACAGAAAATTATTGCCAATAGTAGAATTTCGCAAAAAAATCCGTATGCGCTGCTTCCATTTGAAAACTATATACATCATTTCCTTTTTACAGCCTCTGTACCGGGGAAAAATCCAGCAAATTTAGGAACCGGATTTGTCGTGGCGGAAAACACGGGCGGAAAAACCGTTTTGTGGGGTGTAATTTTTCCTCATATATTTGTGGAAGGAAATATAATTGAAGTGTCTTTCCACGTAGGAAAACAAAAATACAGTTATCCGGCAGAAGTAGTCATAAAAGGAGCAGACGCTTTTTTAGTAAAACTTCCCCCTCAAATTGCAGAATTTGCTCGTCCGCTGCCGCTTGCCGAGGAAGCAATGCAGCCTGGGGATCTCTTTTTCTCTTATGGGTTTGACAAAGGCAAACTGGTAAAAATGGTGGGACATATTCAACAAAAAAATTTGGGGAGACGCCCGGAATTGGATTTAATTTTTTCTCCCGATTCTCCCAGTAATTTGTATAGTGGAATTATCCTTAATAAAAGGGGAGAAGCCACCGCTCTGGTAAGCGAATACCGTTTCCCTCTGCACCTTAAAGCCCTTCCTTCTGAACGTCCGTTTCAAGCCCATTTCTTTTTTCCCACATCGCATATAAAAGATTTGTTGCGGGAATACAAACAGCCCGGCACGGGAAGCAGAATTATGGTGTTTAACGGAATTCAGATCGGAAGATTAGGAATAGACGAGAAAATTATACAAATATCTGTATATTATGAGAAAGGACGCGCCTCCCATCTTTCCACCGATCAATCTACCCTGCTGAGACATACCGATTTAATGCATCTGGAAAAATGGTTTTTAACAAAAAATGCCGTTTGCGTACGCGTTTGTACAAACAAATATACTTACTTCGCAAATTTACATACGCATAGCGCAACAAAAATATCTCATAAGAAAAAATAAATATGCGTAAGTGGATATTGGGAATAATAATACTGTTTGGGTTGACTGCTTATGTGGCCGAACCTCTTTATGCCCAAAATAAATGGGAAAAGTTAGTTCGTTCCTTGTTGCAAAAAAACGAAATTGCGCCGCTAGAATCTTTCTTGAAATGGAAGATGCTCTCTCGAATTGCTAATGAAGCAGCCTTTTCCTCCGTATCCCCCTTGTTTGTTTCGGGCCATCCAACAATAATGCGCCCGCTGAGGCCTGCACCAGAAAAGATCAAATCGGCTGTTTTTACCTTGCAACATAATCCCCGTACTCATGGAAAAGGATCTGCTTTTGCCATTGAAGTAGACGGGGAAATTTGGGGTGTTACGGCACGGCATATATTTGATGACATTGGAAGATCTCCCTTCCTGTCTGTGCAAGATGAATCCGGAAAATCCATTTTTTTTCAGGTTTATTCCGCAAGAGAAGGTAATGTTCATGGAGCAGATATCGCCGTTTTCCGACTGCCTAAACAGGTGTTGGCTTATATAAAACCATTAAAAATAGAGACCCAATTGCCAGAAGCGAACCAATCGATACAATCCGCCGGGTTTTCACAGGGAATTTTTGGATGGTTTGCTGATATTAAAGTGCTTTTCTCCAGCCAGCACCGCATTTTAGCCAGGTATAAAGATTTTCCCGTCCGAAGCGGCTATTGTGGTTCTCCGCTTATCAAAGATGGAAAAGTAATTGGCGTATTTGTAGGAATTTCCCAAGCGGAATCCGTCCAAGCCACCGACTGGTATCAACTCATTTCGCCTTATTTCAAAAGGTCTATCCACTCGTTTGCCCATATTGTACCCATAAGCTGGGTATATGAATTGCTGCAGCAGGAACAAACAGGAAAATCCGGCGGAGTTGTTTTCAGCATTTTTGATACTCCTTTAGGTATTTTACATCCAGATGAAAACATTCATTCCATTCAACAAATCCGTCATGGCCGGTTATATAACACGCTTTACGCCTATCCCTTTATGGATTACGCCCATTTGGAACGCTTTTTGGAAATTGAGCCTCAAGACATCATCCGTATAACGGTACAAAAAGGAGATCGATCTTCTGCTAAACGCCAAACTTTTATCTACGAATTTAATGTGGAAACCAATAAAGTATCCAGGATGGAAAAATAAAATGAAACACTTATTTTGCTTTTTATCTTTCATTGTTTTAATGGTGGCTTGCCCAAATGCATGGGCCAAAAAGAATCCTCTTTCTGTGTTGCGTACCGCCATAAAAAAACCGGCTGTATCCATTCCTTCAAAAGTCCCTCTTTTGCCTGGAGAAATTTCTTTTTGGAATGGGGGGATTCCTGCTTCTTTGCCAAGAATCAACCCTGTTCTTAAAGAGGAAGAAATTTTACGGGAACTAAAAGAAAAAGCGTTGTCAACAGATATCCGCGCACAACAAAAACTCCAAAAGGCCGCTGCTTTTGACGCTCTTTCTTTACGGACAACCGTTAATTTACAAAATCCAATATTAGAAGCTTATGGCTCTTTCTTTTCGGCTACTGCTTTTTTTATAGAAGAAACCTACGAAGGGCAAAAAGCTACCTGGATTGTGACAGCCGCGCATATTATAGACGATTTAGGCGAATCGAATTTATTCATCCGCTTGTTTATGGACGACAAGTTTCCCGTTGAAATTCCGGTATCGGTTGTTGCCGTAGGAACGGCGGGGATGGGAGATGTCGCTTTATTAAAGGCAGAAGAAGAATTGCCTTCTTCCATTCGTCCGATTCCTTTGGCCAAAACGGTCCCTCAAATTGGAGAGGCTCTGCGTTCGTACGGTTTTTTTGATAACGGATATCATATTGTCCGCAACCGCCGCGTTTTAGTTTCCACGCCGGGCAGAATTATTACTTCTTTTGAATTCGGCAATCTAAACCGCGATGGCGCTTGCGGAGGACCTGTAATAAATGAACACAATGAATTAGTAGGCATTCACTGCGGAAGTTCTGCATTTAAAAAAGAAAGCTATGTTGTGCCTGTTTCTTTTTTAAACGATTTACTGGAAGCGGTACATAATCATGGCATCAAAGAACGCAACTTGGTAGTGAACGGAAAAATTATTGGAAAAATCAATATTAATGAATATATCCATTCCATCAAATTAAAAAGAAGCGGAACACATCTACGTACTTTTCTTCCGTGGCGCAAAGAAGTAGAAGTCGATTATAACCACTTAGAAAATCTTTTGCCCTTAGAAAAAGCCGATGAAATAGAAATTTCGCTTTTTAAGAATCCGTCTATAAAACCAGCCGAATCAAGTTCCGGTATACAGGTCCGGACGATTGTCTTAAAAAAAATAAACGGTTCCTGGATCAATAAACCACAAAATTATTTCCAGCGCCTTAAAAATTTTTTCGGCAACATCTAATTTTTAAGAACTCTTTTCAGCCAATAAATTTTTTGCCGCCTCATTACCGCCTTCCGCCGCGCGGCGCAGCCATTTTTCTCCTTCTTGTTTATCCACGGCAACCCCCAAGCCTTTCCAATAAATCTGCCCTAAAACATATTGCGCCGCCACATGGTTTTGCTCGGCGGCTTTGCGGAAAAACTCTATCGCCAGCGGAACAGATTTTGGAGTTCCCTGCCCCTGCATAAGCATGAATCCCGTCATATATTGTCCTGGAGCCTGTCCCGCCGCCGCGGCATTAGAAAACCAAGCAAAAGCATCCTCGTATTTAGGAGGATTGGCTCCATACGCAAATGTACCGAACATATATTGGGCATCAGGGTTTTGCGACTGCACCGCAGAGGTTAACAAGTCCATCGCCTTGATTTCATTTTTTTCCGTTCCTTCACCTTTTTGATAGAGTTGGGATAATTCATACGCAGCCTGAGGGAGTTGCCCGCTCTCCCAAGCCTGTGTAAATAGACGAAACGCCTCCTCATCATTACGGGCGCGCGGATATCCGTTATGAAAGCCTTGCCCTGCTTCCAATTGGGCCTGCGCGTCCCCTTCATCCGCTTTCTCCAAAAGAATGTTAAAACGGCTCACTTCCTCATACAGCAGAGGATCTTCCTGTTGTTTGGTTTGTATGATCTGGCGGGCGAATTCATTTCCTTGCTCCGCCGCTTTCATTTGCCAATACAGCGCTTCTCGTGGATGGACGGGCAGCCCTCCTAAACCCTCGGCATAAAAACGAGCTAATTCCAGTTGTGAAGCGGCATCTGACGCTTGGGCTGCAAGCTGCAAATAAACAGCCGCTTCTTCCAAATTTTGAGGCAACACCTTTCCTTGAATATATAAATACGCCAATTCGCGGGCGGCTTGCATATTCCCATCCGCCGCCGATTTGCGATACCATGCGGCGGCTTGCTGTCCATCCGGCGCAGGCAAACCCGTCCCTTTCGCATAGAAACCCGCCACATTAAAAGCCGCCTGCATGTCTCCCGCTTGCGCCGCCGCAAGCGTTTTTTCAAAAGTACGCTGCTGAGGCGTCTTATAAAAAACAAACCCATAAATCCCAACCAATACAACCAATAGAATCAATATTTTTAAAAATGTTTTCACGTAATCCTCTCTGCCGTCAAAAATAAAAGGGAGTTTTGCTCCCTTTTATTATACCTTTACGAAAAGCAATTTTACACGCTTTATTTAGCCATTACAAAAGGCATTTGCTCTCCTGCCATATAAGTAGGCATCCTCCCATCCCATTTTTCAATGGCTTTGAGCTGCGCTTCCACTTGGCGCAATTTAATCAAATTATCCGAAACCACTTCCCGCTGCAAACGCAACGATTTCGCTTCCGCTTCCGCCTGCAGAATTTTTTGCTCGGCTTCTTTTTTTACTTTTTCCACCAAATTCGTAGCGCGTTTGGCTTCTTGTTCAGCAATCTGTTTCTCTTCCACCGCTTTTAAAAACTGAGGCGAAAACTCAAAATTTGTAATGGCAATATCGGAAACAATGACTTCTTTTTCTTTCATTTTCTCTTTTAAAATTTGGTCCAGCTCTTTCGCCACTTCCACCCGGTTGGAAATCAAGCTGTCCGCCGAGTATTTGGCGATGACCGCTTTCGTCCATTCTTCCACCATCGGTTTTAGAACGGTAGCCGTATATTCCGGTCCTAAATTGCGGTAAATGGATTCAATGGTATCCGGCAAGATACGGTGGTTAATCGCCAGCGTCAAACCGACGGTCTGCAAATCTTTGGAAAACGCTTCCGTATTAAACGAATCTTTTTTAATGCGCACGGAAAATTTTTCTACCGTATCAATAAACGGCATTTTAAAATGAAGCCCTTCTCCGTACGCGCCTACAATTTTGCCAAACCGCAGTTTGACCGCTACGTTTCCGGCAGATACGGTAAAAAATGCACCAAAGGCCATAAACAATACGACCAGCAACACAACGGGTACCGCCAATTTTTTCCAGTTTAACGGAATCGGGGTGATATTTCGCATAGATGCTCCTTTTGTCCAAATGGACTTTTATATCATCGTTTTTACTTTTTATAAAAAGCCCTGCTTTACATCGGCAGGGCTTTTGTAAACACATAAAACTACATATGCTTCTTTTTGACTTTCATGCGCGCAATGGCTTGTTTGATTTCCAACTCGGCCAGCTCGAAATCAATATCGGCATCTTTGCGCGAGAGCGATTCTTTGGCGGCTTTGATTTTTTGTTTTTCTACTTCTTCATCAATTTCATCCGCCAAATCCGCTCCTTCCGCAAACACGTTGACCACGTTATTTAACACTTCCACAAATCCGCCCAAAACGGCAAATTCTTCTTCTTCTTTTCCGTCTTTTTTATAACGCAGTGAACCCATACCCAGCTGCACAATCGTTTTGATGTGTCCGGGCAATACGCCCATCTCGCCCAGCAAAGCAGGCAACACAACCATATCCACTTCCAGATTGGAGATGAGCTGTTTTTCCGGCGTAATCAGGTTCAGGGTCAATTTTTTAGCCATAGCTTACTCTTTGTCTTTTACTTTTTCGTAATTGGCAAGTACGTCTTCTATGCCGCCGCACATATAGAAGCAAGATTCCGGAATATGATCGTATTCTCCGGCCACAATGCCTTTAAAGGCTTGAATGGTATCGGCCAATTTGACGTATTTGCCCGGATGTCCGGTGAACTGTTCAGCCACCGAGAACGGCTGCGAGAGGAATTTTTGAATTCTTCTGGCGCGCGCCACGGTTTTCTTGTCTTCGTCCGAAAGTTCATCCATCCCCAAAATGGCGATAATATCCTGCAAGTCTTTGTATTTTTGCAACACTTGACGCACACTCTGGGCCACATTGTAATGTTCTTCGCCAATGATACGCGGATCTAAAATGCGCGACGTGGAATCCAGCGGATCCACGGCCGGATAAATACCCAAGCTCGCTATCTGTCTCGACAGCACGGACGTAGAATCCAAGTGGGTAAACGTAGCGGCCACGCCGGGGTCGGTTAAATCGTCGGCAGGTACATATACGGCTTGGATAGACGTAATGGCGCCTTTTTTGGTGGACGTAATACGTTCCTGCAGGTTACCGATTTCGGTGTTCAGCGTCGGTTGATATCCTACCGCTGAAGGCATACGGCCTAACAGCGCGGATACTTCGGAGTTGGCCAACACAAAGCGGAAGATGTTATCCAAGAACAAAAGAACGTCCTGTCCTTTGACATCGCGGAAGTATTCCGCCTGCGTCAACGCGGTTAACGCCACTTTCGCGCGCGCACCCGGCGGCTCGTTCATCTGCCCATACACGAGTACGGTTTTATCCAATACGGAACTTCCGTCAGACAGCTTGGATTCGGTCATTTCCAGCATCAAATCGTTTCCTTCGCGGCTTCTTTCCCCCACGCCTCCAAAAACGGAGCTTCCATGGTGTTCACGCGCTACGTTGTTAATCAGCTCCATAATCAGTACGGTTTTGCCTACGCCGGCCCCGCCGAATAAACCTACTTTTCCCCCCTTCATATACGGGGCAATCAAATCAATCACTTTAATGCCGGTTTCAAAAATTTCCGGCGTTGGATTCTGGTCTTCCAAAGAAGGCGGATCCCGGTGAATCGGCATATGCATAGCGGCTTTAATATCGCCTTTGTGATCTTGGGGTTTTCCCAACACGTTCATCAACCGGCCCAGACAGCCTTCACCCACGGGGACGGAAAGAGGTCCTTCGGTGTCCACGGCTTTGGCGCCGCGCTGTAAACCGTCGGTGCTTTCCAACGACACGCAACGCACGATCCCGTCACCCATCTGCTGGGCTACTTCGGCTACAATTTTTTTGCCGCCGTCCATTTCAATTTCAATGGCGTTTTCGATGGCGGGAAGGTGATCCTGTTCAAATTGAATGTCCACTGCCGCACCAATGATTTGAATTACTTTTCCAGTCTTCATATGTTTTCCTGTATCTAAATTAACTGTTCAGAGCTTCCGCCCCGTTGACAATATCCAAAATTTCGTTGGTAATGCCGGCTTGACGTACTTTATTGAGTTTTACGCCCAGCGCCGTAACCAATTCTCCGGCGTTTTTGCTCGCGGCGTCCATGGCGTTCATCGTTGCCGCTAAATTCGCCGCTTGCGACTCTAATAAAAAGCGATACATATTCGCTTTAAACAAACGGGGCACCAATAATTTAAAAATCTCCAACATCCCCGGTTCAAACAAAAAGTCGCTTTCTTCTGTATCTTGTTTGATGGCTTCAAAATCAAAAGGCAGAATTTTTTCCTCCCTTAAATTTTGACTCGCCAACGATTTAAAGTCGTTATAGATTAAAGTAACGTTCCCTAATTTTTCTTCAAAAAAGGTTTTCAAAACCGCTTCGCCCAATAGTTCCGCATGGGCATAGGATACCTTCGGAAAAATCCCTACGCTTTCATAGACCATATGCAGCTGGGATATTTTTAAACGGTTTAAAAAGTCGCGCCCCTTTTTGCCTATCGCAAAAACAAAAATTTCTTTCCCTTTGTTTTTTTTCAAAAATTGCAGAACGCTGCGCAAAATAACGGCATTAAACGATCCGGTCAGTCCCTTGTCGCCCGTAATCACCAGAAGTCCGATCTTGTCTGGATTGCCCGTTTTATTGATAAAAAATCTCCCCGCCCAGCTTTCTCCGTCTTGCGGTTGGGGCATTGCCAAAATATCTTGCTTTAAATCGTCCACCATTTCCAACATTTTTTTGGCAAACGGACGGGCGGCTTCCATCGCTTCCTGCGCGCGGCGAATCCGCGCGCTGGAGATCATCTTCATCGTCTGCATGATCTGCTGCGTAGACTTGATGGCTTTGATGTTTTGCCGTATATCCCTAAGTGATTCCATGGGTCTTCCTTATTTGCTGCGTCCTTCCAAAATGGATACGTAATCGGCTATGCCCGCTTCCAACGAATAATCCGGCTCATAGCCTAATTTTTCCTTGGCCAGCGACATATCCGCCTGCGTTTTAAGCTGAAAGAACGGATACGGATTATCAATATATTCCGGCTCCAAATTCGTACCCAGTTCCTTGTTCAGGCACGCAATAATCGCGTTGTAATCGCGCGGGATACCCGTCGCCGCATTGTACACGCCGGTTTCTTTGCCGTTGTTCAGTGCGCACAAATTAATCTTAACGATATCTTTTACATACACAAAATCGCGCTGCTGTTCCCCGTATTTAAATACACGCGGGCGTTTGCCGGCTTTCATCTGGTTGTAAAGCTGGTAAACCATACTGGCCATTTTACCTTTGTAGTATTCACCCGGGCCATATACGTTGAAATAACGTAACCCGATCAACGTCATATCGTTGTTTTTCTCTGCAAACTGACGGGCCGCATTGTCCATAATGACCTTCGAAAATCCGTATACGTTTTCCGGATGGGTAGGCTGCGTTTCCACATTGGGCACCGGCCCGTTTCCGTAAGTAGCGGCCGAAGAAGCATAAATCACTTTCTGAATTTCATTTTCCGCCGCAAAGTGAAGCAGGTTTTTAAAGGCTTCCACATTTTGTTCCATCATGGCTTTCTGATCCATAACAGTGGTATCCGTGATGGCGGCTTCGTGGAAAATGGCGTCAAAATGCATATCCGTGGGCATATATTCAAATAAGTCCGCGGTAATAACGTCCCCTTTAAATCCAATTAAATTTTTAAAATGGCCGTTTTTGGAAAAATCGTCCATGACCGTCACTTCATGGCCTTGGGCTTCCAACGTTTTGGCAATGTTGCTGCCGATAAATCCGGCGCCGCCGGTAACCAAATATTTCTTCTTCGCTTTAGCGTCCATTTATTTCTCCTGTTTGGCAGGTTTAAAAACCGATTTAAAATCTTCCAACACGCCCACTATCTTCTCTTCCACTTCTTTGGAAAGTTCATTGGCTGTATTCAGCATTTCCAACACTTCCGCACGTTGGGCGCGGGCAAAAGCAAGCAGTTGTTTTTCGTATTCCAACACATCGCCCACTTCAATGCCGTCCAGATAACCGTGTACTCCCGCATACAGCACTAATACCTCTTCCCCTACTTTGAGCGGCGCGTATTGGTTTTGTTTTAAGAGTTCCGTCATCCGTTTGCCGCGCGCAATCTGACGCTGGGATTCTTTATCCAGCTCAGAACCAAACTGGGCAAATCCGGCCAATTCCTGATACTGTGATAAATCAATACGTAAGGTTCCCGCCACTTTGCGCATGGTTTTGCGCTGGGCCGAACCGCCTACACGCGATACGGATAAACCGACGTTGATAGCCGGCTTAATGCCGCTTAAGAACAAACTGCTTTCCAGATAAATCTGACCGTCCGTAATGGAAATTACGTTGGTCGGAATATAAGCGGATACGTCGTTGGCCTATGTTTCGATAATCGGCAGCGCCGTCAGCGAACCGCCTCCGTTTTCGTCGGACAGTTTACAAGCGCGCTCTAAAAGCCTGGAATGCAAATAAAACACGTCCCCCGGGTATGCTTCGCGGCCTGGCGGACGGCGCAGCAACAAGGACATCTGGCGGTATGCCTGCGCGTGTTTGGATAAGTCGTCATACACGATTAACACGTCCTTCCCCTGCCACATAAAATATTCACCAATAGCGCATCCCGCATACGGTGCAATATACAACAAAGACGCCGGATCAGATGCCGTAGCCGAGACGACCACGGTATAATCCATGGCCCCAAAATCCGTTAACGTTTTTACCACTTGCGCCACCGTACTTTGTTTCTGTCCAACCGCTACATAAATACAGATACAACGCTCGGCAGCCGGAATATTTTTTTGATTGATAATGGCGTCCACTGCGATAGCGGTTTTACCTGTTTGGCGGTCGCCGATGATCAGCTCGCGCTGTCCCTTTCCAATCGGCACCATGGCGTCAATGGCCTTAATGCCGGTCTGCAACGGCTGTTTGACGGGCTGGCGGTCAATAATACCCGGAGCCACAATATCCAGCGGCATGGTCTTATCCGTCTTGACGGGCCCTTTCCCATCCAACGTGTTGCCCAAGGGATCCACTACCCGTCCGATCATATCCGCACCCACCGGAATACTGATTACCTGTCCAGTACGTTTAACGGTACCCCCTTCATGCACCAGATGATCCGGTCCCATCAGCACGCAGCCAACGTTATCGTATTCCAAATTCAGCGCCATGCCTTGCACGCCGTTGCCGAAATCAACAAGCTCGGAGGCTTTGACGTTGTTCAAACCGTGCACGCGGGCGATTCCGTCTCCAACCTGGATGACGGTACCCACTTCGCTGATGTCGGCGGAAGTGTCAAAATGTTCTATCTTTTCTTTGATGATATTGGTTATTTCTTCGGGTCTAATTGCCATATTGCTACCGTATTAATGTGTCAATTCTTCTTGCAGTTTAGCCAGCCGCCCCTGCAAGCTGCCGTCTATGAGTTCTCCCCGGCAGCGGATTTCAAGCCCCCCCAACAGGGACGGATTGGTGTGAAAAGAAGCTCTTACCTGACCGCCGTACCGCAAAGACAAAGCTTCTTCGGTCTCTTTCTGCTGGGCCGCGCTTAATACCTGGGCGGATATCACTTCCGCACGGATAATTCCCAGCCGTTCATCCAGCAGTTCATCCACCCGCAGCGTTACCGCGTCCAGCAGAGCGTAGCGCTTGGCGTCAATTAACAATTCAATAAAAGACGCCGTCTCCGGTGCGCGTGACAGCGCGGCCCGAACGGTTTGTTTTTTCCGTTCCGCCGTAATACGAGGACTGTTCATATATTCCCCCACCGCGCCCAAGGCTTTCGCCGCCGCGCGTAAATCTTCCGCACGAACCGACGCTTGTTCCTTGGTTTTGCTTAATCCGTTGTACGCGGCTGCATAACGCTGTACTGCGATTCTGTCTGAACTGTTCATAAATTACTTCTCTTTTATTTCTTCCAATACGCGGGCTACAACGCTTTTTGCGGATTCTTCATTCATCTGCTGCTGCACCACTTTCGACGCGGCCAACACGGCAGTACGGGCAATCTCCCCGCGCACGTCCGATAACGCTTTGTTTTTTTCCGCTTCTATTTGCGTCTTAGCCTGTTCGATCAAACGTTCGGACTGTTCTTTGGCGGCAGAAAGAATCTGCTCTTTTTGCGCTTCGCCCAACTTTACCGCCTCCGCCAGCCGTTTAGCCGCTTCGTCGGAAATCTGAGCTAATTTTTCATCCAATTCCCGTTTGATGGTTTCTGCGGCGGTGCGGGCCTCTTGCGCTTGTTTTTTATCCTCGGCTATTTGCCGTTCTCGGTTTTCCAGCCCGCTGATAATGCGGTTCCATGCAAACTTTTTAAGCAAATAGACCAATAACAAGAAATTACAGATGGTCAGCACCAACACGCCGTAATCCGGCTTTAACAAATCTTCCATACATGCTCCGTTCTAACGGACTATTTGAGAACCAACGTCAGCAGGCAGATCACCAGCCCCAACATCGCGGCCCCTTCCAAAAGCGCAGCGATAACAATCATCGTTGAGCGCAAATCAGCACCGGCTTCCGGTTGGCGGGCAATCCCTTCCAACGCCGCATTACCGATTTTGCCTAAACCTAAACCTGCCCCGATTACCACCAGTCCGGCTCCTATACCGGCTGCAATGTATTTCAGTGCTACGAGTTCCATATGTTCTTCTCCTTTTTGGGCAAAAGCCCTGTTGATAGATTTTTTAAATTAATTAATGCGTATGAATGACCGATCCGGCAAAAATGCTGGTCAACAGCGTAAACACATACGCCTGTAAAAAAGCCACCAGCAATTCCAGCAACGTCATAAAAAGTTCCAGCCCCATCGCCGGTAAAAGAGCACCCGCACCCGCCGCAATATGCATCTGCCCTACTACAAAAATAATTAAAAGCAAACAGATCAGCACCATGTGCCCTGACAACATATTCGCAAACAAACGGATCGCCAATACGCATACTTTGATAATCATACTGATTACTTCCAACGGAAAAATAAGCGGCACCAGCCAACCCGGCGTACCGGACGGAATAAACCCTTTTAAAAACCCGGCAATTCCATGAAATTTAAGTCCGCAATAAAGAATCAGGCCGCCAGAACATAACGCAAGCGCCGCGGTAACGGAAATATTAGCTGTAGCCGTTTTCATGTTGGGAATCAGGCCGGCTAAGGCACTGCATAATACAAATAAAAACAGCGTACAAAAATAGGGTAAAAAGCGTTTCCCTTCCTGCCCCATGTTAGGCAACACGATGCCATCACGGATAAACGTAACATATTCTTCTATCAGCGTCGTCAGTAACCGCCCCGACCGGCTTTGCCGGCCCAAAGAGATCCAATGCAGCCCCAATAACAGAATCACACTGACAGCAAACAATGTAACGGTATGAGTGGTAATGGGAAGTCGGAACCCGGATAAGGTTACCCCCCAATCATGGTCCAAAATGTGGTGAGAAATTATTTCAGCGACGTCCATCTTTTGTTTCTACCTTTTTAAATTTTGTTTGTTGCGCCATATTCCGGGCCGCGCGGATAATTTGATACAACCCCAGCGCAAACCCGGCGGCTGCGCCCCCCACCAAACACCACGGGAAAGTGCCACACTTCTGATCCAACCAATATCCCGCCCCCGTGCATAAAATTTCGGAAACGGCAAACTCCATCCCCAACGTCGTGATTTCCAAATGGTCTTGTTTGCTAAAAGGGCCAAATGCCATCTTTTCCCCCGGTTATTTACCGAGCGGTAAGTATATCTATATTATAAAAAACTTTTTCTAAAAAAGATACAGTAAAAACCTTCTTTTCTTATTGTATTAAATCTGGAGCGGTATTTTAAAGAAAAATTCTTACTAAAACAAAAACCCCGCTTGCTAAAGCGGGGTTTTTATGCTGTGATTAGACGGCATAGGTAAATATTTTACTCTCATAGGGTCTTAAATTCAATTCATAGCCTTCAGAGAGAGTCTCTGGCGTAATGGTTATCTTTTCACCCGTCAATTCTTCCGTTATCTGGCTTCCAGGGCCATAGACCCCTTTCATAGACAGCCGCCCCCGGGCTGGCGCATTGCTGTAATTGATCACAATCATCTTCCCCGTATTACGCTGCTTCCACTGCCATGCTAAAATATTGCGGAAAGAATGGTCTTCCATCGACGCACACGCCACATCCCGCAAAGCCCATTGCCCGCCGTGAAAAGCCGGATCCGAAGAAATATGCAGCAACTTTAAGTAATATGCCGATACTTCTTTATTTTCTTCAAAATCATCTTTGATATATTGAATCGGCATCCGTTCCGGACGGCCCAATAGCTGAAACAAATGAAACATGCGCGCGCCGGGCAGCGTAGCAATAATCGTACTGGCCGCAAGCGACTTTTCTTTGCCAAAGGCTTTTAAGCTTTCTTCTTCATCGTGATTTGCCGTAAAGCGGATGGAACGCATCTGGAACAAATGTTCTGCTCCCAAATGACCTTTAATATTTTCCGGATTGGAAAAACGCAAGCGGTCATACAAAATTTTATCGTACGTATAATCAAACCCTAGTTCCTGAATGTCCCATTCCAAACCCCAATATACTTCTGCAATAAAAATAAATTCAGGATGTTTCTCTCGAACGGCGGTTAAAGCCTGATGCCAAAATTCTTCTTTCGGCAAATTTCCCCCGATAAATTCCCACCACGTATCCCGATGCACTTTGTTTAAAGACAGCATGGCCATATCGCAACGCACTCCATCGCACATATCCGCCACATGTAACAGATTCTTGAGCATAAATTCGCGCGTTTTAGGATTAAAATAATTTAATTGCGCCGTATCCGTCCACGGGGCAAAATACGGATCCCGCCCGTGCGCGATATATACGCCGTTTGCATTTTTAAAAAACCAATCTTTATGAACATGCGGTTCTTGCGTACCGGTATTAATATATAAATCCGGATCCGAAAGAACGGTGGGACTGTCAATAGCAGTGTGGTTCCCCACAAAATCCAACAACAAATCAATTCCTAAACCGTTTAATTTCGCGCGCAGCGCCGCCAAGGCGCCATTCCCTC
>CALUYP010000065.1 GCA_944325055.1 uncultured Elusimicrobiales bacterium | reverse complement strand
TTTTGTGGGAGCGTCGGTTAACTGGTAAACCACCGGTCTCCAAAACCGGGACTGAAGGTTCGAGTCCTTCCGCTCCTGCCAGGTTTTATACCAAGGAAACGGAAATTTTATGAAAAAAGCAATCGATTTTCTGAAGCAATCTATAGGTGAGCTGAAGAAATCCACTTGGCTTTCCAGACAGGAAGTGGTCCAGTCCACCATTTTGGTGGCGATCGTCGTTGCATTAGTGGCGGCGTATGTGAGCGTTATTGACTTGGGATTAACCAAAATACTAGGCGTAATAATGGGGGCCCGCTAATGTCTGAAGAAAAAGCTTGGTACGTTGTGCATACCCAAACGGGGCACGAAGATAAAGTAAGAGAAAAAATTTTGCTCAACATCGAAATTCAACATTTCGACGACCGCGTTTTTCAAGTATTAGTTCCCACCGAAGAAGTGGTTGAAGTCAAACAGAACAAAAAAGTTTTGCGCAAACGGAAATTTTTTCCGGGCTATGTGCTGGTGCAGATGAATATGACCAGCGAAGCCTATTGGTTTATTAAAAGCATTACAGGCGTGACCGGTTTCTTGGGAGATCCTAACCCGGTGCCGTTGCCGGAAGAAGAAATTGCCGGCATTGTAGAATTGACGGACAATCCTTCTGGTAAGCCGAAACACGTTGTAGAATTTGAACGCGGCGAAAGCGTACGTATTACGGAAGGGCCGTTTAAACATTTTATCGGTGTAGTGGAAGAAGTCAACGAACAAAAGAATAAACTAAAAGTGATGGTTACGGTTTTTGACCGCGCCACTCCGGTTGAAGTAGACTTCTTGCAAGTAGAAAAGAATTAGATTTTACCGCAGTAAAGCAGTAAAAAATTATGGAGTAACAGTAAAATGGCAAAAGAGAAAAAAATTAAAGGTTACATCAAGCTGCAGATTCCTGCTGGAGCAGCCAACCCGGCTCCGCCCGTAGGTCCGGCTTTAGGCCAGCATGGTGTAAACATCATGGAATTCTGCAAACAATTCAACGCCAAGACGGCTAAAATGGAAAAAGGGATTAAGATTCCGGTCATCATCACCGTTTATGAAGACCGCTCTTTTACCTTTATTACCAAGATGCCGCCTATGGCTGTGCTGATTATTAAGGAGTTAGGCCTAGCAAAAGGTTCCGGTACTCCTCATAAAAGCAAAGTCGGCAAGATTACCCAAGCGCAGTGCGAAAAAATTGCCGCTCAGAAGCTGCCTGATTTGAATACGAAAGACATCAAACAGGCCGCCGAAATGGTAAAAGGCACCTGCCGCAGCATGGGTGTGGACGTAGTAAAATAAATTTAAACTGAGGGAGGGCGACAACGCCCGTTAGCACCTAAGGAGTATTTCAGATGGGAAGAAGATTAGAAGCAGCTCAAAAAGCTTACGATAAGTCCAAGGTTTACACGTTGGCAGAAGGCGCTCAGATCGTTAAAGACAACGCGAAAGCTAAATTTGACGAAACCGTTGAAATCCACGTGAAATTGGGCATTGATACCAAAAAAGCAGACCAACAAGTACGCACCACGGTGGCTTTGCCGCACGGTACGGGTAAAACCAAACGCATCGCGGTAATTGCCAAAGGCGAACATGCGCAAGAAGCGCAGGCCGCTGGCGCGGATAGAGTTGGCTGTGAAGATATTGTAGACGAAGTCTTGAAAGGCAAAATTGATTTTGACGTGCTCGTGGCCACCCCCGATACCATGAAGGACTTGGCCAAAGCCGCTAAAATCTTAGGCCCGCGCGGACTGATGCCGAACCCGAAAAGCGGCACGGTTACGTTTGACTTGGCCAATACTATTAAAGCCTTGAAAGCCGGCCGCATTGAATTCAAAGCCGATGCGTATGGTATCGTGCACGCCATCATTGGCAAAGCGTCTTTTGACGCCGCCAAATTGGTGGATAACGCAAAAGCCGTTATGGACACTATCCTTCGCGTAAAACCAAGCACCTCCAAAGGCGTCTATGTGCAGAGCATTTCGTTAAGCTCCACTATGGGCCCGGGTGTATTCGTTACCCATAAATAGTTGTTCTCTTTTGCTTAAAACCCCGCTCTTACGGGCGGGGTTTTTTATCCAGTAGGTTTTTTAGAATGATTAAAGGGAAATCCCCTCTGATAGAGCCATAAAAAGAGCGTTGAATTTATAAAGACTACTTGTTACAATAAAATAGAGAGTTTGATATGCGCTATTTTATATTTATTTTATTACTGATTGGATTATCTCTTCCAGCTGAGGCTGGAAAGGGAATGCCTGTGAATTGGAAAGAGTATATCAAGCGTTTATTTGGCTCACGAAACATTTCCGAAGTACCCTCTTCTACGCTAGACCGCATGATTGGAGAACAGGTAACTGCCAAGCATATAGGTGGTGCAGCGGCGTTTTCTTTGGAACAATCTGGAGGAACTATGGATATACCGTTGCCACATCAAAATATTGAATTTTATAATCCTTACAAACATTTGCTCCTGAAAAATCAAGAACAATATTTTAATCAAATGAATGATCACTTAGTTCGGTTATGGCGAAACGTGGCAGAGCAGGATTTGCTTTTTATGCGGCAACATAAAAAAGATCTGCTTCGATCGTTGCGGGTTTCCTATGAACAGAAAGAGGTGGATTATGTATCTCTTATTCCGTCAGAGGCGAAGTATATACAAGTAGGAGAAGAACATGGTTTTCTTCCGTTGCGGAAAGCTTTTGAATCGATGGTGCTTCAATATAAGGAAAAATATCCGGACCGAAAGATCATTGTACTGACGGAATTTGTTTTTGACAGGACATTGCCTTTATCAGAAAAAACGGGGGAACCGGTTTCTCTGCTTGCTTTGAAATACCGCAGAGTCAGTCCGGACTTTCGCTTTTTGGAAAAATTTGTCAAAAGAGGGATTGATGTAATTGGCCTTGAAGATGAACGTTATTTCAGAAGCCATCAGCAATGGGTAACACCTTCTTTCCGTCAAGTGGAAACGGTCTTTGGCATGAAACAACGCAACGACCATTGGCGGACAATTATTGAAGATGTGCGCCAAAGAGAACCGGATGCCGTCTTTTTTATCTATACCGGGAATATGCATGTGCATTACCGTGCACCTTTTTCTTTGGCCAAAGCTTCCAATAAAAACTTTGTTATTCAATTATTTGCAGGCGATTTAGGAAAAGATTTGCCTATAGGATATCTCCTTCAAAAGGAACCATTTTCCCGGGTTGCCCCTGCCACCAAATATCCTACGGTCCTTTCTTGGCAGCCCAAAAGCCCGTATCATATATACAGCGGTTTTGACGCTTGTTTGATTTTCCCGGTGGAATAATACAAAGTTTTATATAAGAGGAATCGAAACAAGTTAAAGTCCCTGCCGCCGCCAAAAGAGATTTTTTATCTCCCAGATTTAGATATGTATAGATCGCTTTTTTCTCTTTTAATT
The DNA here is from genome assembly GCA_944325055.1 of uncultured Elusimicrobiales bacterium. Lineage (GTDB taxonomy): Bacteria > Elusimicrobiota > Elusimicrobia > Elusimicrobiales > Elusimicrobiaceae > Avelusimicrobium. Next base: position 2,937 of record CALUYP010000065.1, on the reverse strand, counting down.
TGTTTATTAGCAACTCCCTTATGGGGGCAGGTAGGCGTCATCTCCGTTACAGATGAAGATAAACATACCCGCAAGGAAGATTTTTATCATACCTTTGAGTATTATATTACCCCTTTCGGCGGGGAAGCAGCTTCTGTGGGGAAGTGCCAAGCCACACGTATCGGACGGAAATGGTTTGCAACAGCCGCGCATTGCGTAGCGGAAAAATGTCAAAAAGGTTGCACGATTCAGGTGGATTTATTGGAACAGCCGATTTCTGCTCTGGCGAAGGTTTCCCATACCGCTAAACGTCCGGCAGTGTTTATTCATCCGAATTTTTCCGAAAAGAAAATGGTCAAAAATGATTTTGCACTCATCCGTTTGGATCTGGATCGTGCTTCGCTGACCTATTACCGTCGCGCCTCCGGCAAGCAACAAATAAATCAAGTCGTTACCAAGGCAAAATTTAATGCTTTTTTACAACAAAACCGTGAAGCGGCCCGGCAATACCGCCGTATTATCAGCCCGGAGTTTCCGTCCATCTTGCTCTTTGATGACGGGAATTATTTAATAGACCGAGATTTATCCGTCATTTCTATTTTTGGCGGCAAACGGGAAATTAAACCGGATCCGTATCCGGTGTATTATGTGAAGCAATTAGGATTTGCGTATACGGATAATTTTGGTATCCGGCAGGGGATGAGCGGATCGGGCGTGATGGCCAATACCGGTGAATTGGTGGGAATTATTTCGGCCAATCTAACGTCGGTGCGCGGAGTCAGTAAGAAAGGAGTAAAGACGGAAGAGTATTTTATGTTCCCTGTATTTAATCAGGAGATTGCGTCGTTTATGGAAAGTACAATGGGGAGCGATTATGATAAATTGGATTTTAAAGAAGCCTTTCCTGCGTATGTAAAAAAATCAAACCGCGATTTTAGCCGGGTACTTGAAGCGGTGGAATCGGTTGAATTGGTAAATAAAAGAAGCTGATTCATTCAAAATCATAAAAAGCGGGACGTCTAAAAAGGCGTCCCGTTTTGTTTTAAATGTTACTTTAGTTTGGCTTGGCGTCTGGCGCGGCGTTTTTCCAAACGTTCCTGTTTGGTTTCGCGGCGTTTATAACCGGCGTGTTCGGGTGCGGTGGGGGCTTCATTGTCAAAATCCCCGTTCCACTCAAACTCCCGTCCGCCGACGACCAGCGTGTCTCCGTCTTGTACGCCGAATTTCAAAAGGGCTTTCTCTAGACCGATCTTCTTAAAAATACCGCGCAAGCGGGTTACGGCTTCGGGCTGGTTGAAGTTCGTCATAGCAATAAATTCCACCACTTTTTTGCCGGTAATGTGAATGACGTCTTCCTCGTCGCGGTGGATAGAGAAAATAGGCTCTACCTTGTGTACCGCGGCTGTCTGTTCCTGCACCGCCGGCATTTCTACCGGGGTGGAGGCCAGAATTTTAACCACTTCGTCCAACACCGCGTTCACGCCTTCGCCCGTGGCGGCGGACATCAACATCACTTTGTGTTTTTTGAATTTCTTCTTAATGGTTTCATATACTTTTTGGGCGGATGGCAAATCCATTTTATTGACCGCGATAATGCGCGGTTTTTCAAACAGTTTTTTGTCAAACGTTTTCAGTTCGTTTTCAATGACTTTGACGGATTTTTCCGCATTCATTCCGTTAAATCCGTCCGGATCTACCAAATGCAACAGGACGCGGGTGCGTTCAATGTGTTTTAAAAATTGATACCCCAACCCTTTTCCTTCGCTTGCCCCTTCAATAATACCGGGAATGTCGGCGGTGGCAAAGATGACGTTTTTATGAAGCGTAATGCCCAGATTCGGGTTTAACGTCGTAAACGGGTAATCCGCAATGCGCGGCCGCGCGGCGGAAATCCGGCTTAAGAAAGTGCTTTTGCCCGCATTGGGAAAACCGACCAAACCCAGATCCGCCAATACTTTGAGTTCCAAAACAAGGGTTACTTCTTCCCCCGGCTGCCCGTTCTCGGCGATGTGCGGCGCGGTGTTGTTGCGGGTTTTAAACGATTGGTTGCCGCGCCCGCCCATACCGCCTTTGGCTACGGTAAATTCCTGGCCGGGCTGCGTAAGGTCGGTTAGTATTTGACCGTCTTTTTTGACGATCGTGCCGCAGGGGACGAGTACGATTCGGTCTTCGCCGGCGCGTCCGGTTTTGTTATACGTACCGCCCTTTTCGCCGTTTTGGGCTTCAATATGCGGATTATAAGCCAATTCCAAAAGGGTGGTCAGATTGGGCTCAGCGCGCAGGATGACGTCTCCGCCTTTGCCGCCGCAGCCGCCGTTCGGGCCGCCGAATTCAATAAATTTTTCGCGGCGGAACGATAGACAGCCGTCTCCGCCTTTGCCGGCGGTAACGTAAATTTTAACTCGGTCTAAAAAGCTTCCGGATTGCATAATTCCTCTTTGCCGTGGCCGGCGCGGCGCGCGGCGGATCAAAATTAAATCTTTTCGTTCTGCTCCAGCGCCTGCGTCAATAACTTTTTGGATAAAGAGCGCTTGGCTTTTTGGCGGGCGCGCTTTACTTTGGCGCGCGCCGGCGTTTTGGTGCAGGGGTAAGCCCATTCGTCGTGGCTTACATGTAATTCATCCTTCTTCATCAATTGTACCAAACAAACTAAATTTTCCGCCGGATTTCCATAAAAAAAGCGGCAGGATTTTGTTCCTGCCGCTTTTTAAACTGTGAAGCTTATTTATCCGCTTCGGCCTTTTTGGCTTTAGCAGGCGCCTTTTTGGCAGCCGTTTTTTTGGCGGCCGGTTTGGCGGTTTTAGCCGCTGCTTTTTTAGCAGGCGCTTTGGCTTCTTTGGTTTCCGCAACTTTCGGGTACACGGAAATCTGCTTTTTGCCTCTCTTCACCCATTCAAAGGTTACAATGCCGGCGACGCGGGCAAAAAGGCTGTCATCGCTGCTTCTGGAAACGTTGGT
>CALUYP010000064.1 GCA_944325055.1 uncultured Elusimicrobiales bacterium | reverse complement strand
ACAAGACAACCCCTTGCCGGGCCAGAGCCTAGCCAGCTAGCCAAAGCTTGGCCGCCCGACTCTATGCCCGCTAATTTGATTGGTTTAAGCCACTTCGCTCAGTAATACCGAACCCCAAATAAAAAACGAGGTAGAAGCTAACCTATTTATGTCGTTGCCGTTTATCCGCCCATTTCAATAAGCAGTCTCCGATTGGGCCGTTTTGTCGTGGTTGTTTGCCGTTGAACCGCCCCTTTGTCCTGCTTATAAAAAGCCTTTGCGGCAGAGCAGAAATTTTATTGTTTGAGCATAGCGAGTTATAAAATTTCCGGCCGCAAAGTGATTTTTATAGGACGCCGGGGCGGCGGTCTTTTTCGTACTTTTTCTGCCGCCAGAAAAAGTACCCCTTCCAGGGGGTGGAACTCAATACCCGTTCATCCGATTGGTTTAAGCCACACTGTTTTTGCGCTGTTGCACTCTTACGGAAACGACGGGCCAAAGCTTGGCCTCCCAACTCTATGCCCGTTAATTTGATTGGTTTAAGCCACACCGCTCCAGCAATACCGCACTCTTATAAAATAGGCCAGAGGAGAATTTTCCCCCTTTTCCATCTTTCTATCACCACATTGTTGCTCCTTTCCGAACAAGTTTTTTCTAAATGCAAACGCCCCGGAATTTCAGCTCCGGGGCGTTTAATGAATGAATAAACTTACTACTGTTCGTCGCGCACGATATAGCCAAAATCCTCCAGCATTTTAGAATCGTTACGCCAATTGGGCGAAACCACCACATTCAGTTCTAACCGATATTTGCGGCCCAGAAATTCCTCAATCCGCTTTTGGGCGCGTTTTCTAAGTTCTGCAATCGCACTGCCGCCTTTGCCGATAAGAATGGGCTTCTGGCTTTCGCGCTCCACGTGGATGTTGGCCCGGATATAATTTTTGGAACCTAAATCTTCGGTAAATTTTTCAATTTCCACATAGGTGCTGTACGGCACTTCTTTTTGATACAGCATAAAAATCTGCTCGCGAATAAATTCCGCCACGTAAAACCGTTCCCAGCGATCCGTCCACTGACCGGGCGGAAAATAAGCCGGGCTGACGGGCATTCCCTCAATGACCGCTTGTTTTAGTTCGGCCGTTCCCGTTCCTTTCGCCGCAGAAATGCGGAATACTTTTTCTATTTTTAAATCCGCCTTTACGCGTTTTTCCAATTCGTCCAACGCGACAACGTCTTTCACCAAATCAATTTTATTAATCGCCAGGAAAATAGGACAATAAACAGTTTTTAATTTTTCCACCAGTTTGGCGTTGAGAGCATAATCCGCCGTCGCGTCCACTAAAAAGACAACCAGATCCGCATCTTCGCGCACGGCGCGGTCTACGCACGAGACCATCGTTTGCTGCAGCTTGTATTGGGCCGTTAAAAAACCGGGCGTATCCACAAACACTACCTGATAATTGTCTCCTTCGGCAATCGCCAAAATGTTCTGGCGCGTCGTCTGGGGCTTATGCGTTACGGCAGACAAAAGACCACCCGCCAAATTATTGAGTAAGGTGGATTTGCCGGCGTTGGGCAAACCGGCCAATACGGCAAAACCGCTTTTAAAATTTTTATCGTCCATAGAAGTATTGTACTTATTTTTCGCTGTTTCGCCAACGCACAAAGTGCTATACTGGGCTTATGAAGCAAACGGCGCTGATCTGTTTTCTCTTGCTGGCCGCTCCCGTGGCGGCGCAGCCTTCTGTTGTGGAGTCCGACCCGCTCCAAAAAGCCGGTCTGGTGGATGTAGATTCCGTTCCGGAGTTAAACGTATTCATAGATATGCGCTACGCCACTCCACACAATTTTACGGGTAAAACCATATATGATTCCGATAAATGTTATCTCCACCGAGATGCACTTAAAGGCCTGCAAAAAGCCGTCCAGCTGGCCGCCCAAGAGAAAGAACCGTTTACCTTCTGCTTATGGGATTGCTACCGCCCGCAGTCTGCCCAGCAAAAACTGTGGGAGGCGTTTCCCAACCCAAGCTATGTAGCTCCGCCCAAAAAAGGCTCCCGCCACAGCCGCGGAATGGCGCTGGACCTGACTCCGTGCGATTTTACCGGCAAACCGCTCCCCATGCCGACAGATTTTGACTCTTTTTCCAAACGCGCCCATATGGATTTTTATGACCTGCCACCCGATGTTTTAACCCGACGGGAAACCCTTAAAAAAATTATGACTGCCGCCGGCTTTACCTATACCCGCACCGAATGGTGGCATTTTGACAAACGCGGCTGGAAGACAAAACCCCTGCTCGATATTCCTCTCCCCCCAAAAACCGTAAAAAACCTCCCCGAAGGGAGGTCTTTAAAGCAATTAGAGGCTACTCGGTAATATAACTGGCCAAAATTTCGCCAAAATAAAACATATGATAATCGTCCGGTTCTTTGTTGTACCAAAGTTCGTTGAGCGCTTTATTAAGATTATCTTTCCCCATTAAACGGGCATAAACAACGGAACATTCAAAATGCATACCAGGAATATCCAATACAGGCGTTGCTATTTTCTGGCCTTTCAGCGTTTTTAACCCACACGCCGCCAACTTATCCATATTGCGGCCGGATTTGCCACCACACACGGGGATGAGGCGAGCAACATCTCCGTAAGGAATTGTTACCGTAAACTCGTGGGATTTTTCCAACAGATCGTAGGTAAATCGGTTCTGACGTACCATCACACTAAAAATAGGCAAACGCCACATAACCCCGATGCTTCCCCACCCAATTACCATCGTATTAATTTTATTTCCGGATTTGGTGGTTAAAAAAGCTGCTTCCGAAAGAATTTCTAAGTTTTTTTCTGCATTAAAATTATACGGAACTGGTTTAATCATACTCTCCCCCTCTTTGATTATTATAGCTCCCCATAAAGCGATATTCAAGAGAATAATATAATAAAAATCCCCGGTGTTTAAACCGGGGATTTTAAAGTTTTTCCAAGTTTAGCGATGCAAATTGATGAAAGCCGCCGCTTCTATGCCGGCTTTTGCACCCGATCCAGCCGCAATAATGGCCTGCCGATAGTGTTTATCGGCACAGTCTCCGGCTGCAAAAATACCTTCAATCGTAGTATGGGTACGGTCATCGGCCAGCACTAGTCCGCTGTCTGACAAAGCCACCAGCGAATCCTTTAAGAAATCCGTCTGCGGTTCTGCGCCTACCGCCACAAACAAGCCCGAACAGGCGATATCGGCCGTTTCTCCCGTTTTTACGTTTTTGACGCGTACTCCTTCCACGGAATCCGTTCCTAAAATTTCCACCGGAACACTGTTTAACACCAACTTGATATTGGGCGTGTTTTTGGCTTTTTCAACCGTTACCTGATCGGCGCGGAAAGCGTCGCGGCGGTGGATCAAATTGACCTGCGGGCAAAACTGCGCCAGAAACAACGCATCTTCAAACGCGGTGTTTCCGCCGCCTACAATACAAACGTTTTTGCCGCGCATAAAAAACCCGTCGCATGTAGCGCAGGCGGAAAGGCCGTGTCCTTTAAATTTTTCTTCTTCGGGCAGTCCCAGCCAGCGGGCTTTCGCGCCCGTAGCGATAATGACGGCCGCCGCTTTGTATTGTTTGCCGTCCGCACAGGTAAGCGTGAAGGGCGTTTTTTCCCCTTCTACTTTTACGATTTCATCCGAAGTAAATTCTACCCCCAACCGCTTGCATTGTTTGTGCATATTATCCATTATTTCAAAACCGCCTACGGGATCTACAAATCCGGCGTAGTTTTCAATATCGCTGGTTTGCAAAAGCTGCCCCCCCGGCACGGCTCCGCCGGCAATCACCGTTTTAATCCCGGCGCGCACCGCATAAATGGCGGCGCTGCAGCCCGCCGGGCCGGCTCCAATAATTACTAAATCCGTTTCAATTGTCATAACGCCAAAAACTCCTTAAATAATTTTTGAAAAAATTCTACCGGAAATCCCACCACATTCGTGCGGCTGCCAACAATACGCTCAATAAACGGATCTTCCGTATCCTGTACGGCGTAAGCGCCGGCTTTATCCATATGCTTCCCGGCTAAATGCAACAGTTCCTCTTCCGATAATTTCCGCGCTTTACACTTGGAAACTTCGTGTCCAAAAAGGATTTTCTGCTCTTGTAAATTCATCACGCATACGCCTGTATAGACCGACTGCCAAGATCCGTTTAGCTTTTTCAAAATCCGCAGTGCATCGGCCTTGTCTTTAGGCTTTCCGATAATTTCCCCTTTACAATAAACCAACGTATCCGCGCCAATTACCACGGCCGCGGGATATTTGTGCGCCACGTCAAACGCTTTCTGCAGCGCCAGTTCTTTCGCGCGGGCCGCCGGACGCTTTTTATCGCTTTTCTCCGGGTTTTGGGATGGAATAATCTCAAACTTCATTCCCAACCCCTTCAAAAGTGCAATGCGCCGCGGCGATTTGGAAGCCAACACCAGCTGCATATTATTTCCTTACAAATTTAGAAATGATGATATAACCAAATACCAATCCCAACGCACCGCAAATGCTGATGTGCAGCGACAGCGGATGCACGCCAATGGCATATACGCGGGAAAGGGCTTGGTCTAACTGTACGGGCAGGAAAGAAGCCAATTTATCCAGCCCCAATCCGATGAATGCCCCCAACAAAAGCGTTAGCACAGCAAAAACAATTCCTCTCATATTTCAAACTCCTAATAAGTTAGTTTAAAGTGATTGTATCTTTTTTAATGGGAACAGGCACGTTTGTTTTGCCGTCTTCCTCGTCCGTAAGACTGCAGCGCATGCGCCAAAAACCCCAACCGGCCAGCAAAGCCGCCGCACCGACCATCAGCCACGGGCCGGGCAAATAATGCGGCGCGATATAATCGCTTAGTACACCGGCGCTAAAAAATCCGGCCGCCGATCCCAAATTATAAAACACCATCAGCATCCCCAAATAGCGTCCGCGCGTTTCGCGCGAGGCGATATTGGAAACCAACGTCTGTTCTCCCGGCGAAACAATCAGTTCCCCCAATCCAGCCAAAAACACGCCCAGCGCAATCAAGGTAAAACTGTCAAAAAAACCCACCGATCCAAACCCAATTGCATATAATGCACAACCTATAAACATCGCTGTGGAAAGACGGATTTTAGCCATCAGCTTCGTCGCCCAATACTGCAAGAATACGACTACCAACCCGTTAATGGTAAAAAACCAGCCGATATAATACTCCGGCATTTGCAGATATTGTTTGCAATGGATGGAAAGCCCCACCACGAGCTGCGAGTTGACCGCCGTAATCACCAACACATAGAAACAGATTTTTGCCAAGCGGATATCTTTTAAAGACAGCAGGGCGGATACGAAACTGGGTTTTCTGGACTTACACGGCTGGTGGTTATCCTGCACTTGGCGTGTTAAATACAAAATGGTAATGGCATACAGCAACGCCGTAAAGAAAAAAGCCATGCTATAGGAATATCGCACTAAAAAACCGCCGGCGGCCGGCCCTAACGCCCAGCCGATATTAAGCCCAATGCGGATAATGCCAAACGCTTCCACCCGGTCTTTGGGGGTGGTATTGTCGGTTACCCAAGCATTGGAGGCCGGGCGAAAAAACGCGCCCAAAAAAGTAGTTAAAAAGTAACAAGTCAGCATCCAGCCCACTTGTACTTTGAGTTCAATACAAAGACCCAAAGCAAACATCGCTACAATCTGGGAAAAAAGACCCCACACCATTACCGTCTTGCGTCCGAAAGCGTCCGCCATTTCCCCGCTGACGGCACTGGATACGCAACGCGACAACCCCGCCAACGCAATCACCAACCCCGCCATTGCCGGCGTTAAGTGGCGCTGGGTAATGAGATAAATGGTAAAAAACGGCAAAGAAAGCCCGTAGCCAAAGAGCAAAAGCCCGTTGGCTATCGCAATAATAATCATTCCGCGGCGGGTGGAAGACTGCATATTAGGTATATTGTATTAAATCTGTACAAACAGAAAAAGATACGTGTTTTCATTTTTCGAAAAAAAGCTTAATCATATAAAAAATTAGGCAATTAAAGTATATTTTGATATAATATGTCAAGGGATTTTTATGAACAGGGAAGAAACACTCGTTACTAATTTTCAAAAAATAGAATCTGCCCTGTTGTCCGCCTGCCAGCGAAGCGGGCGCGACCCGAAAGAAATCACGCTTTTAGCCGTTACCAAGTATGCTAAAGATCAAGACGTTTTAACCTTATTACAAAAAGGGCTTATCCGGCATGTGGGAGAATCCCGCGTGCAGCAGGCTCAAGCCCGTTGGGAACGACCCGAATTTGCACAATTTAACACGACAAAACACTTCATCGGGCATTTACAAAAGAACAAAGCGGCTAAAGCCGCGCAGCTATTTGATTTTATAGATTCGCTAGACAGTTTGGAAACCGCCTTGGCGTTGGAAAAGAGTATACCGCAAGGCAAAACGCTCCGCACTTTGGTACAGGTAAAACTGACCGATAAAGAAACCCAATCCGGCCTGCCGCTGCAAGAAGCCCGGAAATTGGTCAGCCAACTCAAACCGCTTCAACGCCTGTATGTGTGCGGCTATATGGCGATTGCTCCGCAGGGAGCGACAGATACGGAACTGCGACAGCTGTTTAGACCGATCAAGCAGGCTTTTGACGAAGATTTTAAAGCCCAACCGGAAAAATATCTTTCCTTGGGAATGAGTGCAGATTTTGAAACGGCGGTGGAAGAAGGTTCTTCACTGCCCAGAATAGGCAGCAAATTGTTTGCCGAAAATTTGGAGGGTTTATGATTATAAAAGTGCGTTTAATCCCAACCGCAGGCCGCAACGAAGTGATCAGCCGCATTGGCAGCGTGCTGCGCGTTAAGATTAAAAACAAAAAAGTAGATGATGATGCCGCTAACGCCATTATGAAAACCTTCCTGGCCGACTTTTTCAACGTGCAAGAAGAAAGTATTATTATCGTCAAAGGCGCCAAAGGGAAGGAAAAAACTGTAGAAGTACGTGATAAGAGCGAAGAAGAACTGCGCAGAATTATGGATTCGATCCCATAATAACCATGTATGCTTATGATTTAAAACCCCGGTTGTATTATGTACAGCCGGGGTTTTTATCTTTTCTCTTGCAATTATTTGATTAATCTGTACGGACATCTTGCGAAATATCTTCTAAATACAACAAGAGCCCCGTCAATCGATGGGGCTCTCCAAACAAAGATATACTTCTATTTCAACAAGTTGTCCAAACTAAACGAAGCCACTTCTTCCTTCATTTTGGCAATGACTTCCTCCACCGGCAAGGCTGCCGTGTTCTCGCCGCCCTTCAAGCGGATCGTCAACTTTCCCTCGGCCGCTTCCTTAGCTCCAATGATTACCGTATAGGGGATCCGCTGTAAATGAGCCTCACGGATTTTGAGGCCCAGTTTTTCGGGTCTCACATCCAATTCCGGCCGCAGCCCCGCTTCACGCATTTTGGCAAACACTTCTTTGGCGAACGGAATCTGATCGTCCGTCAGCGTCAGGAGTTTGGCCTGCACCGGCGCCAACCACAATGGAAACCAGCCGGCAAAATGTTCAATAAGTACGCCCGTAAACCGCTCTATCGAGCCGAACATCGCCCGGTGAACCATAATCGGGCGCTGGCGTCCTTCGGAAGCCACATATTCCAGATTAAACCGCTGGGGCAGGTTGAAGTCAAACTGGATGGTAGACAATTGCCACAGACGCCCGATAGCGTCCATGACCTTGATGTCTATCTTCGGCCCATAGAAAGCGGCTTCGCCGGCGTGCGTGGTATAGGGAATGTGATTGGCTTCCAACACGTGTTTTAAAGCGTTTTCGGCACGATCCCAATCTTTTACGTCGCCGGTAAAATGTTCCGGATGTTCGGGATCGCGGGTGGAAAGCTCCACCGCATATTTTTCAAACCCAAACGTTTTGAAAATATGTATGGCAAATTCAAAACATTGTTTGACTTCGTCTTCCACCTGTTCGGGCGTGCAGAAAATATGGGCATCGTCCTGCGTAAACCCGCGCACGCGCAAAAGCCCGTGCAGCGCGCCGGAACGTTCATAGCGGTATACCGTCCCTAATTCAGACAAACGCATCGGCAAATCGCGGTAGCTCCTTAAATGGGTTTTATATATTTCCACGTGGAAGGGGCAGTTCATCGGTTTAATTTGGTATTTTTCGCCGTCTACTTCCATCGGGTGGAACATACTTTCGGAATAAAATCCGGCGTGTCCGCTGACTTCAAACAAGTGAAGCCGCGCTATATGGGGGCTGACCACCAGATCATAACCGCGCTTTAAATTTTGGTCTTTAATCCAGTCTTCCAAAATTTTACGCAGCATACCGCCCTTGGGATGCATTAAAATAAGTCCCGGTCCGACGTTGTCATTGATGCTGAATAAATCCAATTCCGGGCCGAGTTTGCGGTGATCGCGTTTGGCGGCTTCTTCCTGTTGTTTGATATAAGCATTCAGTTCGTCTTTGGTGTCAAAGCACAGGCCGTAAATGCGCTGGAGCATAGGCCGTTTTTCATTTCCTCTCCAATAGGCGCCGGCAATGGCGGACAATTTAAAACTGTTAATCTTACCCGTATGTTCTACATGCGGCCCGCGGCACAAATCGGCATAATCGCCGTTGATATAAGCGGTAATGGTACCGTCTTCCAATTCTTCGATAAGTTCCAATTTATAAGTTTCGCCGCGTTTGGTAAAAAATTCTTTTGCTTCGGCTTTACTCATTTCCTTGCGTTCAAAAGGCTGGCGGGCCTTGATGATTTCTTTCATCTTGGTCTCAATCGCCTTTAAATCTTCGGGAGTGAACTGATGGGGGCAATCAAAATCGTAGTAAAATCCGTTTTCAATAGCCGGGCCGATACCGAGTTTCGTACCGGGGAATAACTGCTGCACCGCTTGCGCCATGACGTGCGCGCAGGAGTGGCGTTTGGTTTCTAATTGCTTATTTTCCATGTTGGTTTGCGCTATGGTCCTGCCGGCCACAACGACCGGGCCAGAAGCCAAAGGTCCTCAATTAAGATATAATATTATATCAAATTGACACGAAACGGAACGACTATGAATTGCCTTAAAAAGTACATTTTTTCCCCTTTTAAAAACGACTGGAAATTACTCTTGGTCTTATCTGTTCCCGCCCTGCTTTTGTGCTTATTCGGGTTAAACCAACTAGGTCAACTGACCCCTGTGAATTTCGTGACGGCGGAAAGCGTAAAACTGGTTTGTGAATTTTTATTTTTGGGAATTCTCCTATCTCTCTTAAATCTGCTGGGCGTAAAGAATAAATTTCTGGTGGGACTCTTGGCCTTTATTTATTATCTGACACTAACAGCGGATTTAATTTTACTGTGGTATTTTAAAGAACGTTTCGGCGCCAAATACTTAGATACGATGGAAGGCGGCGACTACGATTTTCTAAAGGATTGGCGCGTCCTTTCCTATTTTGCGGTTTTGGCTTTGTTCTGCTTTTTTGCGATCCGTCGGTTTTTCCAAGCTGCACCGCGCAAAACCGCGCTAAACCGTTTGGCGGTATGTCTCGCGGGGCTTTTTATCTTATACATAGCCAGTCCGTTAAAACTGCTTCCTAAACCCAACGATTTCTATACCGCTTATTTAATGCCGCCTTCCATTGTCTACACGGCAAATGCCGTTTTAGCCAAGCGCCCTAAGGCCCGGCTAAACGAACCACTGACGCCGGAGCTGGAGGAATTGGCGCAGGAATACAATGTCTTTTCCGCTAAAAATACGGGCGTCGGCAAGCAATATACGCGCGTGATTTTGATAGCGTCTGAATCCCTTTCCAATAAATACCTGCACCGCTTTAATCCCAATATTCCCCCGCAAGCCAGCCAGCCTTTGGATGAACTGTTTGAAATCTATCCGTCCGTCTCGCTGCGCCACGTAACGCTCTCCACGCTTTACGGGCTGACGGTCATCTTTACCTCCCACCCGTATGCGGAACTTTCATTTGAAAACGGATATCCCGTTTCGTTTGTAAAAGAACTCAAGAAAAATGGCTTTAAAACGGTTTTCCTGCGCGGCGCGGATGAAACGTATATGGATGAAAACGTACTGTTTCACCAAGCCGGGTTTGACGAGGTCATTGGGGCTACTTATTTTGCCACCCGTCCGGAGTACAAGGATTATATAGACTGGTGGGGAATGACCGACCGGAAACTGTTTGAATACGCCGAAGAATACCTTCAAACCCATCAAAGCGAACCCCTGTTTATGACGCTCTTGACCGTGGACTCGCACGTTCCTTTGGGACGCTTGGACTATTTGGGCGAAGAATACGAAGAAATTGACGCGGAATTTTATGATATCCCCACCCTGCCGCGTGCGTTTGCCCGATTTGGGCAGGACGTGCGCCGTTTCTTAAAACGCTTGGAAGAAAAAGGCTTATTTGACGAAAACACCCTTGTCCTCATCACGCCCGATCATCCGTCTTATTCCAACACGCCAACCAACAAACTTTTTAAGCCCTACCAAAAGGAATATGACAATTTGCCTTTTATCATCATTACGCGCGACCCGATTGAAAAACCGTTGGCGACCAACGCCTTGGTTTCCCAATTGGATATTGCCCCAACAATAATGGATTTGCTCAATCTGCCGCAGCACAAGGCGTTTTTTGGCCATAGTTTGTTTGATACCCACGCCCGGCGAAGCGTGTTTGACATCAAAGAAGACTACGCCGTCGTAACCACCGAAGCTGGCACATACGTGTTTCCGCTCAATTCCAACAACGAGAAAGATCTTACTCTTTTAAAATTGATTACCACTTTCCCAACGGCTAAATAACCGCCGATATCGCGCTTTTGACAAGATTGCTGCTTGGAAAATTTGCAAAATAAAACTCGTTTTATTAGAATACAAAAGCATTTAAAACGATGAGGACAGCCAATGGAAGAAAAAGTTTTTAATATCACTTTAAAACCCATTACCGAAGCCGACAAAGCAGAATTTATAGAAAAAATACAAGAATCTTTTGGCTTGGCCTTAAAAGAACAATTTTCCGTTGCCGATAAAATTCCTTCGCAACAAGAATTAAACGACGCTTTTAACGCCTCCGAAAACGAAACCTGGTGTATTTTGAATGGAACGCAAAAAGTAGGCGGCGCGGTTATTCGTTTAAATCCGCAAACGCACCATAATGCGCTGGAATTGTTTTTCATTTATGCCGGCCGACACGGCGGCGGACTGGGGTTGGCCGCCTGGAAAGCCATTGAAAAACGCTATCCTCAAACAAAAATATGGGAAACGGTTACCCCGTATTTTGAAAAAAGAAATATCCATTTTTACGTTAATAAATGCGGCTTTCAAATGGTGGAATTTTGTACGCCGCATCACTTAAGCTCGGAAGAACGCTACAACCACTCGCATAAACCGCCCATTCCCGGTACGGAAGAATTTTTTCGGTTTCAAAAAATAATGACTATTCGTTAAAGTTCGTTTTTTGGAACAAACTTCACGAAGTAAGCCTATTTCGTTTATCGCCTGCCGAAACGACGGTAAATATGCTAAAATAACAATGTGTATTTTAAATTTTAACCGGAGGATGTAACCTATGGAAACGACAGCCCAAGGTGGTGGAATGTTTTTTTGGCTGCTTTTGCTGGTATTTGGATTTGTGGTAATCTTTCTGCCGGCCCGCTCTCAGAAAAAAAGAGAGCAGGAACTGATGGCGAAAGTCAACGCCCTGAAAAAAGGAGACCAAGTGATCATTCCCGGCGGAATCATCGGTACGGTGGCCGGTTTTAAAGACAACGCAATTGAAGTAAAAATTGCCGACAATGTGAAACTGACCGTACTCAAAACCGCCATCGTCGGATTTCCCGCCGACATGCAACCCGCTGCCCAAGAAGGAGGCGCTAAGTAATGTCTAACAAGTTAGCCGTAAAATGGGGACTTATCATCGCCATTTTGCTGGGGTCTTTGTATTTAATTTACCCCAACTATAAGTGGTACTCCAAACCGCTGGCCGAGCGTGAAAAATTGGACACGCTTGGCGAACGCCCCAAAAGAATACTCAATTTGGGTTTGGATTTAAGAGGCGGATCCAGCCTGCTTTTGGAGCTGGACGTTTCCAAATTAAGCGCCAAAGAACCGCTGAACGAAGCGATGGCCCGCGCGGTGGAAATTATCCGCAATCGTATTGACCAATACGGTTTGGCCGAAACCCAGATCACCCGCCAGGGCGATAAATGGATTATGGTACAGCTGCCGGGCGTTTCCAATCCGCAGCGCGCCGAAGAACTGATCGGCAAAACGGCGATGTTGGAATTCCGCATCGTCAAAAACGACATTTCCGCCGCCCAAAAAGCGCTGGAAAAAGTGGAATCCACCGAAAAACCGTTTGACGACAACGGCGTCCTGATTCCGGAAATCGCCAAATTGGTACCGGAAGGCTACCAGATTATGCGCAATAAAGACGGCGGATACAGTGTGGTAACCGATACGGCTTCCGTTACCGGAGCGGATTTGGAAAATGCGCGCGTCGTAATGATGGGCGAAAACGGCTATCCCGAAGTCTCTTTTAGCTTTAACGCCGAAGGCAGCCGCAAATTCGGACAGCTGACCGGTTCTAACATCGGCAAGCAACTGGCTATCGTGTTGGATAACACGGTTCAGTCTGCGCCGGTCGTGCAGTCCCGCATTACCAAGGACGGCCGCATCTCCGGTACGTTTACCCCCGAAGAAGCCCGCTCTCTTTCCATCGTACTCAAAGCGGGTGCACTGCCTGCCCCGGTCAAGGTAATTGAAAAGAAAACCATCGGCCCGACCTTGGGTGAAGATTCCATCAAGTCCGGCCTTTCCGCTTCTTTCTACGCTTTAGTCATCATCTTGCTGTTTATGCTGGTGTATTATAAAGCGGCCGGTTTTATTGCGGACATCGCCCTCTTGCTCAACTTTGTGTTCACGGTTGCCATTATGAGCTATTTCTCCGCTACGCTTACGCTGCCCGGTATCGCGGGTATGATCCTGTCGCTGGCGATGGCCATTGACGCCAACGTGCTGATCATTGAACGTATGCGTGAAGAAAAACTGTTGGGCAAACCCGTGTATGAAATCATCAACTTGGGTTACGACAAAGCTTGGTCTGCCATTTTTGACTCCAACATTACCACCATCATCGTAGGTGCGTGTTTGCTGCAGTTCGGCACCGGCCCGGTAAAAGGATTCGCCGTAACGCTTATTATCGGATTAACGGTCAGCTTGTTCACCGCCGTATTCATTACGCGCGCCATCTACGAGTTGATCCTTACTTCTAACACCAAGGAGATCAGTTTATGATGTTAAAGCTACTTCCTAAAACAAATATTGATTTCCTTAAATACAGAAAAGCTTATTACCTGCTATTTGCCTTGGTTTTAATCGGCGGCGTAATCTGCTTTTTTACCAAAGGATTCAACATGGGTATTGATTTTACCGGCGGCACTATGGTGCAGGTAAAATTTGACGCCCCCGTAGAAATGAGCGCCATCCGCGAAGCCTTAACGGCTACGGGCGCGGAATCCGAACTCCAGTCGTTCGGAGATCATTCCTACGCCATCAGCGAAAAAAGCACTTCCGATGAAGTAGGCGTCGTCCAAGCCCGCATTGAAAAAGCGCTGGATACCCTGAACGTGCCTTATACCGTATTGATGACCAACTCCGTAGGCCCGGCCGTCGGTGAAAATATGTCCGAACGCGCCCTGTGGTCCATCTTGCTGTCTTTGGTGTTTATCATCATTTACGTGGCGTTTCGCTTCAGCAACATTTTGTGGGGCGTGTCGGGCGTAATCGCCTTGTTCCACGATTTGTTTGTGATGCTGTTTGCTTTCTCGCTTACCCAGCGCGAAATTGACTTGGTGGTCGTAGCCGCGTTCCTGACGGTAGCCGGTTTTTCCATTAACGACACTATCGTCATCTTTGACCGTATGCGCGAAAATGTCCGCTTGCATCCCAAAATGAAATTTGGAGAGCTGATTAACCTCTCTATCAACGGGACACTCTCCCGCACCATCATTACCACCCTTACGGTAATTTTCGCGGTAGTCGTGCTTTATCTCTTTGGCGGAGAAGTAATCAACTCGTTCGCTTTCGCGATGTTGGTCGGTTGTGTTTCCGGCGTTTACAGCACCATCGCGCTGACGACTCCGTTGGTATATACTTGGAGCCACGGCGAAATGAACGACGGCAGCAACCCAAACAAGCCAACCGCCAAAATCTCTGCGGCTGTTAAACGTGAAGAATCCGCGGCGGAAGGTTATGCTCCCAAAAAAGCCGTAACCAAAATCAAACGTACTCGCCGCAACAGAAGATAAGTTTATCAGCAGGGCTTTCCTCAACAGGAAAGCCCTGCCAAACGTTTTACACGGAAGTCCAAAGCCGGGCCTCTATGTAAGCCGTTTGAGAGGAATATTAGCTATGCGAAAAATCAAACGTTTCAAAATTCCTTCCCGCCAACGCGAAATTTTACGCAAACTGTTGCGTGAATTGCCGTTATTGCGCCGGGCCGGGTTTGCCAGCGAAACGGAGGTAACGGCTTTTATTCTGGCTATTTTTAAGCTTTTGGACCCGGGCGTGGTATATGAATTTAACCGGGACGCCCATTGGGAACTGGATGATCAAAATATCCTTTACAAGGAAATGTTCAGCGCCTGCGCGATTACACTGGGGAGTCAATTAGAACCCTTCCTAAAAAATATTACCAATGAAGACCGCAAAACCGTGGCAATGATTGTGATTTTGGAATTTTTACGAAGCGCCGTTACGTTTGTAGCCGATCTAGTGAAGGAACAGGCCGAAAAAGAAGAATGCGAAACGCTGGATCTGCAATTTGTATATTTACCATTGTTTGGCGCGGCCGCCGCGCCGAAATTATTGCGGGAAGCCGTCCGTCTGGAAACCCCACTGGCACCAAAAGTGTTGCCGATTATTTTAAAAGAACTTAATGCTGATAAAATTGATTTATCCTTATCTGATGGGAAAGAATTAATGCCCCGGATTAGCACCGTATTTTTAGTGCCGTGGCAAAAAAACCGTAAAAAAGGAAAAAAATAATGTTTAGACCCACTTCGCTTGAAAAGAAAAAAATTTCCTGGAAGCACGTTATCGGTTCCACTCTAGCTTATTGGTACACGTTGTTTCTTGGTTGGACAACCCGCATTTATTGGTTTAAATCCGAAGAAGCATTGAAAATTAAAAAAAAAGGCCAGAATTATATCTTTGCCATTTGGCACAACCAACAACTTTTTTTACTGTACCCTTACAGGGGGCAAAAAATCTGTGCGCTTA
>CALUYP010000063.1 GCA_944325055.1 uncultured Elusimicrobiales bacterium | reverse complement strand
GTTTCGGTTCCGTGCCGCTGTAACGCACCACTATACGCCCGCGTCCGTTCATGGTTTTTTCGATTTCGGCAACGCCGTTTAAAAATCCGTCCAAACTCTCCAGCGGCGGTTTCCGTTCTACATGCACCGCACGCAATTTGCTGGGATATTTTTTCCAACGGTCCGCAAACCAGCTGACCGGATGACCGGATTTTTTGACAAATTGCAAAAATTGCAAAGCTGACAAAATGCCGTCTCCCGTATTGCCAAACCGACGAAAAATAATATGACCCGACGTTTCCCCGCCAATGGACAAATCGCCCTTTTCCAAGGCTTCGGAAACATATTTGTCACCCACCGTCGTTAGTTCCACCTCTACGCCGTTTTCTTTTAGATAATTAATGCAGCCCAAATTGGCCATAATAGTCAAAACGGCTTTATTCCCGTTTAATAATCCGGATTGCTTCATACACAAGGCAGAGGAAGCGATGATATTATCCCCATCCAGCTGACGGCCCTTTTCATCGGATGCAATCACGCGGTCGGCGTCGTCGTCAAAACTAAACCCAACAAAAGCTTTCTCTTTTTGCGTCAGCCGCTGCATAAACTCCGTATGCAACGCCCCTACGTTTTTATTGATGTTCGTACCATCCGGCTTAGCAGCCGTTACCGTCACATCCATGCCCAATCCGGCAAATACGTTTACCGCCACTTTGGAACTCGCTCCGTTGGCGCAGTCCAGCACGACCTTCGTTCCTTTCAGCAGCGAAGCATCCACCGTAGACATTAAAAACCGTTCATATTCTTTTATCAGATTTTCGTTGAGCGTGAACGTACCTTTCGGAGCTGGTACGTTTTGCAAAGATTCGATTTCAGCTTCAATAGAATCTTCCAATTCTTCGGGAAGCTTCGTTCCGTGGTTGGTAAAAAACTTAATTCCGTTAAATTCCGCCGGATTGTGGCTGGCCGAAATGACGACTCCGCATAAACTGCCGGTGTGTTTAACCAAGTAGGCAACAGCCGGGGTGGGAGCTATCCCGACGCTAATCACGTCCGCACCGCTGGCACGGATCCCTTTTTCCAGCGCCGCCAAAATAGCCGGACCGGAAGCGCGCGAATCTTGCGCGATAATTACTTGGGGTTTCAACGTCTCGCCTTGTGCGTATTCTTGCAATTCACGCAACGCGGCATATCCTAGTTTTTGGATAAAATCATCCACCAACGGGAATTGGCCGGCTACGGCACGGACCCCGTCGGTTCCAAAATATTTTCCCATACAACTTCCTTTTGCATCGGGCGGAGCAAACCTGCCGGCCGGTGCGGGTAATTCCCGTTCAGTACGGCAAACCCTTAAAAAAGTTCCGCTTGTTGAGCCTCTGGCTTTTCAGCTTTCGGCGCCTTCGGTTCCTCTTTTATCGGTTCCGGTGCTGCGGGCTGCGGTAAAGCGTCCTCTTTCACCGCGGGTTTCAAGCCCAGTATTTCGTCGATTTCAGCGGCGTCGACCACTTCTTTTTCAAGCAGTCTCTCCACCAATTTATCAAATGCGGCGCGGTTTTGGGTAATAATTTCCTTCGCGCGCGCATAGGACGACTTAATCAAATTCATAATTTCTTCATCAATGGTGCGAACCAGTTCCTGAGAATACGTGGTATGGCGGGAAAGGTCGCGGCCCAAAAAGACTTCTCCTTCTTCCCCGTTGGGCAGGGCGATCGGCCCCAGTTTTTCACTCATTCCCAATTCCACCACCATTTTGCGGGCATACGCCATCGTTTTGTTCAGATCGTCACTCGCACCGGAAGTGATCTCGCCGAATACAATTTCTTCCGCCGCACGGCCCGCCAACAAGATGCACAGCTTGTCCAGCAGTTCCGACTTGCTGGTCAGGAATTTGTCTTCCAGCGGCAGCTGCAAAGTATAACCCAACGCTTGGCCGCGGGGGATAATCGTTACCTTATGCACGGGATCGGAATGATTGGTTAAACGCGCCACCACCGTATGCCCCACTTCGTGCGCGGCGATAATATGCTGTTCCTTGGGGGAAATAATACGGCTTTTTTTCTGCGGGCCGGCAATCACGCGTTCCACGGCTTCGTCCATATCACTTTTGGAAACGGCATCTTTGTCGGCGCGGGCCGCCAAAATAGCAGCCTCATTGACCACATTGGCCAGATCCGCTCCTACAAAGCCGGGAGTTCCTTTCGCCACCGTCTTTAGATCCACATCCGAACCCAGTTTTACTTTCTTGGCGTGTACTTTCAAAATTTCTTCGCGCCCTTTTAAATCCGGAGCGGGAACCGAAATATGGCGGTCAAAACGACCGGGGCGGATCAGCGCCGGATCTAACACGTCCGGGCGGTTGGTGGAAGCCATCAAGATGATGCCTTGTTTGCTTTCAAATCCGTCCAATTCAATAAGCAGCTGGTTGAGGGTTTGTTCGCGCTCATCGTGTCCGCCGCCGATACCGGCAAAACGACGCCGGCCTACGGCATCTAATTCATCAATAAAAATAATCGCGGGAGAGTTCTTTTTTGCTTGGTCGAACAAATCGCGCACGCGCGCGGCACCCACACCTACGAACATCTCCACGAATTCCGAAGCGGACGCCGAAAAGAAGGCTACTCCCGCTTCCCCGGCAACGGCCTTAGCCAGCAAAGTTTTACCCGTACCCGGGGCGCCATAAAGTAAGACTCCTTTTGGCAGCTTGCCGCCCAGTTTTTGGAATTTTTTGGGGTTTTTCAAAAACTTGATAACGTCTTCCAGCTCTTCTTTTGCTTCTTCGCAGCCAGCCACATCCTTAAAAGTAACCGTTTGCTGGGACGGATCCTGCATTTTGGCTTTAGAACGCGCGAAATTCATCGCACTGCGTCCATCGTTTCTTTGCGGGCGCAAAAAGATGAACCACCATAAACCGATCAGCAACACAATCCATAACACATTGAACAGGATGTTGCTTACCCAACTATTATCCAATTCCGCTTTGTATTTGATATTGGCCGCAGACAATTGGCCTACCAATTCCGGGTCATTCATTCGTACCGTCCTAAACGGAGCGAATTCCCCCTTCTCGTTCTTATACATCCCGGTAATCAAATTGGGGGCAACCGTCAAATCAGACACTTCAGCAGCCGCTACTTTACTTTTGAATTCAGAATAATCCAGCTCCGTCTGTTTGGCACCGGGTTTGTTAAAAATGAATACCGCTAAAGCAAAAAGAGCCAGCCAGCCGATAATTTGTCCCACAGAAACAATTCTGCGGTTGTTTTGATTTTTATTGTTCTTCATTATTTTCTGAATACCCCTATATACGGCAAATTACGGTATAATTCGTTATAATCCAAACCATAACCGATTACAAATTCATTCCCTACGGTAAAACCCACATATTTTGGATGGATATCCGCTTTCCGGTTGCAAGGCTTATCCAGCAGACAGCAAATCTCTATGCTGGCCGCGCCGCGGTTTCTTAAATTACCCAGCAAATAATTGAGTGTCAGCCCGGTATCTACAATGTCTTCCACCACCACCACATGACGGCCTTTGATGCTTTCACGCAAGTCTAACATCGTACGCACCTGTCCGGTGCTGGACGTCCCGGAGTAAGAAGATAAACACATAAAATCCATATTGCAATCCACGCTGATGTTCTTCATTAAATCGGAATAAAATAAAATACATCCACGTAATATACCCACAAACAAAGGTAATTTCCCGCGATAATCAGCAGAAATTTGCCGACCGAGTTCCGCCACGCGGTCCGCAAGTTGCTGTTCGGAAAATAAAACACGTTCCAAAATCGGATTTTCAGGCATAAGCCCTCCAAGAGAGAATATATATAAAGAATACCTTATTTACACCTAAAAATAAAGCATGTTAACCCTTTTGGACCCAACTCCCAAATAGCCCTTAAGACCCTTGTTCTTCAATACCAGACTATCTAAAATATTCGTATGAAAATACCTTATATCTCTTTAGTGTTTTGTTTGTTGTTTTCCGTTCCTGCAGCACAGGCTGCCGGGAACTCAACAGATGACTTCTCCTCTTTAAAAAGCGGGATCTTTCAGAGTACCGTGTTGCCTGCCATCAGAATGCAGTTGGAAATGTCGATTTATGAAAAGTTATCAAATCGCATTACCTGGAACGAATTTCTAAAATTAAACAAAGAGGTCGAGAAACGCCAACAGGTTTCTTCTAATTTGGACGAACAGGAAGCCAAACTGTTTTTAGATAACAGGAATACGCCTATCAATCTCTCTTTCCAGAATTCTTTTCCAAACTATGGAGAATTTTGAACGGTTATCACATGATTTATATTGGAAAAACCCATCTAGCACTAATGGAGAAGTAATTCGCTTGCTCCAGGATCTGCGTAAAAAAAATCCTAAAGCGCGCATTCTGCTGGCCTCTGAATTTTTGCTTTGGGAACAAGTGGAAGGAGGCGCTACCTCTCCGCTTAAAAAAGCAAATACGGAAACCTCTTTAAATCAAAATACCTTTCCTGAGCTTTGGAAAGTGGCAGACGAATTAAAGATAGACCAGCTGTCTTTGGATAATCTTTTAGTGGCTATTGATCAAAAAGATAATGGCAGTTTGGATTTGTTGGTAAGTGTAGGGAATTATCTTGTGAAACGTCCTTTGCCAAAACAAGCGCCCAAAAATTTGAATAAAACCATATTCGGCATTATTCAACAGCTTTGGGACTCGCCTTTTGGTATGCTGGAACGGCACAAACAATGGGCCTCTTTGCTTAAGGCAACAAAAGACACATATGATATCGTTGTGGTTTATGCGGAAAATCAGCATTTTGAAAATACCTATTATCAAGACTTGCAGCCTATGTTGCAGGACGAGCCTAAATATATGTATATATCTCTCTTTGATGTAAACCCCGTTTCTTATGCTAAAGTGATGCAAGAGAGGGAAGAAAATAAAGACTCCGAAACGAGCCAAAAGATGGACCAATTGATCCAGACATCTTTTACGAATATCGAAGATTTCTCTAAGCCGGTGTGGGCTTTAATAGACGGGGGGTTTACCCCTTCAGAAAACAAAGCTTTCCCCCAAGCTTATTATAACCATTCGCAAATGATTATCTATTTGCTGGATAAAAGCTTCCAATAAAACCGCTCCATCGCGCAAAACGCAAAAAAACAAATTAATCTTCGAAAAGCCCTCCTGCAAAAGGAGGGCTTTTCTCTATCTCCAAAAAACAGCTGTTAAACCATGCTATTGAATGTTAAATAATCAAACATATTTATTCACAATATTTGCCTATCGCCTGATATTTGCTTTTTCAGCAATTTAATTTCTCCAAAAATGATTTTTTCTTTTCTCTAAAGAGATTTCGATAAACTTATATCGCCTATAAATATATTAGATAAAGATCGCTCCTCTCCTCAGCTTCTCCGGCAATGTTAGGACACGCCATCGTCGATTTGAATATAAAAAGAAATCTTCAAACGAAAATATTCTTTTTAGAGGAATGAAACCTTTTAAAAACCACTATGGTAATAAAAATTGGTCCGAAAAGCTTCCCGCTAAAGAAGATCCGAATCGCTTTTTCGTCACTCCGATAAACAATAAATTGCACATAGAAAAAGGAGAACGCCACACAAAGAAGCATTCTCCTAATTTATAAATAAAGCGGCAATTTCTCTTTTATTTAGAGCTATCTTCCAAATAACTTGTCCACCTGTTTCATATTCAGCTGTGCTACACAGGGCCGCCCGTGCGGACAATGCATCCCGTCCTTACACTTTTTCATGTTTTCCAATAAGGCTTCGGCTTCTGCAGAAGCAATGGCGTCGTGCGCTTTGACGGCTTTTTTACACGCCAGCATCGCCACCATTTTGCGTTTTAAGTCCTCGGTGGATTTAGACGGATCGCCCACGATTTGCGAAAGCGAAACGATAAATTCTTTCATATCGTCTTCTTTAAAACGGATCATATGCGGCATCGTCCGCACCAGCACGGTGCGGGCGGAAAACGACTCTATCTCAAAGCCGGCGGTTTTCAGCCACTGGGACCAAGATAATAAAGTTTCCGCATTGGAAGGCGGCAAGTCCACATGTATCGGAAAAAGCAACTTTTGTACTTTCACGTCCCGCCGTTCAAAAGCGTCCAGATAATGTTCAAACAATACGCGTTCCTGTGCGGCGTGCTGGTCAATAATCACTAATCCTTCCGGATTTTCAAACAACAGATAGCTGCGCTGCAACTGCCCCAGATAATGATACGGGCCGTGATACCACTGTGGATCTTTTTCGGTATGGAGCTCCGTTTGGGCCGGATCAGCCGGTTTGATACTTATTTCCGAAACGGCAGGTTCGCTGCTCTCTAGGCGGGCCACATATTCTACCGGTTCTTCCGTTTCCTTGACCAAAAAATGCGGTTTTGTTGGAAAGTCCGTGTCGGCAGGATTTCCACACGCCGCGGCGAAAGCGTTCATCGGTGCAGGCCGGGACGGTGTAAACAATCGTTGTGCCGCTTCTTGGGATTGCGGCGGCAGTGCCATCTCCGGCGTGTTTACCGCCACTTCCACCGGGCGGGCTTGGGCAAAGATGGCTTCCCCAGCAGCATTCATAATAAAATTAAATACTTTATTTTCATTCTCAAACCGGATATCCCGTTTCTGCGGATGAATATTCACGTCAAAATCCGACGGATTAAGCGTCATATAAACCAAAAACGCCGGATGACGGTCTTTTGGACGGATATTTTGATACGCTTTGTATACGGCTTGTTGGATCGTCTTGGAATCAATCGGACGGCGGTTCACAAACACATACTGCATATCCCGTACGGTTACTAATTTATCCGCCGGTGAAAGAAAAAGTTTCAACCCCATTTCATCAAATTCTTTAAATAACAGCGTGGAAGCCACTTCTTCGCCTAAAATCTCTTTGGCGCGTGAAACTGCCGCTTCGTGGAATGGAACGGTTTGCGCGGGTAAATTATACACTTCCCGTCCATTAATATGGACCCGATAGCTTACCGTTAAATTCGCCAGCGCGCTTTCTTCTATTACTTTGAGCAAACACGCCCGTTCATAGGAATCGCTTTTTAAAAATTTTAGACGGGCCGGAACGTTATAAAATAAATTCCGTATTTCCACGGTGGTGCCTTTGATCGCGGGCGCGGGGCTTTTGGCAACCACTTTTCCGGCGTGCAATTCCAACCGGTGTCCGCCGCCCTCACCGGTACAGCTGGTAAGCGTCATCCGCGAAACCGCCGCCGCCGAATATAGGGCCTCCCCGCGAAATCCAAAGGTATGAAGCGTAGCCAGATCGTCAAATGCCTGAATTTTACTCGTAGCATGGCGCAATACGCTTAATTCCAAATCCGCTTCACTCATTCCGCAGCCGTTATCGTTGATGCGAATCAGGCCTCTCCCCGCCCCTTCTATATCAATACTCACGCTGGTAGCGCCCGCATCCACGGCGTTTTCTAAAAGTTCTTTGAGTACCCCTGCCGGACGTTCAATCACTTCCCCGGCCGCTATTTTACCGGCTGTTTTTTCATCCAATACATGTATCTTATTCATTGATCCGTTTCTTCCATTCGCAAATTAGCTGCAGCGCAGCCAGCGGAGTAAGCTGATCCGTATCCGCCATTTTGATCTCTTCCACAATCGGCGAAGAGAACAGGTCTTTTACCATATCTTGTTCTTTAACCGATATTTTAGTGCCTTTCTTGGCTTCCAGATCCTTCAGCACTTTTTTGGCGCGCAAGGTACACGCGGCGGGCAAGCCCGCAATTTCGGCCACGTGAATCCCGTAAGAACGGTCTGCCGGGCCGGGCAAAATTTGATACAAGAAAGCCAACCGGCTTTCCCCAGAAGCGTCTTGATATTCTTTGGCCTCTACATGGTAGTTGCGTACGCTTTCGTATTTGTTTTCCAGATCCACCAGTTCAAAATAATGGGTGGCAAACAATACCTTCGGACCGCCTTTGGGTTTATACAAATACTCCACAATGGCCCATGCAATGGAAATACCGTCAAAAGTAGACGTTCCGCGGCCCACTTCATCGAGCAAAATCAAACTGCGCGGCGTCATGGACGCCAAAATATGCGCCGTTTCGTTCATTTCCACCATAAACGTAGAATTGCCGCGGCTCAGAGCGTCATGCGCGCCGATGCGCGTCATAATTTTATCTATGATCCCAATCCGCGCCGATGAAGCCGGCACGAAACTGCCCATCTGCGCCAAAATAACCAATAGCGCGCTTTGTTTTAAAAATACGCTTTTGCCGCCCATATTCGGCCCGGTAATAAGCATAATCTGGTTTTGCGGCGTGCCGATTTCCAAACTGTTCGGTACGAAACTGCCGGACGGAAGCGTTTCTTCCACCAGCGGATGGCGTCCGTTTTCATAATGGATTTCCGTACTGTTGTCCACCACCGGCTTTACCCAATTGCCCTTCATCGCACATAACGCCAGCGAAACGTAAACATCCAATTCCGATACGATATGCGCAAAGGTTTTCAGATCGTTGATTTGTACCGCCAGCGTTTTGCGCACGGCGTCAAACAACGTGCTTTCCAAGCGCAAAATTTTCTGCTCGGCATTTAAAATTTTATTTTCTAATTCCTTGAGCTCTTCGGTGATAAACCGCTCCGCATTGACCAGCGTTTGCTTGCGTACATAGGAATAGGGTACTTTGTCTATATGGCTTTTGGTTACCTCAAAGTAATAACCAAATACCGAGTTGTACCCCACTTTCATAGAGGGGATACCCGTTTTTTCGCGTTCGCGGGCGCAAATTTCTTCCATATTTTTGCTGCCGTTGGACTTAAGCGAACGCAGCTCATCCAAGTCGGCGTTATAGCCTTGGCGGATGACATGTCCGTCCGACAGGCGCAAGGGTGGATTTTCGTCAATGGCCTCATACAGCACCCGCGCCATGTTCTGAAGCACCGGCAAAATTTTCGTAAATTGAGTCTGTAAATGGGGAGCAGTGGTCTGCCCGTACGTTTCAAACCAGCGTGCGATAGGATCCACATTCAAAAGGGATTGGCGCAAGCCGGACAAATCACGCGGCGAAGCCGTACCGGTAGCGGTGCGGGTCATGATACGCTCGATATCGGAAATGTTTTCCAACAACGCCGTTAATTCTGCAATGGCCGCTTGGTTTTTCACAAACCCTTCCACGCAATCTTGCCGCTGGGAAATCTCTCCCGGATCCATTAGTGGATGCAGAATCCATTCTTTAAGTTTACGGCTGCCCACGGCGGTTTTAGTCTTATCCAACAGTGCCCATAAACTGCCTTTGCGGCCGCCTTCTTGGCTTTTTACCAATTCCAAAGCCGACACCGCATTTTCGTCAATTTGCAAACACTCTTTAAGTTCCCGGTAAGAAGGAATTAAAACCGTTTTAAAACTGGGTTCGGTTACGTTTAAATAGGCCATCGTCTGCAAAGCGCAGGCCAAAGCTTTTCGTTTATTGCCCCACGCTCCTAAGGAAGGCCAACTCTCAGGCAAAGTATAATCGCCCTCATAAGCAGGTTGTTCGGTAAGCGTTAAGTTGCCGGGGAGTACGACTTTGTTTTTTAACTGGGAAAGCGTTTCTTGGTCTCCAATTACTTCAGAAGGGTTAATTACCGCCAAAGCAGCGGCTAGATTGGTTAAAGTAGCGTCTTTATCGTTTTGGTTGACCCAAAACTCACCGGTAGAAACTTCTACGCATGAAAGCGCCCAGCCGCCCTCTCCTATATTTAGCGCAACCAAATAATTGGATTGGTTAGCATCCAACAGGGTGTCTTCCATAATAGTCCCGGGCGTAATCACGCGCGTCACTTTACGTTCAAAAAGCTTGGTATTCTTATCCATGACCGAACTTGTTTGCTCGCAAATGCCGATTTTTTTCCCGGCGTTAAGAAGCCGTACAATGTAGTTGTTTGCCGCGTGATACGGAATGCCGCACATAGGCGTGCCATTTCGGGCGGTGAGCGTCAAACCCAATAAAGCGCTTACTTCGCGGGCCTGCTCATCAAACATTTCATAAAAATCACCTAGCCGGAAGAATAAAACAATCCCGGGGTATTTGGCCCGGATATCGTAGTATTGTTTCATCAGAGGGGTGGCAGTGGTCTTTGGCATAGTGATATTTTAGCAATTTTGAAAACTTATTGCCCGACGTAAAAACAATACAAAACATCATTCAATGGCTTAGTAAAAGCAAATAGCATAAAATGATTTTTTTTGTTATAATATAAAGGCCTAGTTGTTTAAGTAATAATTAAGTCCCGGGGGCTTTCGGTTCCCGGTGTTTTTAACGGTTTTGGTAGGATGGCTGAGCGGTCAAAAGCAACGGTCTGTAAAACCGTCGGGCTACGCCCTACATAGGTTCGAATCCTATTCCTACCACCATTTAACCCCCGCTGCGCGGGGGTTTT
>CALUYP010000062.1 GCA_944325055.1 uncultured Elusimicrobiales bacterium | reverse complement strand
AACCGTTTGCCCTGCAATTTATACTTTCCCACACGCCTGGTTACCAGATTACGCTCCAGGAAGAATCTCTCTCAAAAGATTTTGAAATCACTCAAATCAGTTCATTTGAAAATTCTCCCGGCACCGTCACCTATGATATAACGGCGTTGCCGTTTGCGCTGGGGAAATCGACGTTTACGGTTACTTTTGAACTTACACAAGATGGAAAACCGTTTGACCAAAAGGGAGAAACCCTTTTTATAGACGTAACTCCGGCCCAAACTTTTCCAGATAAAAACTTGCGAGAAATCCGTTCCCCGCACATTCCTTCCAGTTGGTTGGCGTGGCTGCTGGCAGCGCTGTTGCTGGGAGCCTTAATTTACGTGTGGCGGTATTGGTACAAACGGCTGCATGAAGGTCCGCGCGCTTTAGTCCAACAGCAAGACACCCGGCCGGGACACGTGATTGCCCTGTCGAAGATCGATGCTCTATTGGACAGCGGTTTATGGGAAAACCAGCAATATAAATTGTTTTACATCACCCTTTCTGACATTTTTAGGGAGTACTTATGGCGCCAATTTGGAGTAGACGCCTCGGCAGATACAACCGCTGAACTGCTGCGCCGGGTAAAGAATATGCCTCAGATGAAACCGCTTCTGTACCAATTGCGGGAATTTTTAAGTTCCGGCGATTTAGTGAAATTTGCCAAAGCCGTCCCGACAGGAGAAATCCGAGACCGGGACGTAACGCTCCTGCGCGAAATTATTACAGAAACCGCACCCAAAGAGTTGGCTTCCGTCACTTCAAAGGAGGAAGTATGATTTATTTCTTTTTAGTAAGCGTTTTTCTCCTAATAGCAGCGCTTGCGGGAAATTTAGTCATACGGCAGGCTCCTAAAATAAGAGCGGTGCTTACGGCGGGCAGCTCCGTACTAGCGGTTGTGAGTTTTGCCGGACTTATATTTGAACGGCTGGCGGCTGGAAAAGCCGAATTCATTCATCCGTGGGCATTTTGTTTATTAGTCATTCCCTTTGCCGTATTTTTAGCGCAAACGGTATTCCGCAGTGTTTTTTCGAGACGGATCGGATACTCAATGACTCATTTAATGGTGGAACAGTCTTCTCTGCGCGTGCTTTTTACACGTTGGCTGCCGTCTATATTATATACGCTTTCTCTTATATTAATGGTCACTGCTCTTGCCCGTCCGGTCCATATAGACCGGAAAGTGCTTCCGCCCACAGAAGGGATAGACATTATTTTGCTGATGGACGTATCCGCCTCGATGCAAAAGCAAGATTTCTATCCAAACCGTTTTATTGCGGCGCAACAAACAGCTTCCCGCTTTATTTCCAAACGCTTTAATGACCGCATTGGGTTGGTGGCCTTTGCCAAAGAAGCCATGCTGCAGGCTCCGCTGACGCTCGACCATGAGGCGCTGCAAGAATATCTATCCACCCTTTACTTGGGAGTAGTTGATCCAAATTACACCGCGATCGGCGACGCACTGGGAGTCGCCGCCAATCATTTAAAAGACAGTAAAGCAAAAAGCAAAATTATCATTCTGCTGACGGACGGCGATTCCAACGCCGGAACCATTACCCCCCAAATGGCGGCCAAAGCGGCTGCCGCGTATGGGATTCGGATCTATACCATAGGAACGGCCAGCGCACCGGGAGAAAGTTTATATTCAAGCGCAGAAGATGAAATCAACGAAGGATTAATGCTGGAAATAGCCGACACGACGGGCGGCAAATTTTACCGCGCCAAAAACGAAGCGGAACTGCTTAAAATTTACGACACGATTAACGAGTTGGAAAAGACGGAATTTGCCCCCAGCTCCATTGTCGACCGTACGGACTATTACCAACCCTTTTTGTTGTTGGCTTTAGGATGTATGTTGTTGGCGTTTATATTAGAAAAATTATTCTTAATCAAGGTGCCTTAATATGGAATTATTTGCCAAACCGGTTTTTTTAGTTTATTTTATTCCGGTCCTGTTGTTTGCGGGATTAGCGGCTTGGCTGGGTTTTAAAATCAAGAATCATCTGATTGGTTCTCTTTTTGGAGCGGAAGCCTACGCCAAACTAACGGCTGATTTACGTCCTGTAACGAAGTGGCGGAACGTTTGTTTCTTTTTAAGTTTATTTTTTCTGTTTGTAGCGTTGGCCGGGCCGCAGTGGGGGACAGAAGTGTTGGAAGCCCAAGGCTCTTTTGCACAGACGGTCATAGCGGTAGACGTATCGGCCTCCATGCGGGCGCAGGATTTAAAACCCGACCGGCTGGACAACGCCAAAAATATGCTGCGGATGTTAGTAAGCAATTTAAAAGAAGAACGCATTGGGGTTATAGCTTTCACCTCACAAGCCTATATACAATGTCCGATTACGACCGACCAAGATGCTTTATCCTATTTTATTAATTCGCTCAAGCCGGATATGCTGCCCGTTCCGGGCACCTCGTTGGCCTCAGCCGTTTCCTTAGCGGCGCGCATGCTTTCCAAATATCCGGGAAATAAAGCGCTTATTTTATTAACAGACGGGGAAGACCATTCGCCGGAGGAATTAAAAAAAGCCCAAGAAACCGCCCTCAAAAACGGGATTCGGATTATTGCCATTGGTATTGGGAGCAAAGAAGGGACTCTGATTCCCGCCAAGACAGACGCTTCCGGCCGGATTTTGGAATACAAAAAGGATAAAGAGGGCAAGACGGTTGTTTCGAAATTAGACGAAAAAACGCTGTTGGAACTGGCACAAGCTACAGGCGGCGTGTACATTTCTTATACGACACCGGCCCAAGTGGCGGTAAAAGTAGAAGCGGCGGTAAAGGATTTGGACCGTTCTTTATCCCGCACGGCCTCACGGGCCGTGTACAAAAACCGCTATGCATTTGCGGTTATATTGGCGATGCTGTGTCTGGCGGGATATTTATTATGGCCCCGCGGGCGAAAACCTAGGGTCCGGGAAGCGGAAAAAGAGTTGCAAAAAAGGTAAAATAAGATATGAGGAAAATTTTTTGTCTGCTCTTGATGCTGTGTACAATTTCGGCCTATGCCGGAGTCCGTGGGGACTTGCGGGACGGCGGGAAATTGTATGAAGGGAAAAAATACGGACAGGCGCTAGCCAAATACAATGAAGCTCTTGAAAAAGAGCCCCATAACGAGGACGCTTCTTTTGGAGCGGGTGCGGCGGCATATTATTTAAAAGATTACCAAGCGGCGGAGCAAGCATTCGAGCAAACGATTGACCAAGAAGGGGAATTAATCCAAGACGCTCTTTTTAATTTAGGAAACACCTATTACCGCGCCGGAGAAACGGAGAAAGCCAAACAAGCCTACCGGCAGGCTATCGTAAAAAATCCAAAGGATAAAGAAGCCATACACAATTTACAGCTGATTATAGAACAGCAGCAAAGCCAACAAAACCAAAATAACCAAAACGAACAAAACCAAGATAACAATTCTTCCAACCAATCCCAGCAGGACCAACAAGGCAACGGATCGGGATCCCAAGAGCAAGAGCAACAGTCTCCTTCCCAACCGCAGGATCAAATGGATAAATCCGATGCCGACCGCGTGATGCAAATGGCCCGGGAAAACGAATACAAAAAACCCACGCAATCCGGTGCGGCGCGGCAAGGGAGTACGGTGGAAAAAGATTGGTAATAGTATGAGAAAAACGATTTTATGCCTGTTATTTTTGTGTTTTACCGTTTACGCGGCGGGACAGGTAAGCGTCACGGCGGAAGTAAACAAAACCTCGCTTGCGCTGGATGACGAACTGACTCTGTCGGTGGAAGTAAAAGGAGCTTCGGGCAATATGCTGATGCCGGAACTACCGAGTCTGCCTGCGTTCAACGTATACTCGCGGGAAGTGCAGCAAAGCAGTATCAATGGGAAAACGACTACGCTTTTCCGGTATATCATGTTGCCGCGTTTTGTAGGAAAAGCCACCATCGGCGCCATTCGTTTTACCCACAACGGAAAGACTTACAAAACGGATCCTATAACCGTTACGGTTTACCGCAATGCACAAGGAGTCCAAAATACACGTTCAGCTTCTACAACCGCAAAAACGGTATCCAATGGGAATTATGATTCTGCCGCAGCGGTAAAAAAGACGGTCGAAAAAGCGGATCCAAATCTTCCTCCGTTGGAAAGGAACTTGGCGAACCAAGCCTATAAACGGGGAGATGAGAACTTTTTTTTGGTAGCGGCGGTCAGCAATGAAAAGCCCTACGTCAACCAGCCCATTACCTTGGCGGTACGATTCTACTATAACCGTTCTTTTTATGACGCTCCGTACCAAAAACCAACTGTATCTAATATTTTTATGGAAGACGCCGGTTCCTCGGAAGGGACCCAAAGTATAGGAGGGGTACTGTACCGGTATACGGAACAACGTTATCAATTGACGGCCGCTTCCGCGGGAAAAGCCACGATCGGGCCGGCGACCGTACGGTACATGACGGGTTCTATTCCACTGTCTCCTTTGGACCGTCTATTTGGGGGATCCCTTGTCAGTGCCGAAGAAACGGCGCAATCGGCTCCTATTACGCTTAACGTACGGGCCCTGCCGAATGAAGGCAGGCCAAAAACTTTCTACGGTGCCGTAGGCACGGGATACACCATCTCAGCAGAGGCAGACCATACGCAAGCAGAAGCGGGCGAAGCGATTACCTTGACCGTAACGGTAAAAGGTCCGGGTAATTTAAAAGCCACTTCCGATTTGGAAACACCCGTTTTAGACGGCTTTAAAATTTATCCGACGCAAGCGACTTCCGAAAATGCCGCTGGCAGTAAAAACCAAAGTTATAAAATTTTCAAAACGGTACTGGTTCCTTCGGCCTCAGGCATTTATACGGTTCCATCGATTAAGTGGTCCTATTTTGATCCTGTTTCGGCTTCCTACAAAACGATTCATACCGACCCTATCACCCTAACGGTTTCCCCTTCAACCAAAACAGAAAGCGGTTTTGATTTTGGCGCCGGCAAACCGGGCAATGGTTTTCAAACGCTGGGGCGGGATATTGCATATCTTAAGACCTCATATGCTCCCGGTCTCTCCACGTTAGCGAAGTTAAGCGGTTGGGAAACGCTTAACTGGATTATGCTCTGTTGGCTGGGGATAAGCGTATTTTTTGCCTCCATAGGGCGAAAGTCACTGGCCCAAAAAAAGGCTTATACAAAAGCGCGGGGAAGGCTGAAAAAAGCGCAATCGGATGAAGCAGTGGCGGAAGCAGTATCCGGGTATTTACAGCAAAAGCTGAAAATCAGCACGGGGAGTCTGCCTCTAAGAGCCATTGTCGAATCCTTACAGAAAAGAGGGGTAACCCCCGCAGCGGCGGAATCTTTTTCCTTATTATGGCAGCGGCTGGATACCGCCCGCTTTGCACCGGGCGCACCGGATGCGCAAAACGCCAAAGAACTTGCCCAGCAAGCGCTGGACATTTTAAAACTGCTGGAGGAAGAGACCAAATGAAACGGACACTGGCGGCAGTATTTTTAGTGGTTTGTTTATTTCCGGTTGTCTGGGCGGAAACCGCTTTACAGCAAGCGGAAGAACTTTACCGGCAAGGGAAATTTTCTGCCGCATTGGGGATTTATGAAACAGAACTAAAAAAAGCCCCAAACGACCCTTATCTTTACTACAATATAGGTAATTGTTATTTTAAAATGGGCAGCAAGGGCTTGGCCGCCGCCAATTATTACCGGGCATTCAAGCTGGACCCGCGGGACAGTGATATCCGCCACAATGTGACGCTGGCGTTGGAATCGGGCGGGGAGCGGTTCATCCCAACCGGTATACCGGCTGTTTTGCATAAAGCGTTTTTCTATTTATCCTATGCAGAATTAAAAGGGCTTACCTTTGTATTTTTGTGGTTGTTTTGTACGCTGGGCGGGATATGGCTGATAAAACGTAAATGGGGAAAGTTATGCTTGGCGTCAGCGGTCATTCTGCTGCTAACAAGCGGATGGTTTTATATAAGGCATACCTTGGAACAACAATCATTGGCGGTAATTGCCTCTCCGGTAGCGGAAATACGAAGCGGACCTGGCACGAATTTTCCGGCCAGTGCAAGCGTAGCGCAAGGCCATTTGGTAACGCTACAGGACAGTAAAGATGCATGGTATGAAGTGATTGTAAAATCGCAAGGGATTAAGGGCTGGGTAGAGCAAAGCGCTGTAGAAAAAATTTAAATTGAGGTGTTTTTGATATGTTTGTCCAACAACAAGCTGATGAATTAATTCAAGCGGTTTTATATGTAAAAGAAAATTTAGCGGACAAGGTAGAACAGTTGGCTGAAAAAATCATTGAAGCGTTTAAAAAGGGGAATAAGGTTATTTTAATGGGAAACGGCGGCAGTGCGGCAGACGCACAGCATATTGCAGCAGAGTTTGTAGGCCGCTTTAAAAAAGAACGTCCTTCCCTGCCGGCCCTTGCGCTGAATACCAATTCTTCCACGCTTACTGCCATTGGCAACGATTATTCGTATGATGTGGTTTTTTCACGCCAGATTGACGGCTTTGCAAAAGAGGGAGATGTGGTTATCGGGATATCTACTTCGGGCAACAGTAAAAACGTGTATTTAGCGCTGGGATTAGCCAAACGGAAAGGCTGCTACACGGCGGCTTTTCTAGGGAAAGACGGCGGCACGATCAAAGATATCTGCGACTTGCCGCTTATTGTAAAGGTCAAAGATACCCCCCACATCCAGGCCTGCCATATTTTTATGGCACATTGTATGTGTGATCTGGTGGATCAAGCCTACTGATTTATGAAAATAGCTATCGGTTGCGATCACGCGGGTTTTCCGCTAAAAGAAACGGTAATGGAGACGGCAAGCCGACTCGGACACGAAATCATAGACTGCGGCGCCTTTAGTACCGAACGCGCCGACTACCCCGACTATGCCGACAAAGTAGCCAAACTGGTGGCTGGCGGACAAGCCGACCGCGGTATTTTGCTCTGCGGCAGCGGAGTAGGCGTATGTATTACCGCAAACAAAACTAAAGGCATACGGGCGAGTGTATGCCATGACGCTTATAGTGCGCGGCAATCGGTAGAACATGATAACCTCAATGTACTCTGCTTAGGCGCGCGCATTATCGGTGGAGCGTTGGCCGAAGAATTAACCACGCAGTTTTTAAACGCCCGCTTCATGACGGGTTCCCGTCATGAAATGCGGCTTAATAAAGTAAAAGCGATTGAAAACGCAAATTTTAAATAAGACATCCGGTCTTAATAAAGGAAGGAAGATAAAACGTATGAACACACAAGCAAACCCCATGGCTGAAGGAATTATCCGAGAAGGCGAAATCAAGTTGGAAAATCTTGATTTTAACACTAAGTTTTGGGCGAAAGATCCCACTTTATGGAAGCAAGACAAAGAACACAAAGAATTTATCGTTAAATTTTTAGGCTGGCAGAAAGTCTACGATTGGACTTTGGAACGGATAGAAGAAGTATTATCCTTTGCAAACGACGTGAAACAAAATTTTAAATATTGCGTGATTATGGGTATGGGAGGCTCTTCTTTGGCGCCGGAAGTATTCCGCACCGTATTCGGCAAACAGAACGGCTGGCCGGAGTTGCTGGTGTTGGATACGACTAACCCGGACTGGATTGGCGCCGCGCGCGAACGGATTAATCCGGCAGAAACGCTTTTTATCTTTGCCAGCAAATCAGGCGGCACGGTGGAACCTTCTTCTCAATTTGCGTATTTTTGGGATGAGGTAAAAAAAGCGGGTATTTTTTTTTTTAATGATACGGCGACCACCGAGATCTACACGCTTTCCCTACACGACGCTCTTCC
>CALUYP010000061.1 GCA_944325055.1 uncultured Elusimicrobiales bacterium | reverse complement strand
TACGAGGTGCTCATGTGACCGGAGTTGGCACGGGTGCTCTGCCGATCCATCGCGGCAAAGAGTTCGGCTTGTTTGACCGTATCAATGCCCAAGTCGGCTTCCATATCCAGATCCAAGTCCAACATATCTTCCGGATAGCCCGTCTTTTCAGCCACCATACCGACAACCTCTTTGGTAACCGCCGCTTCGTCTAACGCAACGGCTTTCGGCGCGGCTACGGGCGCAGGAGCGGGCTGAGCTACGGGCGTTGCCGCCGGAGCAGAAACAGCTGCCGTTACCGCCGCAGCAGGCGCGGGTTGCGCCGCAGGAGCAGGCTGGGCCGCCGCCGGTTTGCCGGCGTTAGCCAATACAAATTTAATGCAGTGGCGGATCGTCGGATAGTCTTTAAGCTGGATGCCATCCTGCTGGGCGATACCGTAATGTTCGCGCAAGCCGGCAAACAGTTCGGCCTGCTTAACGGTATCAATCCCCAAGTCAGCTTCCATATCTAGGTCAATATCCAACATATCTTCGGGGTAACCCGTCTTTTCAGCCACCATACCGACCACTTCTTTGGTAACCGTTGCCTCGTCTAACGCAACGGCTTTTGGCGCGGCGGCCGCGGCAGGCTGAGCAACCGGAGCTTGTACCACGGGCGTTACCGGGGTTTGCACAACGGGGGTTACCGCAGCAGCAGGCGCGGGTTGCGCCGCAGGAGTGGCTGCCGCCGCCGGTTTGCCGGCGTTAGCCAATACAAATTTAATGCAGTGGCGGATCGTCGGATAATCCTTAAGCTGGATGCCGTCCTGCTGGGCAATGCCGTAATGTTCGCGCAAGCTGGCAAACAGTTCGGCTTGTTTAACCGTATCAATGCCCAAGTCGGCTTCCATATCCAAGTCAATATCCAACATATCTTCGGGGTAACCCGTCTTTTCGCCTACCATTTTGACCACTTCTTTGGTAACCGTCGCTTCGTCTAACGCAACGGCTTTCGGCGCGGAGGCCGGCACAGGCGCAGGCTGGACCACAGGCGCGGCCGCAACGGTCGGCTGAGCAGCAGGAGCGACTTTAGCGTCATGCGCGTGGATGGTGTTTACTTTATCCACAAAAGCTTGAGAACCTTCCATTACCAAGGCCGGTTTTACACCGTGCTGATAGTTGTCTTTAATGCGAAGGGTGTTCTGTACCACTTCCAACACCGGGGCTTGCTGAGCAGAAATTTCCTTCAGCCACGCCTGGTGTTTGGCTTCATCCGCGATACGAGGCTCGCCTTCCTGCCACATTTTTTCAAGTAAAGTCATACCTAATTGAGAGCCGAATCCCGCGGCTAAGCGCAAGGCATATTTAAAGTTGTAATGACCGCCTTTGCTCAGCGTAATGCCTTCCAGTTCGGGATCGGCTTCTTTGAAGTTGGCAATCGGAGGTACGATACCCGTGTTCAGGCAGCGTACGGCAATTGCATCTTCCAAACCGGCGCCCATGGAGTGGCCGGTAAATCCTTTGGTATTGCTGACAATCACACTGCTGACGTCTTTGCCAAAGGTGGATTTCAACGCATACGCTTCCGCGCTGGCGGATCCGCCGCGCGCCGGCGTGTACGTTTCGTGCGAGATGAACACCAATTGCTTGGCGATATCGGAACGGTTTAAACCATATTCTTTTTCCGCGGTCGTTACCAAGCGATTCATCACTTGCGCCACATGCGCTACATCCAAGCGGGTTACGTGGAAACCGCTGTTGGCAATTTCCGTAGACAAGATTTTGGCAAGCGGTTTCATACCGCGTTTGGCTACTTCGGCTTCATCTTCCACAACCAAAGATACCGCCCCCATGCCTACGATCATGCCGTTTCTGCGGCGGTCAAAAGGCAAGGCAGCTTTGGTTACGTCCGCTTCAGTCGTGGCAGCACCAGAGGCCAAGAAGGCCGTTAAAATCCATTCGGATACATTGTCGTTAGTCGGGTCGTCGGCACTGAGAACAATCACACGTTTGCAGCGACCGAGTTTAATCCAATCCTGCGCCACGGCCACCGCTTGCGCCGTAGAAGCACAGGCGGCGCTCATCGCAGTCGCCGGACCGCGGGCGCGAATCCATTGGCAGAAGTGCGAGTGGGCAATAATAATCGTCTTTAAAATAAATTCAGACGTAAACGCTTCCGGCTCCACTTCTTTGTCTTTGAAATTGGCCTGATACCACGCTTCAATTTCGGCTTTCAGAGCCGGGTCGGAAATCTGAGAAATAAATTTATCGCAGAACGCGCGGACTTCTTTGGCGGTCTTGTTATTGAGTAATCCCGCCACGCGTTTGGACAAGTCGCCCATCATGCTGTTGGCTACCGGGAAAGCAGAAGTAAAGATTACACCCGTTTCGTCAATCATATCAGCCGGCAGACCCCAGCGGTCGGGCAAGTAGCCGCCCGTAGAGGTGGGTTTGTAATAAAGCACCAATGGAATACCCGCGTCTTTCAACGCCAAAATACCGGCGGCAATCGCCAGTTGGAAGCTGCGGTCCATCGAACGCACCCATTTGGCCGGCAGACCAAATTCTTTCTCCAGATCAAACGCGCCGCCTTTAGCCGCTAGTTTAATGGCTTGCATCGGAGAGGTCAAGCGTTCAATGCGGTG
Organism: uncultured Elusimicrobiales bacterium; assembly: GCA_944325055.1. Taxonomy (GTDB): domain Bacteria; phylum Elusimicrobiota; class Elusimicrobia; order Elusimicrobiales; family Elusimicrobiaceae; genus Avelusimicrobium. The sequence continues at coordinate 6,195 of CALUYP010000061.1, read as the reverse complement.
GTTGCCGTCTTTGGATTTGATGACAAATTCTACATGTTGATCAATTTGTTTCTGCTGGATTTCCGAGCTGACGGGTTCAATCATATTGCGGCCGGAAAGAATTTCATCCAAAACGCCCTCGCGGAAGATTTTGTCCCAGCTGCCCGGGCCGCCTGCGGCAATACCGCTGATAACCACGGACTTTTTGCCGCCGTTACCATTGCAAGAGCTCGGAGCCGCTTTGCACGCGCAAACAGTATTTGCTTGCACGGTGCCGGCAACTTTTTCCGTCGGAGTGGCATTTCCGGTTACCCAGCTGACAAACGCCGGATTAAAGGTAGAGTTGTTGCCATACATATCCGTTCCTTCCCAATCCAAATGAATGCCGGAAAAAATCAAATTGGCAAACAAATCGTTGAATTCCACAATGCCGCCTTTTTTGGGGTGGTTGGAAGCCAATACCTTGATGTCTTTTTTATCAGACAGCGTATTTGTGGCTAATGCGGAAAGCACCCTCTTAGGTCCGCATTCTACAAACAAGCGCACCCCGGAATCGTAGGTGGTCTGCAACTGTTTGATCCATTCCACGGAGTGGGAAATCTGCGTAACCATTAAATCTTTGATTTTCTCCGGATCGCTCGGATAGAATTCCGCCGTTACGTTAGTCGTGATCGGCATTTTGGGCGCGTTAAAGGTCAGCGTATCCAAGAAAGCACGGTACTGCGGCATAGCCGGGCGGACAATGGCAGAGTGAAACGCGTGAGATACAGGAATCTGAACCGCTTGGATGCCCATATCGGTAAACATTTTAATCGCGTCGTCAATGGATTTGCTGGCGCCGGCGATAACGGTTTGCGTCGGGCAGTTTTTGTTGGCTACAGCCACATAACCGCTGATACGCGCCAGTTCGGGTTCTACCCGCTCCACCGGAGCCGCAATAGAAGCCATCTTGCCATTATCTTCCACTTTAATTTCGGACATGACTTTCCCACGCGTACAAACGGCCTTCAAACCGTTTTCAAAATCGAAAATACCGGCAGCCACCGCCGCCGCATATTCACCCAAGCTGTGTCCCATTACCACATCGGGTTTAATCCCAAAAGAAGACAACAGACGCATCATCGCAATATCCGCCGTCAAAACGGCCGGCTGCGTCATTTCCGTCTTTTTAATCGCCGCTTCGCGTACGGCAATCTGTTCTTTCGTCTCGCCGGGTTTACTCCACAACGTATCCGTCAAATTCTGCCCAATGATATTTACCAGCAGGCGGTCCGCTTCGTCAAAAGTGTCTTGCACTACCTTATATTTAGAGGCCAAGTCTTTCATCATATCCACATACTGCGACCCTTGGCCGGGGAACATAAAGCAGACTTTGGGTTTGATTTCAGACGGAATAAACGGATATATCCCTTTCATCTTCAGGTAGAGAGACTCCTGCTCCCACACCTCTTGCGAAGAAGCCGTTTTCTTGAAAAATTCTATTTTCTCTTTTAACTTTTCCGGAGATTCCACATTAATTGTTACCGCAAACTTAGCCGGTTTTTCCATATGGTTCTTATAAGAAATACTCGGCAAATAAGTAGGATCATATTCAATAGCGACAACGGCTTTATCCAACACGTTGAAAAGTTCTTGTTTCGTGGGCGCGGAAAAAGTCAACACATCGCTCTGGATCTTCTCCCCCGGAACGTGAAGGATATAAGAATTACGGCTGTTCATAGTAGAATTCTCCTGTACAGGTACGGAAACGGTAGTTTGTTGTGTGGCTTCTTGCGCTTTTTTAAGCAAGCTGTCATTCATTTCTTCCATCGCCACGTGGAAGTTCGTACCGCCAAAACCAAAGGCAGACACGTTAGCGCGGCGGATTTTATCGCCGGGCCATTCTTCCGCTTTAGTAATCACGCGGAAGGGGCAGGTCGCCCAATCTACAATCGGGTTGGGCGTTTCAAAATTGACAGACGGCGGCAATACCTTATTATATAAGGCCAGCGACGTTTTAATTAATGAAGCAATCCCCGCCGCCGCTTTGGCGTGGCCAATCTGGCTTTTTACACTGCTCAACCCAACGCTGGCAGGTTTAACATACGGCCCAAAGAGTTCAGTCAGCACGCCGAGTTCTACAGCGTCGCCCACGCGCGTACCCGTACCGTGCGCTTCCACCAGCCCAACGGCTTCGGGCGTATAATCCAATTGTTCAAAAGTTTTTTCTACGGCCAGCTTCTGCCCTTTGGGATTAGGAGCGGTAATGCCTTTTCCTTTCCCGTCGGAAGAAGCGCCTACGGCGCGGATGACGGCATAAACGCGGTCGCCGTCTTTAACGGCGTCAGACAAACGTTTTAAAATGACCATCCCGGCGCCTTCGGCCATTACAAAGCCGTTGGCGCGCGCGTCAAACGGATAAGAACCCGTGTCGGACAAAGCGCCGATTTTGCAGAACTTGATGTAGGCAGAGGGAGACATCATCTGGTCTACACCGCCTGCAATGGCCATATCAAAATTGCCCATGCGCAGCCCGTTGACCGCCTGGTCAATAGCCGCCAATGACGTGGCGCACGCCGCGTCCACCGCGAAGTTCGTGCCGTGTAAGTCAAACACGTTGGCTACGCGGCCCGGAATGACGTTGGCCAGTTCGCCCGGCATGGAGTCTTCGGTAATCGGGGTAAATTTTTCGCGTACGCCCGCATCCATTTCGTCCAGCATTTTCTGGCCGTCGGCCGGAGCCAACGATTTAAAAGAAGGAGTATTTTTAAGAATTTCGTATAAGAAAGGACGGTTGAGGCGCGTGTTGGACATCTCGTTCTTCATACCGCCCATCGAGTTCCCAATAATAACCGCCGTACGGTTCCGGTCAAATTCTTTCTTATCGTAACCGGCATCTTCCAACGCCATGCGCGTCGTTTCAATCGCCAAGTGCTGGACCGTGTCCATTTGTTTGGCAATTTGCGGAGGAATGCGGTATTTTAAGGAATTGAATTTAAAAGATTGGGGAATAAAACCACCGATTTTGGAATACAGCTTATCTTCGGCTTTATGATCGGGACTGTAGAAAAGTTTGTAATCCCAGTAAGATGCAGGAACTTCCGTAATGCAGTATTTGCCTTCTTTTATGTTGCTCCAGAATTCGTCTTTGTTTAACGCTCCGGGCATAATTGCGCCCATACCAACGATCGCAATAGGTTCAAGGTTTTTATTTTTCATTTTGTCTCCTAACGTAAAATCCTCTTTCCTTGGCATACGTATATAGGTATATTTTATGAAATTTTATAGAAGCAAAACAAATTTGCGGACGCTTTTTTTGACTTAAGTATTGACAAAACCTAATTTGATTTGTCAGAATTTCGAATGCTTTTTTCCGCTGAAAATTTTTCTCCCGTCAAGAACTGCTTTTCAGAAAATATTTACAAAATGGCAAAAAATAGCCCATTTTTAATTTTTGAAAAGCAAAAAGAAACTTTATTTTAATTATACAATCGTATAAAAAGTAAAAACCGCCGCAAAATAAGCGGCGGTTTTGTTGGCTTTCCAAACAAAAAATAAATTATTTTTGGGATTTATCTTCAGCTACTTTTATATTTTCCAATTCTTCAATCAGGCTGATCAAAGTAGGCTGCAGTTTTGTTACATATTCCTGCTCAAAAGTACTCAGGCGTTGTTCCAAACGGGAAAGCTGCTTGGAAATTTCGGCGTTGGACTTGTCATGCGAAACTTTCAATTCTTCCAACCGGTAGTGCAAATCTTTTACTTTTTCTTTTAAATCGGCCGTTTCCAAAGAAGTATTCCCTTGAAGCGAATTTAAAATGGAAGCCCGCGGTTTGAAAGCAGGCGGCTGGGCTACCGTAACTACGGTTAAATCTTCCACCGCCGGCTCAAAATCCGTTTCATGCGCCAAAGCAGCACGGTATTTGGCTGTAAAAATAAATAATAAAATAAAACAAACGGTAAAACCGATGAGTTGTAAAATGACGATGTTTTCCATAGTCCATATCATAGCATATTTTCGCAGGGAAAGATATGCAAAAAATACGCTTTTTTGAGGTTTTGCTTGAAATGCGATCCGGCATCCGTCCCGGTCCCCTCAATCCTTAATAAATAACGGGATATAACGGTATAGAAACAGCGGCGGGGATATTCCCCGCCGCCGGAAAACTATTTGGTATAGTAATTATCAAAATAACCGGTAATATAGATCACAGGAGTTCCTTTATCTCCGGAACCGCTGGTCAAATCGCACAAAGACCCCAACAAATCGGTTAACCGGCGCGGAGTCGTACCCAATGCCTGACCGCCGGCATTGGACTGCACTTCTTTCTCTACATCCTTTCCCGAATCAATCAGCGATTTCAATTTGGTTTCATGCGGCATGCCGGAAAGTCCCGCTGTCGCAGCCGGGCAGACGATCGGGTCAGCCAGCTCCCAAATGCCGGTGGCGGGATCTTTATAGGCGCCGTCGCCGTAAATCATTACTTCCGGTTTCACGCCCGTTTGCACAGCCAATTCGGACTGCAACCGTTCCACAAAAATCTGGCAGTCGCGCGGGAAGAGTTTCACGCGGTCTTGGTTGGAATAATTGGATCCCAAAAGGCCATACTCGGCGTTAAAACCGGCCCCTTCACGCATGGGTTTGGCGCAAATATCCGCCAACGTATATGTTTTAAAATCGGCTTCTCGTAACTTTTGGGAATAGACTTGACGGTTATGCACCGTACAAACAAGAGCCTGCCCCCCTTTTCCATTAACCGCTTTTATAAAATTATCAATCCCCCAAACATAGGAAATGGAAATACGCTGCGGATCCAACGCTTTATAAAGCTGGGAATAGTTGGATTTGGTAATCGGGTGGACAAAATGAAAATATTCGCTCTCTTCACCAAAAATACCTTCCCCATAACCGTACGGATTATCACAAGAGGGGTTTCCTACTTCATCGGAAGGGAGCGTCAGCACAATATGCACTTTCCCTTTTATCCCACCGACAATTCCTTTCAACATCGGCAAGAAGCGGTTGCGGCTTAAAATAGGAGAAAAAATAATCACATCTCCTTCCGGAAACAATTCTGAAACGGAAGCGGAAATATCCGAAAGCGTCACAAAATTTCCCTGACTGCGCGCCACCAACGATTCCGTCACGCCTACGACGGCGCGTTCTTTAAAAACGAATCCTTCTTCCCGGGCCGCTTCGACCAAAGTTTTGGCAATAATCGGTACAATATCCGTTCCTTCCGTAATCAAAGGCATCCGAACGCCGCGCGAAACCACACCGCTGTATCTGGTCATAAAACAACTCCCTTATCAAGAAAATCAATTAAACTGCCGTCTGACAGTGTACTTTTTTACGCGGAACGCGTCAATTGCCGCCAACGCAAAGCCGCAAAAAACACCCGGCGTTATTCCGGGCGTCCGTAAATTATTTAGGTTTTACAACCAAAAAGCAGGCACAAAAGGCCCCCAGCATTAAAACGCCGTACACGACGTAACGCAACGCGGCATGGCTGATGGTAGGACACAACCAATAAAATAACCCGCACAATACCGCAAAAGAAATCACGCCAAAAGCGTTAAACTTAAATACCGGTTTCATAAAGCGCTATTTAATCACTGTACCCGTTTGCCCGGTTTGATAATGCACAATACGTATTTCGACGCCTTTTTCTTTTGCCAAGCGCACCGCGTCCGGATGGAGTACATTCGCGCCGTTGAGAGCCAGCTTATACATTTCATCAAAATCGAGTACTTCATATTTCTGGGCTTTTAGATCTTTATTGGGATCAGCCGAATAAACGCCATCAACGTCCTTGACCATTTCTACATGGTCCGCCCCCAACTGTGCCGCCAAAAACACCGCAGAAACATCGCTGCCGCCGCGTTTTAAAGTAGTGATCTCTTTATTTTCTCCAATCCCTTGGAACCCGGCGACTATCGGCACATGTCCGTCTTGGATTTCGCGCACCAAACGGTTTCCTTTCAACTCTAAAATATCCGCCCCGGTATGGGTACAGGTGGTAATCAGCCCGATTTGGGAACCGGTAAGCGATACGGACGGAACCCCTATCGCACGCAGCGCAATGGATAATAACGCCACGCTGACGCGTTCCCCAGTAGTAACCAACATATCCAATTCCCTTTTTTCGGGAGAAGGCGTAATGCTAAAAGCATGATCTAATAATACGTCCGTCAAATTTCCGTTGGCGGAAGCCACCACTACCGGAATGAAATTAT
>CALUYP010000060.1 GCA_944325055.1 uncultured Elusimicrobiales bacterium | reverse complement strand
AGCGCCTTCAAGCCATTTTGCGGCCTCCTCAAGTGATTTTTTTTTTTTTTTTTAACCAGCCTGCCTGGCTAAATAGTTCACTTCCAAGGTATAAGCGGTTACATATGGATCAGGAAGTGAATTTTTCCAATAGCCGTATCCGCCCGCACCGGATTGATACAGAGATACGTTATTTAAGATATCCTGTACTTGTCCTTTCAATTTCGCCATATCGCCCAGTTTAAAATCTTCCACCAACGCCGATCCCGCAATGACAGGCACCATCTTTGACATTTGTTGTTCTAAACAATCATACGGATATGTCATCAAATACACCATGGAACCCTTCAAATTCAGCAAGGCGGTCGACGCCAACGAAAGCGTAATGCGGTTATCGGCCGATTCGTTTAAATTACCGGGTTTATCAAGCAATTCTTCCTGTGAAGCCGCCGTAGAAGCATAAAGCGCCAAAGTTTGCTTTTTTTCCACCGGAGACACCGCCAATTGAGCCAACACACCGTCCGATTCAGATTTAGCTTTTACGCTAAAAGCCACCTTTGCCGTACCGTCTTGAACCGCTTGGCAGGGCCAAGTGACTTCGCGCGCCTGTCCCAGCGGTATTTGGACTGTCTGTTCCGACGGACCGGTTAATTCTATCGCTCCTTGGGCTTGAGCCGTAACGGTCATTTCGCCTTTTTTGTCTTCATAGTTATAGATGACCGCCCCGCAGGAAAACTTGTCCCCTTTGCGCGCAAAACGCGGCAAATTGGAAGTAATCATAACAGGCTTCGAAACCTGTATAAACGTCTCGGCGGAACCAAATTCATCCGCCGTCATTGCAACCGCCATAATACGGAATTTGGTCAAATTGTCAGGCAGTTTAAATTTTACTTCCGCACGTCCTTTTTTATCCGTTTTGACCGCTGCGTTAAAGTAAGGAGTAAAAGTAAAATTCGAACGTAAATCCGCACCGCCCAGTTTGGCGTCAGCCGAACCGCCGCCGCCACGGTTTTCTCCTTTTTCGCCAAAATTGCGCTGTCCGACTACATACACCCGGTTATCCATTGTGAACACCGATACCGGCCGTGACCCATAGAAATAACCAAATAAATCCGGCGTTTTATAATCGGTCAATGCCAATATCCCTTCATCCACCGCCATTACCACCACTTCGGCAGGAACATTTTTGGCGTTGGATTTGGCGGTAATTTTTAAGGTTACTTCCTCTCCGGGGCGGTACTCTTTTTTATTGCTCTTAATAACTGGTTTTATTTGCTTGGAATCGGGCTGTACCGTCAAATTGACATAGCCTACTTTGCCCTGCGGCTTACCCAAGTCCAACCCTTTTGCGTCCACCGGATCGGCACTGCGTCCGCGAACCAAGACAACTCCAACGTATACGTTAGGCAAATAAGAAGGTTTTATAGGCACTTCAATATAATCCGCTCCGCCTTTTACGGGAGTAATCCAAGCATCCAAAATCCCTTCCCGTTCCACCGTTACCAAGGCAAGGGCCTGTTCATAGGGAGAGGCTACGGAAATACGGGCCGTTTTACCTGGTTTATAGGAATTTTTATCCTGTTTGAGCACCAGTAAATCGTCATCTGTTTTTTTCCAATAAGCTTCTCCTTCCCCATACACAAAGATATTAAATCCTCCCATTACTTTACGGCCTGAGGCATCTTCAGAAAACAGCCTCACATAATAGCTTCCGGCTTCTTGGGGTTTAAAACTCAATACGGCTCCTTTTTCACCCACTTTTAAGGTTTGGTCGGGCAGTTCTGTGATCTTCTTTTCGCTGATCCACTCCAACCTGCCCGAAAGACCCGTTTTGCGTACGCTGTACCATTGCTCTTTATAAATTTTGGCCGCCACAAAAGCTTCCGTTCTCTTTCCCTCCGGTGTCACGGCAATGATTTCCGCCTCCACGGGTTCGCCCAGTTCCACCCGCTCTTCCAGCAGTTTGCTGCCTATATAAAAATCCGCCGGATGCACCAGTACCGACGCACGGGCAAACAATTCCTGCCGCGCGGGAGACTGCACCCCTAATTCCGCATAAACACGCGTCGGAAATAGAACGGAAGGCATTCTGGCGGAAAATGAAAGAGCGCCTTTGTCATTTAGTTCACCGGAAGAATTCAGCAAAAGTTTCCCGTTTTCTTTATATTCTTCTTCGCGCAGGAAATAAGGAGTAAACGTGTATCCGTCAAATCCTTCGGGGTCAAACCACGCCATTTCGCGTCGCAAAGTCCACTGGGCCTTTGCACCCGCTAAAGGTGATCCAAAATTATACTGAGCTGAGGCAGCAAAAGAAGCTTCCTGCCCGGGAAAATAATTTTCCGACGCCGGACGCAAATTGACTTTAAAATCAGCTTGTTTGACCGCTTCTACCCGAAACGAATAATACGATTCAGCCGCGTCTTCACCGCCTTTGATAACCGGCTTAAACGATACGTTCCAAGATCCGGTAAAAGCCGTTTTGGGAATATCAAACTGCAAATCGAATGTACCCATTCCGGAGGAAACCGTCACGTCCTTTTTAAAAACTTCCTCTCCGCGCGCATCGGTAATTTGCACCGTACCGCGCACCGCATCCGGCAGTTGCCAAACGCCGTCCTGCATCAAACGCGAAACCCCTTTGATATACACCCTTTCACCCGGACGATATACTCCGCGGTCGGCAAACACATACGAACGCACATATTCCTGCTGCGGATTATAATCATAGCTTAAATTAAAACGCCACGGTTCCAACCCTTGGTTCCATAAATTACTTACCACCGCGTCTCCGCCCGCACTGGAAACAAACGCATAAATCTCCGGTTGGCTCCAAGATTTGGCTTCCACGTCCAGTTTCGTCCAGCCCGGCGCATGCGCCAGACCATTCATATCCGTGCTGCCCGTCCATAAAATTTTATTGTCTTTTCCGCGCAGCTCCACCGTCAAATTGGCTAACGGTTCTCCCGTTTGCAGAGAAGTGGTCCAGAGCAAAATATCCTGCGGAGAAGTTTTAAAAGTAATTCCCACATCCGTAATATTATCCGTAGAAGAAACCCAACATTCCTTATTCCCGTATTTCTTATCCGTTAATTTTACTTGGCTGAAAATAATACTGTCTTTAGCGGTGGGATTAAACCGGTTCAAGTCAATAAAAGTTTTAACGGTACGGTCTTTCACATCTTTAAATGTATAGTTCCCCGAAAAAGTGGGATCTGTAAGCGGCTTTTGAGCACAATAACTGACGGTTTGTTGATCAAACGGAATAAAATTTTCTTTGTTAAAACGCGCCCCGCGCACTGGAAGAGAAGGCGTATTCATCAGGTCAATCGGCAAACGGGGGCTTAAGTAACTTTCCAATACGCCCAATCCGCCGGAGAAATCCGCCGCCGGACAATAACCGCTGTTTGAAACCGTCATCTGGTAATCCTGCCCTAATGCATTCCCGTAAATATCACGCACTTCTTTCCCAATCGTAACCGTTACCTTTTGACCGGGCTGCAATTCCAAAAAAGAAAGCGGGGTTCGAAAATACGCTGTTCCCGTTTTATTATCCACCACGTCTGTACCCAGCACGTTCAGTTCCTGTTCCGACAATACGCGTTTGGCCGAAGCCGGCTCCACTTTCGACGCCGCATATAATTCGCGCATACGCACCGGAGAAGTAAATTCCACCGACGGTACAAACGGCAGACATCCTGCGTCCGTCTTGCCCACCACATCCAATTCCGGATACGTATAAAAACTGCTTTGATACTCCTTAGCCATTCCCAACGGACCCATCGTACCCAGCAACCCTTCTTTTAAAGTCAGCGTATATTGGGTTCCTTTCTGCAATGTATCAAGTGAATTGATGGCGATAATTCTTTCTTTGTTTTGGTAATAGGAAAAATCTTTATCGTATTCCAACGAGCTGATGGGACGGATTACCAGCGGCAAATTCCTTTTCACGGCGGGGCGTTTCTTCTTGGAAAGTCCTATTTTTTCGCTGAGCGTAGGTTCCGGCTGCTGCATATAAGAAAGTTCGACATAATCGGATATGGTTTTCATATCCACCGGCATATTAAAAATGACATACAGCGTGGGATACAAGTTAATCCAGCGTTCGTTATTGCCGGGACGCACGGAATTAACCTGCGGCAAGGCCGTCGTAAAATCAAACGCATAATCCTGCGCCAGCTTTTTGCCGGAAACAGCCGATTTGAATCCGGCTTTCAAACGCACCGTAAAACGGGTGGAGACTGGCCAGTCGGAATCCGGTTCAAACAAAAGAGTCTGCGTTCCGCTGTAGCGGCAGGTACCTTTTACGGCAGGCGTAATAGAAATAGGACAATCTTCGGCTGAAAACTGACTTCCTTCCCCCAATTCGGCAACCGGTTGGTTAAACGCAATGCTTACCGCTTGTCGGCCGGTATAATTTAACTGCCCTTTTGGCGTGGCAGATAATATTTTTAAAGCCGGCGCGGCGGATAAACTCCCCGCTGAAATGAACAATGCGCTCAAAAATGCAGCCAGACGTATGGCAAAACGGGTATAAATCATAATAAGTCTCCCTTCAAAAAGATAGAATATTGTAGCATTATTTCTACGCGATACAACAGCCGTTAAATACCAAACGGCACGGCCGAAAGTATCAGACGCGCCGTTTCTATAATTTATTTGTTTTTAATCAGCTTGTTCCGCTGCCGCCGGCTGCGGATTCTTTTTCCCTGCACCGAACAACACCTGCAGAAAATTTCGTTCATCCGGCTGTTTGTCCGCCTCTCCATAACCCGTATACTTAACGGGAGGCTCCACCGTAGATATTCCCTGAACACGCCGGATTAAATTATTACCCGTATCCACAAAAAACAATAAATCAAAGCGGGTAATGGTCATCGCGCCCGGGTACGCCAGTTTCGTATCCCAAGCATCCAGCCCGCTTCCATTATATCCGCGTTCTCCAGTACCGGCTACGCTTACCACCTTACTGTCCATTCTGCTTTCCACGGTCAAACGCCGAATACGCTGGTTATCCGTATCGGAAATATACAGCCGTCCCAATTTATCCACCGCCAGCCCCGTAGGGTTGCTAAAAGCGCTGTCCGTACATCTGCGGTCTCCTTCACCGGAGAAACCGCGTTCCCCCGTGCCGGCAATGGTGAAAATCAAATGGTGTTGCGGCTCTACCCAACGTATTTGGTGGTTTCCCGTATCGGCAATAAATAAATTCCCACGTGAGTCAAATACAAGTGCGGAAGGTTTATTGAGCCGGGCATTTTCCGCCAATTCAAAATCCCCGCTGTCTCCGGCTTCTCCGGTTCCCACAACGTCAATCAAAAATCCGCTGTGTCGGTCTATTTTGCGCACCAAATTGTTACCCGTATCAGAAATATAAAGTTCCCCCTGCGGGCTGACAGCCACTCCGGTAGGATTATTCAAACTGGATGACAACGGACGCATTCCGTTTCCATTATATCCTTTGCGTCCGTCCCCCGCAACGGTATACAAATATCCTTTGGGAGTGTACATACGAATACGTTGATTGCCCGTATCAGCAATATACAAGTTGCCCAGCGTATCAAATGCCAATCCCGTCGGACCGTTTAAAGTAGCCATATCGGCGTTCCCGCCGTCATTATCAAAGCCTCTCTTTCCAGTACCGACAACCGTATCTATTCCTCCGGTGCGCGCATCAACCCGCCGGATCCGGTGATTGACTGTATCAGAAAAATAAATATTGCCCCGATCATCTACCGCTATTCCCATAGGGCTGCCAAGCCGGGCGTTGAGAGCGTCTCCGCCGTCTCCGCCGTAACCGCGCTTGCCAGGCACACCGGCCACATCATCTAACCGGCCCGGCTGGTAAAGACCTAAAGCCCCCGCCGCTATACAAGAAAAAAGAATACAACCTAATAAAAATCCGTATTTTAATTTCATATATTCTCCTTTTTTCATACTAACAAAACGACCGCCGGTACGCAACAGAAAAATAAACCATAAAATTCAATTACGACTTCTTCCGCTTTTTGCTACAATAATAATGAGGGAGGATTTTCCTCCATAAATTTTCCGCTCCCTTCTAGGAGCAACAAGGAATCACATTTATATGATTATATTATTTTTAAACTGCGGAAGCTCTTCCGTTAAATACAGCGTTTATGATTGGGACCAGAAAAAAAGTCTTTGCGCCGGCGCCGTGGAACGCATCGGGATAGAAGGCTCTTTTATTTCGCAAGACCGCAACGGATACCCTACCTTTGAACTCAAAAGAAACTGCAAAGACCATAAAGACGCCATCAACCTCGTCATCGAGACGTTAACCGATAAAGAACACGGGGTTATTGAAAATATTAACGTCATCAGCGCCGTAGGACACCGCATCGTACACGGCGGTAAATTCGCCAAATCCGTTATCGTAGACGATAAAGTAGTGGAAGAATTAAGAAACATCTCCGATTTAGCGCCCCTTCATAACCCGGCCCACATTATGGGGATTGAAGCCGCCCGCGCCTTGTTACCCGACGTCACGCACGTTTGCGTGATGGATACGGCTTTCCACCAAACGATGCCGGCTTCTTCTTATATGTATGCGTTGCCGCGCAAGTGGTATACGGACTATCAAATCCGCCGCTACGGCTTTCACGGTTCTTCTGTTTTGTACACCTCCCGCCGCGCGGCAGTGTTACTGGGGAAGAATGTGGATGAAGTCAATACGATCGTTTGTCATATAGGGGCTGGAGCCAGCGTGACCGCCGTTAAAAACGGGCAATGCTTGGACACCAGTATGGGCCTTACCCCGTTAGAAGGGCTGGTTATGGGGACTCGTTCGGGCGATATAGATCCGTCCATTTGTTTTCATATGATGAAAAAACTCAATATGAATCCGGACGAAATGTATAAAGTTTTAAATAAAAAAAGCGGGATGTATGCCCTGACCGGCGACCGATTTGCCGACCAACGCGACGTACGCAAAGGAGCCGCCAACGGCGATGAACTATGTAAACTGGCGCTGGATGTAGAATGCTACCGCGTCAAAAAATACATCGGCGCATATATGGCAGCTTTGGGCCGTTTAGACAGCATCGTATTCACGGCTGGCGTCGGAGAACGTGCCTCTAATATCCGCGAAATGATTTTAAAAGGATTGGAAAACTTCGGAATTGTTTTGGATGAAGAACGCAACAACGCGGCAGATACTAATAAAGCCGAATGCCGCATTTCTGCGGATCATTCCAAAGTAAAGATATTTGTAATTCCGACTGATGAAGAAATTGTCGGCGTGCAGGACATTGTGGCCTTATTAGCCGGAACATATGACGTGTATACCAAGTTCCGCTATATTTTCCAAGAAAAAGATTACCGCAACAAACTGCGCGACGCCGCTTTTATTGAGGAGGTTAAAAAACGACCGTTCTTATTAAAAGCCGCCATAAACCTACCTGAGCAGTTGAAACAGGAGTTAAAAAATTAGTTTTACTTACGCCCGTTCACTTATCTGAACGGGCGTTTTTAATCCGTTTTGAAAGCAGTATATGCAGTATCCTCCCGGCTGGTATGGTACTTGCCGGGCCCGCAAGAAGCAAGATAAAAACAAAATAAAAATAATGGAGTAAAAATTATGTTCTTACCAAAAGAAGTAAAGTTCTTTGACTTATTCGACAAACAAGCTGAGAATATCGTCCGTGCAGCCGGTTTTTACAAAAAACTGGTAAACAACGGAGAATTTACCCCCGAAAATGTCCGGGCTATGCATGAAATCGAACATTATGGAGATGAACTTACCCATACGACAATCAACACGCTGAACGAAACTTTTATTACCCCCTTTGACCGGGAAGATATTCTGGCGCTGGCCAACCGCCTGGATGATATCGTGGACGGGATTTATCTGATTACCAATCGATTCCATCTCTATAAAATCCAAAAACCCACCGAATTTAGCCGTAAAATGGCAAATACCATCGAAGCCACCACCCACGCCCTTCAAAAAGCGCTGGCTTCTTTAAGAAGCAATAAAAATATGAAAGAGACTCTACGCCAATGCGTAGAAATTAACCGCTTGGAAAATGAAGGAGACGTCTTGCGGGATGAAGCCATTTCTTATCTGTTTGAAAACGAAAAAGATCCTCTCATGGTCATCAAACAAAAAGAACTGTATGAACTGGCGGAACTCGTAACAGATTATTGCGAACACGTCGCGAATATGGTGGAATCCATTTTGGTTAAAAATAATTAAGGAAGGAAAATATGCTTTGGATATTGTTCTTAATTATTTTAGCGTTATTCTTTGATTATTTAAACGGATTCCACGACGCAGCCAATTCGGTTGCGACGGTGGTGTCTACGCGCGTCTTGTCGCCTAAGGCGGCGGTTGCTTGGGCGGCTTTCTTCAACTTTGTGGCTTTTCTGGTATTTCATACCGGAGTGGCTAAAACCATCGGCGCCGGCATTGTAGACATCCAAATAGTGGACTCCAACCTCGTTTTCGGAGCCTTAATGGGAGCCTGTATTTGGAATATTCTCACTTGGTGGTGGGGGTTGCCGTCCAGTTCTTCCCATGCGTTGATCGGCGGGCTTATTGGAGCGGGATTCGTGAAAGGCGGAGTAGATGCGTTGGTGGCAGGCGGTATTTTAAAAACCGTATTATTCATTTTCCTCTCTCCGCTGTTGGGATTTTTATTGAGCGCCATTATTGGAATCATTGTATTTAATGTGTTTCGCTCATTTAATCCCTACAAAGTGGACCATCTGTTTCGAAAAGGGCAATTGCTTTCTGCCGCGGCTTATTCGTTAGGACATGGCGGAAATGACGCCCAAAAAACGATGGGAATCATCAGTATGCTGTTGTTGGGCGGACTCGCCGGCAATGAAGTCGCTCCTATACGAGACTTTTTGCTGACCCACGAAGAAATGCATGCGGTCACCCAAGGCGCGTTCATCGTACCGCTTTCTGTAGTACTTTTATGTCACGGAGCCATTGCGTTAGGTACGCTGTCGGGCGGTTGGCGAATTGTTAAAACGATGGGACAAAAAATTACCCGCCTGCGACCGGTAGACGGATTCTGTGCTGAATCCGGTTCCGCCATTTCGCTTTTTATTGCTTCTGTCTTGGGAGTGCCGGTCAGCACGACTCACACCATCACAGGGGCCATTGTCGGAATCGGATCCTTGCGGCGCTTATCCTGCGTACGCTGGGGTGTGGCCAACCGAATCGTATGGGCTTGGTTCGTAACTATACCGGCTGCGGCAGCAATATCCGCTCTTAGTTACTTACTCAAAACATGGCTCTTTAGTTAACGCCTACACAGACTCCCTGTTTTTCCCCCCGAAACTCCGGGGGGATTTTTATAGATTCTAATTATCACATGATTCAATATATCCGTAAATTTTTCTATAAAAAAGGGCTTGTCGCCTATAATAGCAAGCCCTTTAAATAAATCCTAATTTGCTAAAATGGTTTACGGATTATTCATTTGCTTCTTCTTCAGAAAATTAATCAACAAATTCCAGTCTTCCAAAGATTGCCTATCCTGGGCAAAAGAACTAGAATAAGAAATCAATTCATTAATAAACAACTCCCTTAACTGACTAACCGACTCTATCCGGCTTTCGGTTCCTTTCCAAGCTGCTTGGTTTACACAACGCCGAACCGACTTTTTAAGGTCTCCATAACGTTCTATTTGTTGAATTTTTTTTCCTAATATTCCCAATCCTTCATGACTTTCTCTAGCAAGAACGGCAGTATAAAATTCCAACATATTAAGAGGAGAAAGCATGGTCCCCCGCATTAATACTTTAAGCAGTTGCACTCTTTCCGTGTTGCTAATAGAAGATAAAAAATGGGACATCCGATAAGCCACCGATTCCTCTAATAAAGAAAGAAAAAATGCATTTTCTCTAAAATCTCGGTTCACAAAAGGATCTTGATATTTTTGCTTAAACATATTTTCGGCATCTTCTTGCGCCGCTAACAGTTCTTTTTCAAGCCTATCAAAATATTCAGATGGTAAACGGGTTCCTTCATGAACGCGATAAGATAAAATAATGAGTCTTGGATGCATCTTTTTTAATCGTTCTGCAAACAAACGATACTGACCAGCCAGGGCTTTCTCTGATATTTGTTCAAACAATTGGGAAGAAAGCTTTCCCATATCAACTACTTCTCGGATATTAGTAATATTAAAAGTCTCTGGGTACTGTGAAAGTGATTTGTTACAGATTAAAGCTCCCCCTTCCTTATTTAAAAGAGGCAACTTGCGAATTGGAAATTTTTGAGCAAACGTACAATTTGCAAAAATTAAAATACAAAAAACAAAAAAGATACTTTTTTTCATATATGATTATTTTGCTAAAAAAAGATTAAAAACACTAGGGTCTTTAGACCTATTTTAAAAAGAGACTTAAGTCCTATTTCATGCGTTTTCTGAGCTGGATTTTAGCCTCATTTGAATTTGCAGGGGACTTGATTTTTTATCCGACGATAATTATACTGTATAAGTAATCAACTTTATTTAAATAGTAAGGAGCCGAAGGTATGAAAGTTACCTTTGCAGGAAATAAAAAAGTAAACGTACATGTCAAAAATTTCGACATTATGACCGATCAAAGCATAGAACACGGCGGAGACTCCAGCGCTCCCACGCCAATTGATTTATTTTTAGCCTCTTTGGGCAGTTGCAGCGGCGTATTTGTATTAAATTTTCTGAAACAACATCATCTGCCTGAAACCGTTTATTTGACCTTGGAACCCGAATGGAATATCAGCGAATATGTCATTGATAAAATCAAAGTGTTTATTCATGTCCCTCCGGATTTCCCGGACAAATATAAGAACGCTTTGGTAGAGGTGGCCAAGCGTTGCTTGGTGGCGCGGCACGTAAAGATTACGCACGAAATTTCTATTGTACACGATCCCGCTTAATCATCCGTACGTCAATGCCCATACTAAAAAGAACAATTATAACAAAACGCTCCAGCCTAAGGCTGGAGCGTTTTTCCGTATATGTCTCATTATAAATTATCTTTAATCGCCTGAGCCAAACGTTTCAATCCTTCTACTATCTGTTCTTTGGAGGGATAAGAAAAATTCAAACGCATGTCATTAAATACATCTCCAGCCGGATAAAAATCCACTCCGGCGACATACGCCACTTTATTTTCAATAGCTTTCGGCAACAATTTGGCAGCATCTATATGTTTAGGCAAAGTCAGCCATAAGAAGAGTCCCCCTTCCGGCCTTGTCCAAGAAACTTCCTTTGGCATATACTCCGCCAAGGTTTTAAGCATTAAGTCCCGTTTTTCGCGGTAGATGACAATAATCTGATCGATATGCGACAGTAATAAGCCCCTGCGCAAATACTCAGCGGTAGCCAACTGCAATATCGGCGAGGTGCAGAGATCCATCGCTTGCTTTAAAATAACGTATTTCCGGATCACTTCTTCCGGGCCGATAATATAGCCCAACCGAAACCCCGGAACAAATACTTTGGAAAAAGTAAACAAAGTAATCACGTGATTGCGGGTATCATCCAATTCATAAAACGTACGGGGCGACTGCCCTTCAAAACGGACCTGCCGGTAGGGAGAATCTTCCAAAATAAACGTATCGTATTTTTTCACGATTTCCAAAATTTTTAGACGGCGTGTCTCAGGGATAGTGGTTCCGGTCGGATTCTGGAAATCAGGCACTAAATAAACGAACTTACATTGTTTTCCTTGAGCGCGGAGCCATTCCAACTTCTTTTCCAAATCTTCTGGGATAACCCCATATTCATCACTTTCCGCACCGGTAATATCCGCCCCGGCCACTTGAAAAGCTTGCAACGCTCCTAAGTAAGTGGGACAAGCTGTAATGATGCTGTCTCCCGGGTTGATAAATAAACGGGCCGTCATATCCAATGCCTGTTGAGAAGCTGATACCACTAATAATTGCTCCTTTTTGACTTCAATATTTTCAGTTTTTTTAAGCAGCTGAATCAGTTCCTTTTTAAAAACATCGTGTCCTTCAGTGGTTCCATACTGAAGAGACTGCTTAGGATACTCGTGAATGACCTGTTCCATAATATCAGCTACAGCCTCTGTGGGAAATAATGTTGGATCCGGCAATCCTCCCGCAAAAGAAATGATATCAGGACGGGAAATAATTTTTAAAAGTTCTCTAATGGCGGACGCTTTCGAACGGCTGACCACTTGGGAAAACAAGTTGTTATAATTCATTTACAGCTCCCTTTTTATAATCTTTAACTGATATATTGTACTATTTTTAAACTCAAATCTTTTGCTGGAACGGAATGGGTAAGCGCTCCCATCGAAATCACATCCGGCCCGGCTTGACAGTAAGCTTCCAGATTGTCTTTGTTGACGCCGCCGGAAACTTCTATAATGGCGCGTCCGGCGATTTCTTTTTTACATTGGGCCACTTGCTGCGGCGTCATATTATCCAGCATAATAATATCCGCCCCGGCGGCTAAAGCTTCTTTTACTTCTTCGGCGTTGGTAGTTTCCACTTCTATTTTAGGAGTATGTCCGATGGCCGCTTTAATTTTTGCTACCGCCGCCGTAATAGATCCAGCCGCGGCGATATGATTGTCCTTAATCATTACACTGTCGGCCAAACTGATACGGTGGTTCCGCGCTCCACCGGTACGCACGGCATATTTATCGAGCCTTCTTAAACCAGGTTGCGTTTTGCGGGTATCCACAATCATTACGCCATACTTCTTCCCTACCGCTGCATAGCAACGCGCCGCGGTAGCAATCCCGCTCATACGCTGCATAAAATTAAGTGCCGTACGTTCGGCCTTTAAAATAGACAGGGTTCTCCCTTCGATTTCAAGCACTTTTTCTCCCTTTTTTACAGCATCCCCATCTGTTTTAAAAGGAGTAAAACGCAAATTCGGATCGACTGCGCTGAAAATTTCTTCAGCAATCTCTACCCCGCAAAGCACTAAATCTTCTTTGGCTGCAATTACGGCCCGGGCCCGGTTCGCGGGCGTAAAAATAGTATCGGAGGTAATATCCCCCAAGCTCAAATCTTCCAATAAAGCCAATTCAATAATTTTATCTTGTATCATTGGGCAAGCTCAAACATTTTATCAATTGATTTTTTAGCCGCGGCCGCCAATTCCGGCGCCACTTCCACCAATTGCTCCGGACGCGGATCCACTAAGGCTTCCAACGTATTTTCCAACGTATTTTTTTTCATATAACTGCAAACGCCAAACGGCCAAATAAATTTTTTATCCGGATATTCCGCCTCCAGCCGGTTGACCAATCCGAATTCCGTTAACATACCGAACATCTTATCCTTAGAGGATCCTACATAAGAAAACATCCCTTTCGTACTTCCCACATAGTCACACAACCGGCAAACTTCAATCGGACATTCCGGATGGGCAATTATTTTAATCCCCGGATAGTCCGTCCGGAGTTTTTCCACATCTTCCGGCCGGTACTTATCATGTACGCAGCAAGAGCCTCCAAAAGAAATAATTTCCTTGGGGGTTCCTCTGCGCTGAAGCTCTGCCTCTAAATTCTTTGCCATGAGCAAATCCGGTACAAAAATCAATTTATCCGACAAAAACTTTTGAGCAATATCGAACACATTGCCCGACGTCACACAAGCGTCGCATTCGGCTTTTACTTCAGCTAAACTGTTAATATAACACAAGGCCGGTACGCCAGGATGCAGTGCCCGCAATTTTTTCATATCCGTCCCGGTCATGGCATCGGCCAATGTACAGCCGGCACGACCCGCTGGGATAAGCACCTTTTTCCCCGGATTGAGTATCTTGGCCGTTTCTGCCATAAACCATACCCCGGCAAAGACAATTATATCCGCCGTCGTTTCCCTCGCTTTGCATGCCAATTCATAAGAATCGCCCCGATAGTCAGCCACGCCATAAACCAAATCCGGCGTACTATACGAATGAGCCAAAATCACAGCGTTCTGTTCTTTTTTAAAACGGTTGATGGAAAGGGTATAAGGAGCCGCTTTCAAACAATCTTCATAAGACCAATGGGAATTTTTATCTTTTGATACAGTCCGAAGAAGCCCATAAAGTCTATGGGCTTCTTCGGTAAGACGGGCTTCTTTATCCATGGTCTGAAGCATAAAAATTTATAATGTTTCCGATAAATCCGCCGGTGGAAGGACTTCATCGCTGGTATAGGTGGTGGTCGTCGTAGTGGAAACGTCCGGAGCGGAATTATCCATATAATAGATATTGGTGTTATTGATTACTTTTTTATTTGTTGTAACAGTGGATGTTGAACTATCAGAAGAGGCGCTGTTCTGCGCAACTGATTTCTGGGATGCCGCTTTCTTAGCGGGTCTTCTGACGGCCGGTTTAGTCGCGCCTTTTAAAGGCATTTCAACCGGCGGCAGATAAGAATCCCCGCACGCTTGTAATTCATAATCGGGAATCGTATCGTAATCCGCTTCCGGCGCCAAAAGGTTATCAAATTCCTGGTCAATAATCTGATACTTGGTCTCTGTGGAAGAAGCATTAGAACTTGCTGAAGTTTTAGTATTGGAATTGGCGGAAGAACAAGCCGCCGCAGTAAATAAAGCAACAACAAATACGACCAAAAGTTTATTCATAAACCCGTCTCCTTGGATAATGCAGGCTGGGCCCGCGCGTTATTTCATTATATATCATATTGAAGAAAATTGGAAAAATTTCTTTTACAGAAAATGATATATTAAGCAAAAATTTTTCTTCCTCCTCTATTTTTAGTAGAATATAAAAGTTATTTAAGGAGGAAAAGAAGAACTCATGCAAAGTATTCAACAATTATGGTCTGCCCTCTGCGCGTTTGTGAGCGGACCTTCCGTACAACACGCGTATGATGTAATGAACGGGTTCAATACGCTTATATGGGGCCCGCCAATGATTATCATTTTGCTTTCTTTAGGCATCTATTTTACGCTGCGACTGCATTTTATTCAAAAATATACTTGGCCTGCCATGAAGCTTTCGGTAATGAAAGTGGAATCAGAAGGGATGGTCAGCAGTTTTGGATCCCTGGCTGTAATGATTGGCGCTACGGTGGGAACCGGCAGTATCATCGGCGTCACAACGGCTGTCGCGGAAGGAGGTCCGGGCGCATTATTCTGGATGATCGTAGCCGGTTTTTTTAATTTTGCCATCAAATATTGCGAATGTATGGTAGCGTTTAAATACCGGGTTAAGTTGCCGGACGGAGAATATGT
Source organism: uncultured Elusimicrobiales bacterium (assembly GCA_944325055.1). Taxonomy (GTDB): domain Bacteria; phylum Elusimicrobiota; class Elusimicrobia; order Elusimicrobiales; family Elusimicrobiaceae; genus Avelusimicrobium. The sequence goes on along the minus strand of CALUYP010000060.1, from coordinate 8,093 downwards.
GGGCGGCCCGATGTATTATCTTTCCAATATTCTTAAATTTAAATGGCTGGCCATTATTTTTGCGGTGGGAACCTTGTTAATGGGTTTAACTGCAGGAAGTGCGTTGCAATCCAACTCAATCGCCGATGCGCTGCGGGAGGGCTACAATTTAAATCCTTGGTATATGGGCCTGTTTGTGGCAATTGCTACGGCAATCGTCGTGATTGGAGGAGTAAAACGAATTGCGGCTTATTCAGAGTGGCTGGTACCGATTATGGGCAGTTTATACCTGTTGATTGCTCTAATTGTATTAATTATGAATTTCAATAAAATTCCGGAAGCGGTAATGATCGTCATTAAAAGCGCTTTTACGGGAAAAGCAGCCGTGGGCGGAGCCGTGGGAGTAGGGATTATGGCTATTATCCAAGCGATGATTCCTGCCGTCAGCGCCGGCGTAACCCGGGCGGTATTGGCTACGGAAGCCGGTCTTGGCAGCGCCTCTATTGCCGCCGCCGCCGCTAAAACGCGCAGCGCCACCCAAATGGCTATTATTTCTGCCACTTCCGTCTTTTGGGCTATTTTCATTTGCACGCTGACGGGTATGGTAATTGTATTAGCCGGCGATTGGCAAAACCCAAACGTCTATGCCGCCAACTTATGCAACAGCGCGTTTAAAACAGTACCCTACATCGGTACGCCCATTCTGATTTTTTCATTGGTTATCTTTTCTTTTACTACCATTATCGGATGGGGGTATTATATTGAAAAAGCGTTGCAGTTCTTATGTAAAGGCGCTAATTTTTTAATTAAACCTTCGCGTATTGTATTCATATTATTGGTATTTATCGGGGGAGGGATTGGGACCAGTTTCTCTTGGGACTTTACTATCGCCGATTCGCTTACCCGCACGGCGGAAGCCAATAATTCTACGCGCTTTATGTGGGCCTTGGCTATTCTGACCATGACCATGATGACCATCCCAAACGTATGGGCGTTATGGTGTTTCCGGAAAATAATCATTAGAACAACCCGCAAAAATATTAAAAACATTGTAGGGAAACAGCCAAAGACTCAAGAAAACGCAAAAATAACAAAATAACAAAATTTACCCCGGCTTTGAAAAGCCGGGGTTTTTCTTGCATCCTAAATCGTAAATAAAACAGGAAATATTGATTTTTCCGAAAGATTTAACGATCAAACCATTTGCTGAGAACCCGGTTCGGTAAATAATTTAATTCCCTGCGCTATATTACGGCCGCTTGGCTGTTGGTAAGCATAAAGGCCGAATTCCGGCAATACAGAAAACAAATGATCAAAAATATCGCTCTGTAACGCCTCGTAATCGGTCCAAACCGTAGTATTCAAGAAGCAATAAATTTCCAAGGGAAGGCCTTGGGATTCTTGCTTTAGCTGGCGTACCATTAAGGTAAAGTTCGGATCATTTGCCACTACATAGGGTCGCGAAGCTAAATATAATTCGGCATATCGGCGGAAAGTGCCGATATTCGTCAAGTGGCGTCCATTCAAAAAATTCTCCTCCACTTTACGCTGAGCATTAAAGGCTTTAATTTCCGTTTCTTTTTGTTCAAGATACTCTTTTAAGAGTTGTATCTTTTTAAGGCGTTCTAAAAGGGGACGGTCTAAAAATTTGACCGTATCCACATCGATCAAAATACTGCGCTGAATACGACGCGCTTTCGCTTCATACATTCCGCTCCAGTTTTTAAAGGGTTTTGAAACTAAATCATAAGTAGGCACGCTGACGATAGTCATATCAAAGTTTTGCACACGTACGCTAGTCAGTGAAATGTCGACGATATTACCGTCTGCCCCGGCGGATTCCACCGTAATCCAGTCTCCAATCTTAATCAATCGGTTCGTAGTCAACTGGATGCTGGCGGCAAATCCCAAAATCGGATCTTTAAAAATCAAAGAAAATACAGCCGCTAAGGCAGACAGCCCGGTAATAATATACATGGGCCTGCGCCCCAACAGCAGCGATAAAACAAACAAACCCGTAACTAAGAAAAGTACAATCTTAAGCGCCTGCACCACTCCTTTAATCGGAACATTTGGATTACGCCCATACAGACGGCCTAAAGTATCAAAAATAGAGTTGAAAAGCCAAGAAAAACTCAACACGACAAAAAGACCCGTTAATTTACCCATTAAAGTAGTCAGCCAAGCCACATCCTTGGTAATAAATACGGGATATAAATTAATGGCGGCCAAGGCCGAAACCACCAACCCTACTGCGGTAAAAAACCGGTGTTCGCTCATCGCCTTAAACCACTTGTCCGACCGGAAATGGGCTACCAGTTTGCCTAAATATTTATTAAAAAACCAAGAAGAAAAACGTGCTAAAAAATACAATATCGACACAAATACCACAGCAGACACAAGCTGGGCAATTAGTACATTGTATTGGTCTGGAATATAGGGCAATTTTTCCACATATGGCAAAATAAAATTCATATATGCTCCCCTTTATGAAAAAAGTTATTATAATAAGTGTATGAAAAAAATACTCTGCGGCGCAATTCTTGCTTTTCTGCTGGGAGCCTGTTATACCCCGCTCAACAATTCCGGCGTGGCCACCACCAAACCATGGCTGGAAGTTTCAGCCAAAAAATTAGATTTCGACGGAAAGCAATATGATTCCTGCTATCAGTTTAACCTGCATTTCTGGCCGCCGCAGGCCGCCGAACAAATCGATTTGCGGGAAGCATGTATTTCCGCTTGTTGCTGGCGAAGCGATAAAGACGAAGTCGTATTAGACTTTAATAAAAATTTTGAAAAAAATTTAGCTTATTACGGCCGCGCCACCAAATATTCTCCCGGAAAAATTACTTTAAAAGTAACCCATTCCAATTTAGTAAACACCACAAAAGTTACCGTTTCTCCAACAGGAGTCATCAAAAACAGCGGCCTCGTTAAATTATCTTACAAGGAAGAAGAAAATCCGGCACGCCTCGCCCAAATAGAAGAATCCGCCCGCCGGCTGCAAACACAGCGAAATGCTTATTTAATAGAACAACAGCAACAGCAAGCACAAACCGAACAGCAAGCCCAAAAAAGCATCCAAGCAAAACAGGCACGAGAAACGTTTGTAAAAAATTTATTACTCCGTAACGCCGGCACTAAGATTGACTCTTATTTTTATGAAATGAATAAAACCTACACCAAACAAGGCGCGGTTTTTATGCTAAGTGAACGTATTTTGAGCGTTTCCGAATTAAATACACAGGGCGATTATATGGTCTCTTGTTACGCCAAAGCCCGCACCGGCGTAAATACTAAAAATTTGAAAGCTTCCAACTTTTCTTGCGGAAAATGGCGGGTTAGTTTGGAAGACGGCACCGTTCTCCCAGAGGACCGGAAGGCGCTGCAAATCATGAAAAATTAAATATTAGACTACATTGCATGCTGCTTCAAGTTTTTATTCAATTTCAATCAATATTTTTCAGCACCGCTGAAGAGGTTCTAAAACAATAAAAATCCCCCGCCTAGCTGGGGGATTTTTATGAGCGATTTCAAATTTTCTAATAAATAGAATTCCACGTCCGGGTCGTAAACAGAAACTCCACCCGTCGGTTCGTACGGCGGCCTTCGCTGGAGTTGTCTAAGGTAAGAGGACGGTCTTTTCCATGAGAATGAATACGAATCCGCTCAGCATTTACTCCACGGCTGACTAAGTAGGCTTTCATCGCCGCAGCACGGGAAGCGCCCAACCAATAATTATATTCTTTAGAACCCAATATATCGGTATGGCCTTCCACCACCAAATGCAAAGACGGATGAGATTTCATTACATTGGCGACCTTATCTAAGAAAGGATAGGCGTAATCCGGCGGACGGATCGAATCAAATTCATAAGTAATGGCAGGCAATTGAAGCGTTTTAGCCATACGGGCTTCGCTTTGATTATAAAGTTTTTCATTCTTTTTAGCCTGTTCTTCTATGATAGGATCTCTTTTAGGCGGACGAGGGATATCTTCTTCTTTTTTCTGGTTGGAAGAACACGCAACCAATAACATAGAAAAAATAAACAATAAAACGGCTTTTTGTTTCATAAAATTCCTCCTGCCCAAATTATAGCAAAAGCATAGTAAAAACAGTTATTTTTTAGATTCCAAGTTATCAACATACTGTGGATAACCTGTGGATAATTATAATTGTACTCTGTCTTTGTCCACAAAATTCTTTTGTTTTGATACAAAACGCTCTTTAAATTTTCAAAGGCTGTGGATAACCTCTTTTTTCTGTGGATAACTTTCTTTCTGTATAGGGAAATTTCATTTTTTCTCTCTTTTAACACGACGGGAGAAGTTTTTATTGCTTTTTTTCTCTTTTAAAAAAATTTTTTTAAAAAACTGTTGACAAGTTGTCTTTTTTTTGCTTCAAAAAGCTTTTTTAAAGCATTTTTATTATTTTTTAAGCTTTATTTTCACATAAAATTCTTTCTTATCCACACCCCCCCGAATTTTAACCTTTCCGGGCTCCGCGCCTGGCAGCCCTGACAACACCCCCTGCATAGGATTCCAGACCAAATAAGGAGGACTCATACGCAAAGAAACAGGTACATAAACAAAAGAGCGTCCATTCTTCAAAAAAGCAGTAACGAACAATGAAATTTTATCTTCGCCGTTTAAAACCAATACCCGTTTATCCGTTGAAGCTGTTAAACGGTCCAACGAAACGGCTTGCGAATCAGCCGCCAGATACTCCCAATCCAATCCGGCAAAAAGATCCTCCCCGGCAGAGGCATAATTCAACGCAAATCCGCTGCCGTAGACTAACCCCGCTTTTTCCAATTTTTGTTGGGCCAAAGCCAATTCCGTCTGATTTCCCGTCACAAAAATACGAGGGGTTCCGGACAAAGGCATTACGAATTTTTCAATGGCATTTCCGCTGGACGCTAAAGCCAAACCGCCAAATAAATTGGGTTTTGCAAACAGTTCCAAAGCCGTCAGCGATGCCTGCTCCCCATGGGCGGCAAGAATACGGCGAGAGGGATCCGTCAGCGTGAGATAATTTGTATCGATATAAGGAATCAGTTCGCGCGAAACAAACTCGACAATTTTATCTTGGTCTTGGTAATCGGATTCTTTAAAATTAATTCCTACAACCAATACTTTATTTTTTTCTAAAAAGCGCTGCGCGTCCAACGCTTGCTGAGGGCCGGCGCCCAACAAATATATGACCGGATATTGTTTAGAAAGAGGAACTGCTTTCTCCGGCAAAAAAACAGTCAGCGTATACTGATTTCCCAGCACTTGGGAAGGAAAATGCACAAAAGTTTCCCTTCCGGGATTAATAATCATAATTTCTTCTTCTTGGGAAAATCCCCAAGCAGTTAAAAAGACAAAAGCAAAAGCCAAAACTATTTTTTTCATACGGATTTATTGTAACATATACCTCTCCTCTCTCGCTAGGACCCAGTTTTTTAATAGGCCCAAAGTCCCTTGCAAATCAGCAATTAAACAGTTAAAGTATGATAAAGAGAAGAAAAACAGGAGTTCCGGATGAAAAATCAAACCAATTTGCGCTTTTTACTGGCTCTTGGAAACACCAAGATGATAGTATTAAAAGATCAAGAAAATCTTCATATCTATTCCAACAATACAGATAAAAGACAAAAAAACGCTGTAAAAGCCGATCGTTTGGCTCAAGCGCTTACCTTGGATTAATCTTTCCTTTTATATTTTGAAATACCGCCTGTTCCGCAGGTGGTATTTTAATTTCTTTTTACAGTATCGGCGTGGGAATGATATAATGAAAAAAGAGGATTTTATGAAAAAATGGACTTTCTTATTTACAGCTTTATTTCTGACAGCCGCACATTTACCGGCGCAGCCGGGCTGGGAAACAGCATTGCCGTTATTGCAAAAAAAGCACCCCACTCAGGCGGAGAATCAACGAATATTATCGCTTTTCCGCTCTGCCAAAGATCCCGATGCCATTTTTGCCTCGGGAGCCAGCTTAGTTAAAAATCCTCCGTCTAAAATACAAGAGCCTGTTTTATTTAATCTTATTTTGAAAGACGGCAACCCGCTTAAACAGACTTTTTCGGCAATTATTATTACCGCAATGGGGTCTTCCCATGAAGAACTGCTCCCCCTCATCCAAAACGCGCTTGAAAGTAAAGACGCATTACTTCGTTCTTATGCGGCAGGCGCTTACGCTATTCTTAACCCGCAAGACAAAAAATACACTGCCGAAATTGTACATCTTTATGCGTTTGATCCGGCATTTGCCATACGCGCCATGAACTTATTGACGGACAATTCCAAACAACAGTTTAAGTATTTAAAACAAGCCTCTTCTTCCCCAGATGCCCAAACCCGATCGGCTGCCGCCGCTTGGTTATCCGCTCTGCATACTCAAAACGCCGCGAAACAACTCTTAAAGATGGCTAAAAAAGAATCCGACCCAAACGTACAAACCCAAATTGCCACCGGTTTAGCGGCAAATAAATCTTATACTTTGCCCGATACCGCCAAAGGGCTGCGCCGCAATTACAATCATCCGTCCTCCGCCACTTACGCCCTAGCGCTGGGTTTTATGACGGGAAACGCCATTGATACCATCCGACAAGGGCTTAACAGTTCCAACCAAAATGAACGTATCAACTCCGCACGCGCCGCAGCTTATATGGCGGGGGTTCTGTCAAACCCGGATGCTTTTAATTACACTTCAGACCGGGTTTTCGATACGGGGCTGTTAAAAAGTTTAATTCCCCAGCTGAAAATACTGGCAGCAACAGAAGATAATTCCGTTAAAATATATGCGGAAAACGCCTTACGGCAGATTGAAAAATTAATGGTTTAGTATGCAATTATTGACCCTGAAAGTAAAAAAATTGGATTCCCGCGCCCGCCTTCCTTTTCGGGCGCACCCAACCGATTCCGGCGCCGACTTATTCGCCTTAGAACGCACTATTATTCCCGCGCATTCCATTCAAAAAGTACGCACTGGAATAGCCATAGAATTACCGGATAATACTTCGGGCATTATTTGGGGAAAAAGCTCGGTGGAAAGCAAAGGCATTAAAGCAATGGCCGGCCTAGTAGATGCGCCTTACCGCGGGGAATTATTGGTTTGTATGTATAATTTAAACGAAACCGAATTTGTGTTTGAAGCGGGGCAAAAAGTCGCCCAGCTGGTAGTATTGCCTACGTTATATCCCTCTTTTGAAGAAGCGGAAGAACTGTCGGACACCTCCCGCGGAACAGGCGGCTTTGGCAGCACCGGAACACATTAATCATAGTAGCCAATGTCACGAAGATGCTTGCAGGTTCCTGCTGTTGTTTCTTCGGAGGATGAAGAATCCGTCTTTGTTTTGGACTTTAACAAATAACTGTCATACGTAGGCGTCTCTTTTTTGCACTTTACTACGCGTTTCTTGCCGAGATAGTTATACTCAATACGCCTACAAGTTGATAGCGTCCTTATAGCTGTCGCGCTAGGACTATAATTTGCCCTCTCTATACATTGATTATATGCCATCCCTGTTGCAGTCATAACATCGCCACGTTTCGTACAAACTCGTACACATGGCCCAGAACATGAATAGACGTCATCACCATTAGAATCTTGAGTCAGATAATAGTTGGAGAGATTATCTGCAAATGAAGATGCTACTATGCCCTCCAGATCTGCCCGATCGATTAGTTTGCCCGAATAATAATTAGGTAAGCACTTTTTAGGAGACTCCCAGCCCTGTTGGGGAAGACACCCTCCACTTAGAGTGATTTCAGGTCCTGATAGCGCCTTTTTAATATCGATACACAAGATGTCTTCGCGGGGAAAGACCTCTATTCTTCTCTCATAGTCAAAGTCTTGAGAAGTACTCCTTCCACCATACCCATCGTTCGATGTCCCGCAACTATCTGCCGCACATGAAGACCCATGTCCGTCTTCTAATGGATAAGTTATACATAACTCAAAGTCTACTTCTCCCTCAATAATCTCATAATCACAATCGTATTCATTACTCCATTCTAATGTTTCCGAGCTCCCCGACGAGGCCGTCAGCTCTACCTCTTCCGGTATCGTTAAACTATCCGCCTTCGCTCCCGCTACGGCTATTTCATCTGTATACAAACTCCCCT
>CALUYP010000059.1 GCA_944325055.1 uncultured Elusimicrobiales bacterium | reverse complement strand
TTGTAGCCGATCTAGTGAAGGAACAGGCCGAAAAAGAAGAATGCGAAACGCTGGATCTGCAATTTGTGTATCTGCCTGCTTTTGGCGCGGCCGCCGCGCCGAAATTATTGCGGGAATCCGTCCGGCTGGAAACCCCGTTGGCACAAAAAGTGCTGCCGGTTATTTTAAAAGAACTGAATGCCGATAAAATTGATTTATCGATATGTGACGGGAAAGAATTAATCCCCCAGATCAGTACCGTATTTTTAGTGCCGTGGCAAAAAAGCCGTAAAAAAGGAAAAAAATAATGTTTAGACCCACTTCGCTTGAAAAGAAAAAAATTTCCTGGAAACACGTTATCGGTTCCACTCTAGCTTATTGGTACACATTGTTTCTGGGTTGGACAACCCGCATTTACTGGTTTAAATCGGAAGAAGCGCTGCAATTTGAAAAAGAAGGCCAGAATTATATCTTTGCCATTTGGCACAACCAACAACTTTTTTTACTGTACCCTTACAGGGGGCAAAAAATCTGTGCGCTTATCAGCTTAAGCGACGACGGCGAATACATCGCCCGCTGTCTGCCCAAATTCGGGATGAAAGCCGTACGCGGCAGCACCACCCGCGGAGGAGTACGGGCGCTTATTAAGCTTAAAAATATTGCCGAAGCCGGCTATCACCCCATGCTTACGCCGGACGGACCGCGCGGCCCCATTTATAAAGTACAGCACGGCATTTTATTTCTGGCGCTAAAAACCGGATTGCCTATTATCCCGGTAGGAACGGCATTAAGCCATAAAATCAAGGTGGGTTCTTGGGATAAAATGCGCGTGCCTCTTCCGTTTGGAAAGACGGCGCTTACCTACGGAAAAGCCGTCTACGTCAAGTCCGACGCCGATATGGATACCGCCGCCAAAGAATTAGAAAAGCAGCTCAACTGGGCCACCGATCAATCGGAAATGTTTATTAATAAAAAACATTTTGATCAGACAAAAGCCTAATTCCTTTACACAATATCAAACCCCCGGCATAGAAGCCGGGGGTTTCGTTCAACCATTCAAAACGTATTATTTACGTTTTCCGCTTTGGCGTTTCTTCGAAGCGGTTTTTCGGGAAGAAACCGTTATCTTTGTCTTTTTTACGGCCTTTACCGGACGACGGATTACTTCCTTTTTTGCCGCCAATCTGGACGTCTTTTTAGGAGCAGACGGCTGCTTCTTTGAAGCGGATTTATTAGAACGGCTCTTCTTTTGAAGTTTCGCTTCAAATTCAGTCCACCCTTCGAGCGCCAAAGGCAACACTTCGTCCATATGCTTGACGGGAATCAGCGTCATATCTTTACGCACCCGTTCCGGCACTTCCGATACGTCCTTTTCGTTTGTATGCGGATAGAGAATCGTTTTGACCCCTTCCCGATAGGCGGCCAAGAACTTTTCCTTAATGCCCCCCACCGGAAGTACGCGGCCCGTAATAGTTACTTCACCTGTCATCGCCAGATGCTTTTTAACGGGAAGTCCCGTTAAAAGACTGGTTAAAGCCGTCGTAATCACACTTCCGGCAGAAGGTCCGTCTTTCGGAACGGCCCCTTCCGGGAAATGGACGTGGAAGTCCGTCTTGTCAAAATCAATGCCTTCGCCATAACCGCGGCTGCGGGCATACGTCAGCGCAGCGCGGACGGATTCCTTCATCACATTCCCCAGCATACCCGTCAAAATCAGCTGGCCTTTTCCGGGCAGCTTGGTGGCTTCAATAGACAGGGTTTCCCCTCCTACGCTCGTCCACGCCAGCCCCGTGGCAATGCCTACGCCGTTTTCTTCGGTGGCGAAATTGGAATACTTCGGCACGCCCAAAAAGTCGTGCAAGTTTTCGCGCGTGACGATTACTTTTTTCGCTCCTTCCACAATCTTTCGGGAGGCCTTCCGGCATAAAGAGCCTATCTCGCGCTCCAAATTGCGTACGCCGGCTTCCCGTACATAATCGCGCATCAAAAGAGCCACTGCGTCGTGGGTTACTTCCAGCTGTCCTTCTTTCAAGCCGTGCATTTTCATTTGTTTGGGCAGGAGATATTTATCCACGATGTCATGCTTTTCATATTCAGTGTAGCCGTCAAAATCGATGATTTCCAACCGGTCACGCAGCGTGGTAGGAATATTGCCCAACGAATTGGCCGTCGTGATAAACATCACCTTGGATACGTCAAACGGCACATCCAAAAAGTGATCGGAAAATTCCTTATTTTGTTCCGGATCCAGCAACTCTAATAAAGCGGCGGCCGGATCACCGCGCCAATCGGAGCCCATTTTATCAATTTCGTCCAACAGAAAAACCGGGTTGGCACTCTTGGCTTTGCTAATGCCTTGTATAATGCGACCCGGCATGGACCCAATATAGGTGCGGCGGTGCCCGCGGATTTCGCTTTCATCCCGTACTCCGCCCAGCGACATGCGCACAAACTTGCGCCCAATGGCGCGCGCGATGGATTTAGCCAACGATGTTTTTCCTACTCCCGGCGCACCCGCAAAGCACAGCACAGGACCGCGAAGGGAATGGGTAAGCTTACTGACCGCCAGATATTCCAATATGCGCTCTTTCGGTTTCTCCAGCCCAAAATGGTCTTCATCTAAAATTCTTTTGGCTTCTGCCAAATCCAACACATCCTCCGTCGTTTTATTCCACGGCATATTGACCAGCCAATCCAAATAGGTCCGCGATACCGTGGCTTCCGGCGAAAAGGGCGCCATTTTAGCCAAACGGTCCAGTTCTTTCTCCGCCGCTTCTTTGGCATGCGCAGGCAAGCCGTTCTTCTTGATTTTGGCACGCAGCGAATCCAATTCTTTCTGGAAGTCATCCTTCTGGCTCAGTTCCTTTTGAATGGCTTTCATCTGCTCGTTCAAATAGTATTCTTTCTGGTTCTTTTCTATTTGGGCGCGCACTTTAGAATGGATTTTCTCTTCCAATCCTAAAATTTCCACTTCGCTGGTAATCAGCTTTAAAATCTTCTCCAAACGGTCTTTGATATGGACCGCTTCCAAAATTTCCTGCCGCTGGGACGCTTTTACAAGCATGTTCGAGGCTACCGTATCTGCCAATTTGGACGGATCGTTGATCTGTCTTAAAAAGGATACCCCTTCCACCGCAATCCGGTGCGAAACGCGGGCATAATGGTCGAACTCATCCAACACCTTGCGCATCAAGGCCTGCACAACCGGAGAATCATCATCCTCTTCTTCTATATATTCCACCGTGGCAAACCAAGACCCCGCCACATCGTTCATCTCCAATTTGTTGACGCGCGCGCGGGCCAGCCCATGCAGAAAAATCTTCATTGACCCGTCCGGCATTTTTAAATTCTGGGTAATTTTAGCAATTACCCCAAAATGATAAATATCGGACTCCTTCGGTTCTTCTATGTCCGCATTTTTTTGCGAAACCGCCAAAATATATTTCTCGGGCGTATTGAGCGCCAGCTCTACGGCCGCAATGGATTTGGCCCGATCCACCGAAAGCGGAAGCGACATCCCCGGAAACATCACTACATCCCGTATGGCCACTGCCGGAACTACCGTCGGTAACGAAAGCGTTGTTTTTGTTATTTCTTCTGCCATAATTTCTCCCTTGCTAAGTGGGTAAATCGTCTGATAAGAAGCTTTCCACAAACCCCCAGCTTCTTGGTTTATAAATTGTAGCAAATTGTTTTAAAATTAGCAAATGTTTTGTTTGTTTGCTAGTTTTGAATGAGCTTTTTAACTTTTTTCTCTCTTACATAGCATAGACGAAAACAGGGAATGAAGCATCACTCCATTCCCTGTGCAGCAAGCAAATATTTGTTATTTTTTTAACGGCAACACTTCATCTATCAACCCATATTCTTTGGCTTCTTGGGCCGACATATAATAGTTGCGTTCGCTGTCGCGGCGGATTTTTTCTTTATCCTGTCCGGTATGTTTGGCTAAAATATCAAGCAAATGTTCCTTATTATCCCGCAATTCCTTGGATTCAATCTCGATATCCGTTACCTGCCCGGAAATGCCGCCGCCCCAAATCAACGGTTGGTGAATCATAATGCGAGCGTGAGGCAGCGCATAGCGTTTGCCTTTGGAACCGGCCGCCAATAGCACCGCACCAAAACTCATAGCCTGCCCCATACAAATAGTAGTAATGGGCGCTTTGATAAACTGCATGGTATCATAGATGGCCAAACCAGCCGTCACCAGACCGCCGGGCGAATTGATGTAGAGATTAATTTCCCGGTTGGGATCATCTGCGTCCAAATACAACAGTTGCGCAATAATCATATTGGCACTGGCGGTATCCACTTCACCTTCCCGACCGCCTACAAAAATAATGCGGTCTTTAAGAAGGCGGGAGAAAATATCGTAACCAACATTCTTTTCAATAATAGTAGGTATGATCATATTTCATATTGTAGTATATTTTTCTCTATAACCCACAGAAAGACCTAATATTTTTTGGGCCTTTTTATCCAAAACGTGTAGGCCCAAATACACTGGTTTTTAAAAAATTGATTTATTATGATATTATCATGCAATAAATAATAACCGGAGGATATATGAAACTTAATAAGCTTTTTGTTTTGTTGGCCTTACCCGTTTTTGCTTTACCCGTCTTTGCCGGAAACACATCCAGCAATGGTGCTTTAATTGAGCAATCCGTTTCCGCGGCCGCATCCAGCGTGGACCAAGAAATTAACCCCCAAGTGCTAAAAAACACTCAGCAGGCTCTTTCCATGGGATTAATGGTTTTTGACGCACATCGGGATTTAAATTCCATGTCCGATAATGATAAAGCCATAGAACAAGCTTTAGAAACCCAAATCCCCGCTATTTTAAATAAAATAAAAAATACTTCCGATGAAGTATATGCGGAGCTGGAACCAGCTGTGATAAACTTAACCGATCTGTTACTGCAAAACCAAACGGTTTATCCGATCCAAGCCGTAGACAAAGAAAGCGGCGTATATATGACGCTCATTACGGCTATTGTATATGCACAAGGAAAAGGACTGCTGTTAGGAAAGGTAGCTAATATTTTAAATATGGAAATGCAAAGCGTTATGGCCGCTGAATAATTTTTTCCAAAAAGCCCCCGAAAGGGGGCTTTTTTATGCAGCACCCCTCTATTGATTGAAAAAAATCCTCCCAAACCATAGACTTTTTCACTTTTTTAATATTTTACTTTTTGATATTTTCCGCTCAATTTACATATTGTAGTTTTATTCAAAATGATTTATCATGATATTAAATAATAAATTCTATTTTGGAGAGAGATATGAAATTCAAAATATTTTTTATATTGATTGCCTCATTTGCTTTGCCTGCTATCGTTTTTGCCGGCAACTCGTCTACCAACAGCGCTTTAATCGAAGAAACGGTACAAAACGCCTCCTCCGCTTGGGGAGCAGATTCCCAAATTTTAAAAAACACCAAACAGGCCTTAGTGCTTGGCTTGCTGATATTCGACTCCCATCGAGATTTAAATTCCATGACTGAAAATGATCAGAAAATTCAAATTCTGCTTGAAGAAAACATTCCGACTCTCTTAAACACAATACAAGATTCCAGCGACGAGATTTTTAATGAATTGCAGCCCGAATTATATGATTTGACCGATCTGATTCTTCAAAACCAGAATACATATACTCTTCAAGATATTGATTATGATATAGCCGCAATGATTACCTATATGATGGCATGGCAATATGCAAAGAAGCATACGCTTCTTTTAGAAAAAACAGACGAAATACTAACTAAAGAGTTCTCAACTTTTTTCTTCGACTCAATTCAATAACTGTATCAACAACAAGCCCCCTTTCGGGGGCTTGTTGTTGTGTCTAAAAGAGTGCCTCTCATGGAAAAAATCACAAAAGGATTCTATCCCCCCAATATATACTTGCAAATTCCACCAAAAGCATTTAAAAAATATTTTTTTCTAAATTTCCGCATTATATGAAAATTTTGGTTACAACAATGATTCTAACTGAAATATAATTTATTTTTTATATATCATAAAGTGAGAAAATCGAAATTTTAGCTGTTTTTAAGAAAAAAAGGTAAAATAAAGTTTTACTAGCCGCTGTATGCCCGCAACTCGGATACAGCTGAGAAGAGGACCTATGACTATTCAAAGAAATGCCGAAGAAAAAGAAAAAATAAAAGAAATTTTAGCATCTGCCGAACGCAATAATATCCAAATTATTAAATTATGGTTTGTGGATATTTTAGGCAATTTGAAATCGCTGTCTTTATCCTACCGTGAATTTGAATATGCTATGAATGAAGGCATGGGATTTGACGGCTCGTCGGTAGAGGGATTTGCCCGTCTGTACGAGTCCGACTTGGTCGCTCTGCCCGACCTAGACACTTTCCAAATGTTTCCTCCCGAATTTACCGGGGCACCCATCGCCCGTTTTTTCTGCGACATCAAAACCACCGACGGAAAACAATTTGAAGGAGATCCGCGTTATATTCTCAAAAAGAATCTGGCGGAAATGAAAAAAGCGGGTTTTGATCAATTTATGGTGGGACCAGAGCTGGAATATTTTTATTTTAAAGACAACAAACATCCCGAAACCTTGGATTTCGGAGGTTATTTTGACACGATTCCGCTGGATTCTTCTTACGCGATACGCCGCCAAACCATGCAAATGCTCGAAAAACTGGGTATACACGTGGAATATTCCCACCATGAAGTGGCTCCTTCCCAACATGAAATTGACTTACGTTATGATGAGGCTATGAAAATGGCTGATCAAGTGATCACCTATCGTACCGTAGTAAAACAAGTGGCTGCGGCAAACGGCGTTTACGCTACTTTTATGCCTAAACCTATTGCCGGAATCAATGGAAGCGGTATGCATGTACACCAATCTTTATTTGCAAATGGCACGAATGCCTTCTTTGATGCTAAAGATCCCCTATTTCTATCACAAACAGCCCGCCATTATATCGCGGGCATCTTGGCAAATGTAAAGGAAATATGCTCCGTCACAAACCAATGGGTCAATTCCTATAAACGGCTGGTACCCGGTTTTGAAGCGCCTGCCTATATAGCCTGGGGCCGTAAAAATCGGAGTACTTTAGTGCGCATCCCCCAAGCCAAACAGGGAAAACCCAATGCCACCCGCATTGAGTGCCGTTTCCCGGATCCGGCATGCAACCCCTATCTTTCCTTTGCCGTGATGCTAGGGGCCGGATTAGATGGCATTAAACGCAAATTAGAAGTACCCGCTATTACAGAAGAGAATATCTTTAATATGACGCCGCAGGAACGTCAAAAACGCGGGATTGATACTTTGCCCGCTTACCTCTACGAAGCCATCAACTATACGCGTAATTCTCAACTCGTACGCCAAGTCCTTGGCAAACATACTTTTGAAAAGTTTATTGCCAATAAAGACATTGAGTGGGATAATTATCGCACTCATGTCTCCAGCTACGAATTGGAAAAATACCTCTCTGTTTTATAACCGAAACAAAAAATATTCACTGTGGGTATTTTTAAATAATTCAAACCCCCGGTCCAAGACCGGGGGTTTTATATATACAAATATTACTATCTGCTACAAACCGCAAAAATAAAGCTTTTTATTTTTCAGCCCAACGCCAAAAATTGTCTTCAAAATTTGCAATGGTATTATAACGGTAGGCGCGCCCAAGCGCTTTTTCTACTGAGTAAGGCTGGTAAACCGTCTTACCGCGGGAATCTTTAACCAAAAAACCCGTAGAGGGATTTCGCACTGCTTCCCCCTCAGAAAGAAGCCTAGTAAACTGTTCAAACTGCATCCGATTCGAAGGAGACGCCCCCCCCGCCGGATTCAGTAAGAAACGCACCATCAGATAGGCTTGAAAATACCATTCTTGCTCTTTGCCACGGCCTTCTGCCGCCGCCAGCGAGCTCTCCTCCATAAATTCGGAAAAAGGCGTCAAATAAAGTGGTCTGCCCTTCTTCTTAGAAGTCAGTTTCTTAGCGGATCCGAACATCGAACGGGACGAAAAAGTAGCCACTTCCGTCGAAGGATCCCGTTGAAAATTAATGGTTTTAAAATCATTATTCCACGGCCCCCCTTTCGAACCATTATAGGCCTGATCTTCCAGCAGTACAGCCAACCCTTCATCCAACCAAGTAGGCGTCATAATCCGGCCCGTTTTATGGCTGTCAAAAAATTGCTGGGTAAAAATATGCGTTAATTCATGGGTAAAGACTTCTTTGAGTTCTTGGTTTTTACCAGGTTCATCGTACACCACAATTTCGCCCCGCGTCGGATACGCCAACGCACGCGTCCAAGCTTTAGCGTTGGGTTCATGACGCAGATAAGATGGGTAATCCTGATACACGAACACTCGCACCCGGCCGGACATCATCCACGGAATAAAACGGCGCAGGGTTTGATAGGCGGATTCAAACGTCATAGACATATTAGATGAACTAATGCCCGAAGAACGTTTTTGGGTATAAATGTCAAAATGAGTACTTTTCGAGGCTATCCACGTTACGCCCGGACGATATGCATTGGGATCAAATTTTTTATTAGGCGCAGGAACGGTTGCCGGGCGGTTTTGCGCGGCGGAGGGAGGAATCTTACGGACCGCCTTCTCTAAAGCTTCTTTTGATTTTTCCAGCATTTTTATGGCATATTCCAACTCAGCGTCAGCTTCCGCTTCTTCTTCAGCGTTTGCTTGCTCCGAAACAGCCGTTTTTTGCTGGGATACCGGCAACAAAGCATTCGATTTTTCTATATCGGTTTCTAAAGCGGTAGGTTTTGCAGCTGCTGCTTTTTCCCGTTTCTCTTTGGCCTCCTCTACCCGTTTTGCCGCCGCAGGGGAAAGCTTTTTCACCGGAACCGAAACAGACGGCTCTACCGTTGCTTGTACGCTTTGCACCGAGCCGCCCATTTCAAGCGGCATATCTAATGTAGTAGAAGAAGCCGCCGTTGGAGCGGACGATGGAATTGTAACGGAAGAGGCCGTCCCAATCACTTCCGAAGAATTTTGCAGCGATTGTTTTAACAAATCTATATTCGAATTAGACTCTGTCGTTCCCAACGCCGAAGAAACTTGTATTGAAGAAGATGTTTTTTGCTCGGATGATGATGCCTGCCCCACAGAAAGAGCCGGTAAAAAAATTATCATTAAGAAGAATACATGCTTTTTCATAACATCCTGTTATAAAACATCATAATCGGACTGAATCGTATAGGTCAACTCACATTTTGTGCCGCCATCTCCCGTAGGAAGATCTTCCGTGAATTCAGCGATTACTTCATACTCAACCCCATTTAATTCAATCTCACAGGTATGCGATTTGACCGAATTTGCCGCTGTGCAATTAGAAGAGATATCATTTGATTTACAATACATAATACATTGGTTCATATCTCTGGCAAACGCTTGCGGACTCTTTAAAGACCACATTGTATTTACTTCCGCCATACAAGAGTTTACCAACAACTGCGAAGAAACGGTCCTTCTGGTATGTCGTGCTGCCGTAGAACGCGATAAACTCGCCCGCAGCAACATCGTCGCCATACCAGCTAAAATAACTGTGATCAACAACACTTGCAATAAAGCGGCCCCTTTTTTGTTTCTAAACATAAGAGAAACTCCTTTTCTCCTTCCTAACTTCATTTACTCCGCCCTAAATCCATTAGGCAAGATAAAAATCTCTTCTACAGCTTCATTCACAACAGGCGTACTAACAAGCTCCGTAATCAATTTGATCACTAATACGCTTCCTAAATCCTTATAACGATCTTCTTTTGTAGAATCGTCTTTCACGCTATACACAGCATCCGTTCCTGAAAGACGAAACAACGGCACTGGATAATATTTGGCCTCACCTGCAAATCCGATCGGCGGAATGAATTTTACATTGTGCAGGAAAACGCCAAAATCATCATTCGTCTTAGGATTACCGCATTCAGGAGTAGCAGAATCCCAAGTAGGTACAGAATAACTTTCCCGGCGATAAATCGTTCCCTTACTCAATGCTCCCGTTGGAGTAGCTGTTGTATCCCCCGTTACAAAGCAATAGGTTACATAAGAAGCGAGCGATGCACTGGTAATTGACGTATCATCCAAACTCAGGTTCTTCGCCAATACCAACAGCGGCGTTACCGTTCCCGCTTCAGAAGAATCAATACGTCCGCGCACATACAGAACCCGACTTGAATTATGAATATCTTCCCGCAGCTGCCGCAGCGCAATAGACAAATTATTACGTAGCAGAATCTTGCTCCGTCCTACTCCCGATTCGCGCGAAGCGGCCGTTGTAAGCGAAGCAAGAGCTATCCCAATGATCCCAACAATCATTACCGCTAACAAAATTTCTGTTAAAGTAAACCCTTTTTTCTTTCTCATAATGTAAACCCATTGCAAGTAATCGCAAACTCCACACTGCGTATAGATACATCTGAATCTCCGCCCAATCCTGAAACCATTCCATTCACGCCATATTGTGCAACAAACGGCAAGCTCATTTGATATTTTTCTGTTCCCGTTGTATATGAAAAACTAGATCTGTTCTTATCACAAATTGGAGGCAGCATACAATTAATTTCATGCGTCGTACCGGTACTGAGCGGATCAGAATCTCCTCCGCACAGGCCATACTCCAACTCTGAGGGAAGGGAATCATTAGAATTTCCAGTAATCCCAGGCGTGTACATCTGCAACTGTTCATGCGCACGTTCCACCGCCAAAGCCATCGATTCGCGGATATCCGGGCTGCCTGCCTTACGCGAAACCGAAAGCAATACTCCAAAAGTACCCGCCGCTACTAACGCCAAAAGCCCTAGAGCAATCAACCCTTCTAATACCGTTACGCCGGCCTTTTGAAATAAGATCTTTTTCTTCATAAAATCCCTCTCAATCCGCAGTATCCTTCACTCTCATCGCCTGATCTACATACATATAATAACTTGAAGAAGTATATTTTGATCCGTCCCCATCGGCTCCTCTCACCACAACAAAAGGAGTATCGTCTCCCTCTGCTTCTGAAATCTGACATTTGGTTGGTTGGACTCCGCCGGCAATAGGATTGCAAGTACAAAACTCATAAGGCAATCTCTGAAAGTCCTTATAAGATAAATAGCCGCAGGCAAATAATTGCGATACAGAAGGAAGAGACTCATTCTCCGTAGCACTATTTTGATAAGGAATCCCATCCGACGTAGGCGAAACGCAATCAGCGGCAGAAGCCATAACAATTGTTCTCCCAGCCTGTACAGAAGGAGTAAAACACTCCTGTTTAACCCCTAATCCACGGCTAATCTGATAATAAGAACGCATCGCTTCAGAAAGTTTTTTTGCAGCCGCTTTTGCCTGGCTGTTTTTTATTTCAAAACGGACCGAACGAAACACCGGCACTGCCATGGAAGTAACAACGGCAATAACCAATAAGACCGCCAAAATTTCCATCAGCGTGAAACCCTTTTTCATAAAATCTACTCCGCACCCAATGTTTCTACAGGCTTACCGGTAGCATCTGCACAATAACGATAATTGTGTGTACTTAAATAACGGTTTGGAAGCTTGTTATTCTTTCCGGACATACACGCTAAATAAGTATCATCAGGACATAAGCTATCTAATCCATTGCACACTTGAAATAAGAAATAATCATCTTCTTCCAGTACATCCTTTTCCAAATAACCGCACGCCGCCAAATTTTCTACCGTCAGCTTCTCTTGAGAATTGATCGCTAAACAAGCTGACGGATCCAACTTATAACGCTGTACCGCCCATCCCACCATATCTAATTTTGATTTAGCTTCCGCCACCCGCGCATCCGCCGCACTATTGCGGTAAGATATGGTAGCAAAAACAGCCAATATGCCAATAATCGTGGCCGCTATCAATAACTCTAACAATGTAAACCCTTTATGATTTTTCTTCATAGCACAAACCTTTTATTATAGTATGGCCTACAGCCAACTCTTTTTCAAGTAGACTTATTTCGCAATGCGTTTTATAGTCCCGTCTTCTAAATATACAGCCCCATAATACTGCCCTTTTGTCGCACGGGAGGCATAATCATCATCCTGTATATAAGCGAGTCCTTTTAACCCTTCCTCGACAGAACACATAGAATTGCTTTGCCAATCCGTTCCACAAGTATAGATTTTATATTCTTTATAACTACTCCCCCCCTCATCAAACGGAATAGGAGAAATATATTTAAAAGCAAATAAGGAACTCGGCAAACATTCTTTTTCTTCAACCTTTTCTTCTTGCATGCTTGATGTAAAAAGATAAGCACTTTTATCTAAAAACGAACAATTTTCGTCCAACTCTAAAGCGCGTATGCCGCTTCCCACATCAATTAATACTCCCTGTGCAGCCATATAGCGGTTGCGGTCCTGCATCTTTTTGTAAGCAGGCACAGAAAAAGCCGCCACGGAAACCGCTATCACCACTACAATCAATACTTCTAGTAACGTAAAACCTTTCTTTGGGTACATATTTTTTCCCCTTTGGTTAATTCCCGCCAATTTGGGATAGTTTGAAAATAGGCAAGAAAATGGATGCCACAATAATACCAATTAACGCACCCACGCCGCAGATCAAAATAGGATCAATGACCGCAGAAAAACGAGCAATAAACTGATCTACGTTATCTGAATAAAACTTAGATAATGTGGCTATAATATTCGGCAATTTACCAGATTCTTCCCCCATCAGCATCATTTCCGTCATAAGACCCGGAAACACTCCGGTAGAACGGAAAGAATCTGAAATGGATTTACCGGCTGCCACTTCCGAGCGGACATGTTTTAAAGCATTTTGGATAATCACATTTCCGTCAAACGATTCTTCCAATACCAAAATAGCGTTTAAAATCGTTACACCGCTTTTGAGCAAGGTGGAAAGCGTAGAAAGCATGCGGTTGTAATAAATATTTTTAATAAAATTACCAAAAATCGGCATCGTTAACAGAAAAGAATGCCAACGCTTTTTACCCTCGGTGGTCTTGATATAAAAGCGAAACCCAACAAATAAAAATATCGCCCCCGCAATCAACAAAATTCCATTGTTAATCAGCAGCCCTGAAATATTTAACACAATTACCGTAATCATCGGCAAATCGATGTTGAAATCTTTAAAGATCTGGGCAAAGGTAGGGACGATTCCTAAAATGAAATAAATCAACACCCCTACGGAAGCAACCGTCAAAATAGCCGGATAAGTAATAGCCGTGATAATTTTGCTTTTCATCGATTCTTGGGTTTTCGTATAGATAGCCACCTGCATCAACGTTTCCGCCAATTGACCGCCCACTTCCCCGGCCTGCACCAGCGACAGCCAAATATGGCTAAACGTTTTTGGATGATGCGATAAAGCGCTGTGAAAAGACTGCCCCCCCGCCACATCTTTTGCCACTTGCGTCAGCACATATCCCAACGTCGGATTGGAGGCATATTCCCCCAACAACGAAATAGCCCGCACCAACGGCACGCCGCCGGCAATTAACGTGGAGAGCTGTTCGGCAAAGAAAGCCAACACATGTCCGGGAACTTTTCCCCCTTTTTTGTGAGAAGCACTTTTTCTCCCGCCAAATAATCCTGCCGCTCCTTCTTTTACTTCCAAGACCAAATATCCTTTATTTTGCAACGCCAAAATAACTTTTTCTCTATTATCGGCAGACACGGATCCTTTTATGGTCTTTCCATTTGAATCTTTAACCGTATATGTATATTTTTGCATAAACCCTCTTCTGCAAATGCTTTCTTATTCATCTGCTGTCGTAATATTTAATATTTCATCTATAGTCGTCAGCCATCGAATGACCTTATGCCATCCATTCGCTCTCAAATTAAGCGATCCAGACCTTATTGCCGCCTTACGCAACTCCACTAAATCCTGACTTTTGTAGATAATCGTACGCATTTCTTCAGTCATACGGTATACTTCATAGATGGCCCGGCGGCCGCTAAAACCAGTCCCAAAACATTTTGGACAACCAACCGATTTGAAAAACGTCCAAGAATTTTGTTCCCGCGGATTTAAATGGCCTTCTTTAATAATACGCGCCAACATGGCTGAATCCGGAATATGCGGCACTTTACAGTACGGACATAAAACACGTACCAAACGCTGCGCCGCCACCAAGGCCAGAGAACTGGCTAAAAGAAACGGTTCCATCCCCATATCTATCAAACGGGGAACCGCACCTAACGCATCGTTTGTATGCAAAGTAGAAAGCACCAAGTGCCCGGTTAACGCCGCTTTTAAACAAGCTTCCGCCGTTTCGTTATCGCGCACCTCTCCTACCAGAATAACGTCTGGATCCTGACGCAAGAAAGAACGAAGCCCAGCCGCAAAGGTTAGTCCGATAGAAGGTTTTACCTGTACCTGGCTGATCCCGGCCAACTTATATTCTACCGGGTCTTCCAACGTCATGAAATTCAGCTCCGACGTACGGATAGTAGTCAATACGGCGTTAAGCGTAGTGGATTTACCAGAGCCCGTCGGACCCGTCAAGAAAATAAGTCCGTGCGGCAAATTAGCCGCTTCTAAAAACGCCTTCTTTTGGTCCGGCTCAAAACCCAGTTTATCAATATTCATTTCTCCCGTACCTTTATCCAAAATACGGAGTACTAATTTTTCACCATATACAGCAGGGCACACAGACACACGAACCTCAATAGATCGGTTCTGATAACGAATGGTAAAACTGCCGTCCTGCGGCAAGCGTTTTTCGGCAATGTCTAATTTGGATAAAATTTTAATACGGGAAATAATCGCACTTACAGATTCTTTCGCTGGGGCCGTCCTTTCATACAGAGAACCATCTATACGGAACCGTAAACTGACCCGTTCGTCAAACATTTCCAAATGGATATCAGAAGCACGTTCTGCAATAGCTTGGCGTAAAATTGCGTTTACTTGCTTAACATACTGGGATGAATTCGGCGAAATTTTATCTAAATCCAGAAACCCGGCTACATCTACATCCTCATCGCTTTCTGTGGCATTTGCCGCATCCAAATTGGGCTTTACCGCTTCGTTCATTACTTCTTCCAACAAATTTTTATTGGAATAGAACGCATCTATAACACGCAGCAACTGGCTTTTGCTTGCAATAAACGGCTGCACTTGTTTGCCAGACATCATTTTAATATTTTCCAACAAAAACATATTCGTCGGATCCAGTACCGCAACCGCTAATTCTTCATCTTCTACAAACAGAGGAATTACCATATTTTCCCGGGCAAATTTTTCGGGAATAATTTCCTGCAGATTTTGTTCTCTCTCCGGTACTAAAATACCATTTTCTTTGGAAGCGTAGGGAACCGCAAAATGTTTAGAAAGAGCCATCGTCACCTGTTCCTCTGTTGCGAAACCAAACTTGACAATAGCCTCCGCCATGGATACATTATTCTGCTTGGCATAAAGCTGGGCACGTTTGACTTGCTCCGTATTTAAAGTGCCCTGTTCCATTAAAATTTCGCTTAACTGTTTTGCCATTTCCTAATCCTCATACTCAAAACTTTTATCGTCTTTTATGTCTCTGCCCCCAAGGATCGGGGGCAGAGACATAAATTATAAACCTTATTATTCAGCCAAAATAGTAGGGGTAATAAAGATAACCAAATCCGTAGTATTTTTTGATTTAGTCTTACTGGTAAACAGCCATCCCAGTATGGGAATATCCCCTAACAACGGCACTTTTCGGGTTTGGTCCGTTTCGCGGGAAGTCAATAATCCTCCGATTACCACTGTCTGCCCATTCTTCACACGAACCAATGTCGAAGCGGCACGGGTAGTGGTATCCTTGGAAAAATCAAACCCGGAACTGACTACATCCGAATACGACGGCTGCACATAAAGCGTCACATACCCTTCCCGGTTTACTTGCGGCGTAACTTGCAAAGTAAGACCGACTCTTTTTCTTTCAGCAGACGTCGTTGTCATTCCTTCGCCGGATCCGCTTCCAGACTGGCTCATCGTTTGACCAACCGTAGCGTCTGTAGAAGTAGTAATCGTAGCCGTCTTATTATTCAGCGTGACTACTTTTGGCTTACCTAAATATTTAGCTTCCCCGCGGGTCAGCAAACTTTTTAACACAATGTTAAATGCGGAAAAATCCAACAACCCTCCTTCATCACTTTGATCCGAAGAAGAGCTGCTGGAAGAACCGCTGGAACTGCTGCCAGAATCGCTGTTGATTTGGTCTTTGGTCGGGAAAATGAAGTTCCATCCTTTCACACCATTTCCTTCAATATAGTCCAAATCCACAACACGGCTGGGACCCGTCATCGTAAGAAGCGTTCCGCCGTCTCCGCCATATTCAAAACCTAAACTTAAACCGCTGGTTTTGCTTACTTCTACGATTTGCGCTTCAATCAAAATCTGCGGAGGTTTAATGTCCAATTCAGCCAGAATATTTTCTACTTGCGGAAAAATCTCCGCCACATCCGTAATAATTAACTTATTGGTGCGCGGATCAACAGCAATCTTTCCTATAGGCGAAAGCATGCTCTTGATAATATTGGTAATCTCCGCGCCGCCGCTGTAGGAATCGTTGGTATTTCCCGTATTCATTCCCAGACCGCTGTCCATTCCAGAACTATAACCACTGGAATAGTTGTTGTATGAGCTACCTCCAGTGGACACGTCTTGCGGCATGATGCTGTTAAGCTCGCTTTGGGCAGAACCTATTCCTTGCAAAGAAATATAACTCAAAGTATAAATCTTAGTAATGGTATCCGGTGCATCGTTGGAACGTTTGGTCACCACATAGCTGTCGCTCTTTCCAATGCGCTGATACGTTAAACCATGCACTCTCAAAAGCGTATCCAACGCCTCTCGAACCGTTACACGGGTTAAAGAAGCCGTCACTTTTTTATTAGCGAATTCTTCGCTCATAATAAAGTTAATTTTGGCTTGCGTGGTAATGCTGTTTAAAAATATCGATATCGGCACATTAGAAACACGAATGGAAACTTTCCTGTCCAAAGGAGAAGAAATTTCCGTTTCTTTGTACAAATCCGATTCGCCGGACAGCTTTACCGTTACGTCCTCCGTCACAGAGATGGTATCATCACTGGGAAGAATCTGCTGGGCAAAAGATACGCCCGCCAACCCCAGAGAAAAGATACACGCCAACACTCCTGCTAAACGATTAGTCATCGATCCTCCTGTTGAGTTATTCCTAAATAATTTTAAATCACAACTGCACTTTACGTACAAATTTATGGCCCTTATATGAGAAAACCACGTCTTCCGGATTCACTTCTATAATACGGGCCCCATAAATACTGTTTCCTATCGTATAGATTTTGCTTCCAATAAACACTTCCTGTCCTATAATTCCAGTTACCCTTATTTTATTGCGTACTTCACGGGTGGGATCTTTTATACGGGCCAGTTCCAATTGCCGCAACCGCTCAGCTTCTTCACGTTTCCGTCTTTCTTCAGCCAACTTACGCTGTCGTTCCGCTTCCAAAGCCGCTAAACGTTGTTTCTCCCGATATTCTAATAATAAGAAATCATCTGGAGATAAAGTAGGATCTCTTTGTTTTTTGGGATTATACACCACTTTCGGAGCCTCTGCTTCCACCGTTTCTTCCTTTATCTCTTCCCGGGAAACCACAAAATCTTCTCCTGCTGGTTTTACTTCCGCTTCTGAAGCAAGCATATTTCCCTTCGCCGGTAACACTGATTCCTCAGAAATTTTTAGGTTATCTTTCCCTTCTTCTTTCAATACATTTCCCAAAGCGGATTCTGCTGCCGATTCCGGTTCTTGCGGCATGGGCGCCTCCACCGTCTCCACGGATATATCCGCCTGGGCAGCTAACGTTTCTTTCACGCCGGGTGCGGTCTTGCCTTCCAATTTTTTAGAAAGAGGATCCGATGGCGCAACAGCTATAGGCCCCGCCCCTGTTTTCGAAACAGACTTTTTATTACCGGTTTGGGCAGATGCCGAGGAAACGGCTAACAATAAGGCAAATAAACATACGATTTGATTCTTCATTTATTTACCTCCATACTTTTTTTGTCTGCCTTGGCTGCGTGATCCGTTTTCTGTTGCTGTTTTTTAACGATTTCATCATAATCTTTAAACAAAGACTTAGCTATTTTCTCTTTTGGAAAGATCGTATTAAACCGCAATGAAATTTTATTCTGTCCTAATTTATTTGAATCCGTAATTTTTTCTAAGGAAAACTCAGACACTTTAACGTATTCTTTTTTATTTTCTATCCCAGCCAAAAACATTGCAAACTGCTGGAAGTCCATTTCCGACGATACCCTCTGCGAAGAAACAATATAAGAAGCATTGGAATTGTCCTCAGCCTGGCTCCCTTCCATTTGAGGGGTTAGTTCTGCTGCTTTAAAAACACCCAAAATCTGGCTTAACAGCCACTCATTTTTTGCCGAAACATCCGGAAAAATAGGCTCTAGCGATATTAGTTTTTGTTTATTATTCTGATATTCCTTTTCACTCGTTTGTTGAACGCGAATCGCCTCCATCTGACCATTAATCTCAGAAATTTTTTCAGCAAATTTACCACTTAAAAATCGAAATGCCAAAAACACCACCAACACAGCAATAAACTGTTTCAAAAACAGCTTAAAATTGCCTTCCTCGGCTACTATTTGAATATCCTGAAACCCTTTTTTTAAGTTTTCTACAAACTTATTTGTTTTCAAATTGGCAGACATACTAACGTTTTCCCCCTTTCTCACAGGTAAAAACAAAACTTGTCTCCTGCCCCGTACCCGAACGGCTTGAAGAACTCGCCGAACCGCTGGCACCTGCTACGTTTACATATCGGATAGTTGCTGTTTTTTCACATATCTGCTTAAAATTCGGCATTTGCACTAAAGCGTCTTTAAATTGATTTCCCAACGCCAAATCGGCGCGCCCGTCTTTGCCGGTTTTAATGGCCCCTTCGATTATTATACTTTTACTATCCGCCCCTTTAGAGGGAAAAGAATCCTTATAAGTCATTTTATTAATCCACATTTCCTGCGGAATCGTATCCACTATTTCCACTAATAAAGGGGTAATATTACTATTCTTTTCTATAAGCCCGCTTAAATTATTGTTTTGAGTCTTCATTTTACTTAAATTTGACTGAATCTGACTGGCTGTTAATCCACCAAAATCCGCAATCGTTTGCTTGTTGGACATTTCCGCCTGCTGTAATTCTTTTTCCTTGCTTTGTACACCCAACCATCCCTTGCCAATCAATACTAACAAAATAACAATTAATACCGCCGCCACTTTCCAAGCCGTCAAACCGGCATTAAATTCATATTCACTCAAACGATTCCCTTTCGTAAAATCCAAATCCGGCGTTTTATGATCATAAAACTTCATGCTGGCGCCAATGGCTGCTATTTCGCCCGCAGATTTCGTTTCAATGCCATATACTTCTTTTAAATCCCATTTCCTCACCGGCTTCTTCGAATCCGCTTCCAACGCGGGAATCCAAAACTCCGTTTCATATCCCACAATTACCGCTTCTTCAAATGGATCCTTTTCCAACTGTTTGGCAATAAACTCCGTACAATTGGTAATCTCAAAACGGCGCCGTTCTGCCGGCAGTGAACCTGAAATTTCTACCTCACGCAATAAAACGGGAGCATTTTCATTAAAAAATACAAAGCTGGCCATATCTTTTCCAAAAAAGGAATAGATTCGTCCCCCATGACCAACCGCCTCTTTGTCACTATCATTGAACGCACGTCCTAAGGACAAACTGGAAGGCTCTACCGAAATTAATTCCAACCCAACAGACTTTAGCCCTTTCTGCAAGCGGTCAATAATCAGCTGGGTCGTCAACGCGAATACTACCCCCAGCCTTTTTTGTTTCGTAGCGGCCGTTTCAAATTCATACACGTGATATGCATATTCTGCTCTTTCAAATGGAAAATGAATATATTTGCGCGCCTGCAACGGAATAGAACTCTTCCACATCTTGCGTTCAATAGAGGCCGGAATTACAAAATGCCGCAGTAAACAAAACGCGGGCGACAGACTAACAACTACTTTATCCGTCTTCCATTTCTTCTTAGAGATTA
This sequence comes from uncultured Elusimicrobiales bacterium, assembly GCA_944325055.1. Classification (GTDB taxonomy): domain Bacteria; phylum Elusimicrobiota; class Elusimicrobia; order Elusimicrobiales; family Elusimicrobiaceae; genus Avelusimicrobium. Next base: position 9,774 of record CALUYP010000059.1, on the reverse strand, counting down.
CTTTCCCAAGTGCCTCCAGCCAATTATTCATAGAAAAGAACGTTTCATTTAAGTCCAATGGCTTAAGCAATGTTTTGTCTACAGAAGTAATGGGTACGCGCACTAAAGATTCCAAAATTGTCCCGCTGTCTTTCTTCGCACTTTGTGCAATATATATCTCGTCAACCCCGATATAAATACCCAAACAATCCGGATGGATATTCATATTCTTACCGATTAAAGATTCAGAAAAGCTCATAGTTACCTCTGATTATTCTCAATACTGCTCATAAGGCATATCATAAGGATTATTTACCGGCAATTCCGCTGGCGCCCCAGAAGAAGACGCGGGCCCCTGTATATTATTGGTTCCAGGAACAGATTGCGTGTAAGGCTGCTGGACCGCACCGACTCCGCCGGGAATATTATCTAATGTATCAGGCATATCGGGAGAAGACATCATGTCATTGGATCCGGCAGGTTCGGTATACAGCTCTGATTGTTCCTCCGGTACAGACGCCTCTGATGAAACCGATTCTTGTACAACACTTTTCATCGTTCGGCCCGGCTTTACCCACAAACGAGACGCTTTATAATTGCAGGTAGGACACAATTCGTCGGATTTCGTTTGTTTGCAACTGCCTGCAGTACAAGCGGCAGCCGCCGTTTGTTTCTGCTCTGAACATTTTACAATTACACGGCGCCGCAAGGTTTGCTTTTGTCCCTTCAAATCAGTAGCCGTCAACACCAACGTATATTTCCCACACGGAAGTTCCGGCCCAATAACGCCTTTTCTCCCGTTCCATAAAATCTGGTGGTAAACCGGCGTAAACCCTTCCAATTGGCGCACAACATAATATTTACCGTCCCTTCCATGCTGCACCACTTGCAAAACCCAATTATCAACCGGATTTACAGTTTCCAATACAGAAAAATCAATTGCATAGGCTTCACCTAATGCGCGGTCAATCGCATGGCATTGGGGAACAATCGCCATACTTAACAGAGGAGCCTTTTCGTTAGATTCATTCTTTTCCATCCGAGTAGGAAGTTTGGCCGTAAAATCAAACACAATAGATAGACCGTTTAAATTGGCAAAACGGGCTGGAGGTTCTTGATCCACTAACCCCATGTTATAATGAAGTTTTCCTTGAGAAATTCCACGATTTATGAAATAAGAGTTAAGCGCCATCGCTTGGCGAATGCCGGAAAGAGTTACATCATCCGTATAAGAGCCGGGCGGCAAAATAACATAACCAGCTCCTTGAGTTAAAGCCATTAAATCATAGATATTATCTAATAACGCAAAAGATTCCGGGCGGAATTTGTTCCCTTGAAAAATAACATCCGCATCCATATCTATCGCATCAGGAAGCCCATCGCGAAAATAGAGGTGTACTCCTTTCTCCGCTGTAATTTTATCTACGGCGGACGCAATCATGCTTTCTATTTTTTGGCTGGTATATATATTGCGCGCTTTTACCGCCTCAGGAGTTGTTAAATCCGTAAAAGTAGAAGAAACGGGTTCAGAAGCGGTGGTCAGCATTTCTTCGTTGTGCAGATCATTGTAAGCAACTGTATCATACTCTTCCTGATTAAGATTAGCTTCATCTAAGAAGGGATCTGGTTCATTCAACGGATCTGATGCATCTTTCTGGGTAGGAACCTCTTGATCGTAAGAAATAGGTGCGAACTTCTCTTGTTCAGCGGCGTTTAACACTTTCTGCGTTTGGGACTCGATTGCCTCTTGATCAGCTTGGTCTGTAGCAGACAATCCCAATGAACCAGCCGTAGCATTGACCGTAGCCGCTTCAATAGCCGCTTCATTCACATCAGCCGCACGCTGGATAGCCGCTTGCCGTTCTTGGGCGGCGCGTTCTTGGGCAGCTAAACGATTTGCTTCGATGCGTTCCGTCAAGGCCTGTTGCTGGGCATTGACTTTCGCCAAAGCATCCTCTCGGGCCGCGGCAGCCTTTGCTTCGGCTTCCGCCTTCATCGCAGCAGCTTGGGCCTCTGCCTCAGCGGCTTGGGCTTCCGCCTGCTGTTGAGCTGCACGGATGGAAGCATCTGTTACTTCATCCAAGCTCTTCACTTCCCCTTCTTTAAAATTGATATCCACTTCAACGGGCGTTTGAATTCCGCCTATGCGGTTATGGATTAATTCTACATATTTATTGGCTTCTGCAACTTGTTCCTTATTTCCGGAAACCATCACATCTATAAAATAATCCATTGCTTCTTCATTTTTGTTTTGTTCGTATAATGCAATACCTTTAGCCAGCTGACGGGCTGCCGAAGCAGCGAAAACAGTACTTCCGCTCGTTAGAAAAAAGCAGAAAACACCTATTACCAAATAACTCCAGAATTTATTTATATTTATCATGCAATCGTCCTGTCCCTTTCGAAACATTATAATTATTAGCCCTTCAAACACAGATACTAGAATTATAGCAATTTCACGCTGTTTGTAAAGAGACTTTTTGAGTCTTTAACCTGCTTCTTGAGTACTAAACTTTCTTTCACCGGTGCTCTTATAATCATTGTAAGGCTTTCAAACGCGCTGTTGCAAGTTCATTTTTCGGATAATAGAATAATGCATTTTGCAAACATTGTCTTGCCTTATCGATATCTTCCGCTTTATAATATAAAGTAGAAAGCGCTAAATTGGCCCATAAATCGTCTGGATACTCTTCTAAGACGCTTTCCAACACTTCCTCGGCCTTGATATCATTCCCCGCTAAGGAAAGCACCCTCGCCAACAAGATTCGTCCATTGGTATCGTCGGGATAATCCTGAATATAGCTTTCAATATCTTTACGCAGACGCTGCTGGTAATAGGGCGACATTTTATTAAACTTATCCGCCTTATCCTGATAACGTTGCAACCGCTGCGCTTGGGCAATCACCGCCGGTCGGTCCGCCGCGCGGGACGGATACAATACGCTCAACCGTTGCAATAATTCCCGGTCTAACGTATCTACCGTCAGTCCCCTCTTATATGTATTTTTGGCATATTCGGTATCTCCCAATTTCTGATAAATTTCCCCCGCCATCCGCCACAAAGAAGTTTCATATGGAAAAAGGGTCAACCCGCGCTCCATAAGCGACAGCGCCGCTTCATCCGCATAAATCACATCTTCATACAACAACTGTGATAACATGATATACGCCTCTAGATTATATGGATGCAGCCGTAAATTATTCATCAGATAATGAACCGCTTTCTTATGATCTCCCGCCCCCAAGGCGGCTAATGCGGCATGAAAATACACTTCCTCATAATAAGAAGCAGCAGAAATCGTTTTTTCAAAAGCGGCCAACGCTTCTTTATATTTTCCTTGCGCCAACAGTACATTCCCCAACCGGAACCCCGCCTCCGTATTGCCTGGATACAACGACAACGCCGCTGACAAATCTTGAACAGCCGCATCATATTTTTTCTCGGCTATCTCTTTCTGGCCCCGGAAGGAGCGGTATTCACTGCTCAGCCATAATCCCTGCCATAATATAATCGCCGCGCTGACGCCCAACAAAGCCAGCGCCACCGTTTTGGTCACGGGATTGGCCGTAATGGAAATGCGTCCTTCTTCTTTGCCCACTCCGCTGACTTCCGCCCCCACTATCCACCAAAAGATAAATGCCGGCACCACCGCATGCAAAGAGATATTAAGCATATTATCGACCAACATCCCTAATATACCGCAAAATAACGCTTGTAAAAGTTGTTTTTTGTCGCCCTCCTTTTTATGAGCGGCAAAATCGCGCACTTCCAAAAAAAGAACCATAAACATAAAGAGAAATAACCCCAGCCCGACAATACCGCCTTGTCCCAACTGGAAGAACAATTCATTATGAGGGGCATGGGTAATGGTTTTAAGTTCACGCAAATTGGGATAATGTAATAAAGTTTTGGGTTGGTTCTGTTCAAACGCCATCTGAAAATTTCCCAATCCGCTTCCTAAAACCGGACGCTCCAAAAAGATTTCTTTAGAAACATCCCACATAAACAAACGTTGATGAAGTGATTGGAAGATATTCTCACGATCCACTTTAAGCGTGATATTCGAAGGGGTCACCAAAGCCATTTCAGCGGCGCGCTTGGCAACCGGGCTGGGCATGTCCGTACTGTCTACATAGACCGACCCCCACCCTACTCCCACCGCCAGCAACGCCAGTAAAAAAACCCTTCCTTTGCGCTGCCAGATTAAAGCGCGCAGCGTACCGAACATCCACATCATAATCAATCCGCACGCCGCACCCAGCCAGCAAGAACGCGCCAATCCGAAAGATAAGAATAATATATATACCAATACAAGCAGTCCGTATACGACAAAATCTTTTTTGCTGTCGGTCCGCATAAAATAAACCAACAACGCCGGCAACAGCATGACCACCGCGGAAGACAAGAAATTTGGATTACCAAAGGTGGAAAAAGCTTTGGTGGCAAACTGGTTAATTTCAAACGGCCACAAAAATTCCAATCCCAACGCCTGCAGTACGCCGTAACAACACGCCAAGAATACCGCCACAAACATTAGAACCAATATATTTTCCTGCGTCAATTTTCTTAAAACGCGCACCCCCAGCCATACTCCTACCCCCCACAGTGCAAGCGCATACCAATCAAACAGCTGCGCAAATATATTCTGTGACGACAGATTTGTTTTTAACATGGGCAAAAAATACCATAAAGCCCCCCATCCTAAAAACAACAATATATAATTGGTTTTGCTTTCAATCACTCCGGAAAAAACTACATTCTTACTGATAATATATGCCCCCAATGACACAATAATCAGCAAGCTGCCGTAATTGAGCAGTCCGTAAAACAACGTCTGCCGCAAAGCCTGCGGTGCGGACGACACAGCAGACAACCAACCTACCGCGCAGCTAATTACATACACAAAGAAAGCCAAATCAAAAAAAGTTTTAGTGAAGTCAATATCGCGCGACCGCAAAAACTTAACCGCTAAAGTAGCATAAATCAGAGCCACCAATATATAAAGCAAAACATTTTGTACAAAAAATGGATTCGCAGTTAGATCTGTAAAAAACACGAGCGGAACGATCAGAAAACACATGGCCAGCAACACGCGCAAAATCTTCATATAGACGGCCTCTTTAGCGGATTTGGTCAAATTAAGCATACTTGTCCTTCCTAAACGATATTTTTTATATTGTAGTTTTTTCAGACAGTTTAGAAAAGCAAAAAATATTTAGTGCGTTTTTCAACAGAATGCTTTCTCCTTATAAAGCACGAAATCTCCCCACACAAGCAATATGAATAAAATTTGCTATGATATGTATATGCAAAAAATCATCCAAATCGGTAATTATAAAATTTCCAATAACCTGCCTCTGTGCTTTATGGCAGGAACCTGTGTTATTGAAAGCGAAAAGCACTATCTTGACACGGCCAAAAAACTCAAAACTATTTTAGGCAAAACCAAACATCCTTTTATCTTAAAAGCCTCTTTTGATAAAGCGAACAGAACTTCAGGAAATGCTTACCGCGGCCCAGGATTGGCAAAAGGACTTGAAATTTTAACGAAAGCCAAAACGCTGACCGGCCTTCCTCTAGTAGTAGACGTGCATGAACCCTGGCAAGCGGAAGAAGCGGCCCAAGTAGCCGACATTTTGCAAATTCCCGCTTTTTTATGCCGTCAAACCGATTTGGTGCTCGCTTGCGCCGATACCGGACGAGCCGTAAATGTAAAAAAAGGACAATTTTTAGCGCCGGGCGCAATGGAGCAAATCATCAAAAAAATAGAATCGCGCGGCAATCATAAGATTCTGCTCACCGAACGCGGCGCCAGTTTTGGATACGGCGACTTGGTGGTAGATATGCGTTCTTTGGAAATCATGAAACAATTTGGTTATCCCGTCATTTTTGACGCAACCCACTCCGTACAAAAACCCGGCGCCTTGGGCTGCGCCACCGGCGGAAACCGCAAATTGGCGCCCGTTCTGGCTAAAGCGGCCGCCGCTTTAGGGATAGCCGGCGTATTCTTTGAAGCGCATCCCAACCCGGACCAAGCTCTTTCCGACGGACCCAACTCGTTGGATTTAAAAATGTCCGCCAAAATGGTGCACCAATTATGCGCCATTGACCAAGTAGTTAAAAAATTTAAATAATGAACCGACCCCGCGCCTGGAAACCTTCTCTTATATGGCACGCTAAATTTTTCGGCGCGGTGTTAGCGGTTTGTACGGCAGCGTATTTTGTGTTGGCCTGCATTACCGATGAATTGCCCGCACCGTACCAAAAAAGACGTCCGGCTCCAGAAACGACGCCGTGGCTAAATTCGGAAAGGTAAAAAAATGACTGTCAACAACTATTCCCAAACTGAAATAAAAAAAATAGCGCGCAAAGTATTAGATGTAGAATACAAAGCGTTGGAATTAAGCCGCAAAAGCATTGATGAAAACTTTCTAAAAGCGGTGGACGTCATCGCACGCACCAAGGGGCGCGTAGTCGTGTTGGGCATTGGAAAAAGCGGTATTATCGGACGAAAAATTTCCGCCACGCTGGCCTCTACGGGTACGCCTTCTTTTTTCGTGCACCCGGTAGAAGCGCTGCACGGCGATTTGGGAATGATTATGCCCGGAGATGTAATCTTGGCGATTTCTTTTTCCGGTCAAACCGAAGAAATCAATAAAATACTCCCCTCCTTGGAACGCCGTAAACTGACCATTATCTCCATGACCGGACACGATAAATCAAAATTGGCTTTAATGTCGGACATTCACATCACCATCCACATCGAACGCGAAGCCTGTCCTTACAATCTGGCTCCCACGGCTTCCACTACCGCCACATTGGCGGTCGGAGACGCTTTGGCAATTTGCCTGATGAAAATCAAACATTTTGAAAAACGCGACTTTGCCGTATTCCATCCCGGCGGCTCCTTAGGCAAACTGCTTACCCAACAAGTAAAAGATTTAATGCGCAAAGGGAAAAATAATCCGACCGTTCCCCAAACGGCTACCGTTCAAGACGCTTTATTTGTAATGACTAAAACCGGCGCGGCCGGCGCGACCAGCGTCGTAGATAAAAAAGGCCATTTGCTCGGTTATTTTACGGACGGCGATTTACGACGCATCTTACAAAACGGAACCGATGTTTTACACAAGAAAATTACCGAAGTCATGACGAAGAATCCCTATCATCTGCTGGATACGCTCCCCGCGATCGAAGCGGCCAAGATGATCCACTCTACCCATGTAGATAATCTGCCCGTATTGGATAAAACAGGGAAAGTCGTAGGAATTATTGACGAAAAGGATTTGATTGAATTTTTAGCCTTACTGGATAAGAAATGAAAAGAATTTATTCCGTTTTTATTGGGATTTTCTGCTTAGCCGGCTGCGATGTAAGCCAAGAATTCGCTCCGGATGAGAACGCCGGCATGCAATTGGCTAAAAAAGTGGCTATTTTTGAATCGCAAGACAACCAAAAAAAATGGGTGCTGCGGGCGGAATCGGTGGATTTTTCTGATCTGCAAAACGCAACCTTGAAGAATCCGGATTTACTGCTTAAGGAAAATGGACAGGACAGCGCCTCCGTCACAGGCAGGACAGGCACCTTTAACTATCCTTCCAAAAAAGTAACCATTGAAGGCAACGCCCGGATTCAATCGTTTACGGAACATTTGGTGATAACGTCAAATCGGTTTTTTTATGACGTAAACCGGAACCGTATCTGGTCGGACGGCAAAACCGTTATTATACGGGGCGGAGTGAAAGTAACGGCGCAAGAAGGCGTGGTGACCGATTCCAAATTATCTCGTGTGGAAATCAAAAAACAAACCACCCAGCTTCCGACAGATGCAAAAGAATTAAAAAAATAACTCTTTATGAAAAAATTTTCTTTTCTATATGCCGTATTAACAACAACCGTCTTGGCCAGCGGCTGCAGGACTGTACATATAGAAGGACCGGCCGTTTCCGTCCCGGCGGCAAAACCCCGCATTGAGCAAGCCAAAACGTCGCTTAAAAACAAAAAAGAAGCCGCCTTGACTCTGCCTCCCACTTTAGGCGGCCTTGTTTCCAGCGACAAATGGCTCATCTACAGCGATAAGCAACAAGAAGAATTTATCGGAAATGTTTCCTATGAAAGTGACGTCTATACCTTCCATGCCGATTACGCCTTGTCCGACCGAAACAAAAATTTCATTGGGGCAAAAGGAAACGTTTATTTAAAACAAGCTAAACCCGGTGAACCCGTATATGAGGCCTATGCCGACCGGGGTAATTACAATTATCAACAAAAAACAGGTGATTTGCTGGCTGAAAAGGGAAAAGAAGTCCGCCTTATTTATCAAGAAAAAAACCAAAAACCGGTTACGGCCTATGCCCAAAAAGCGGCTTTTAGCTTAGAAGGTGGTCTTTTTGTATTACAGGGCAATGTACGCGTACTGCGGCCTACACCGCAGGGATTGCAAACGCTGTCCGCCCAACAAGCCCGATATCTGCAAAAACAAAATTACCTGGAACTCAAAGGCGGCGCGAAAGCTTCTGATGAGCTGCGCACGATTCAAGCCGAAACCATTATTTATGACGGCGCCAGAAATTATTCGTACGCTTACGGCTCCCGGCCTCTTTTAACCGGAAAAAGCGAACAGGGCACATTTGCTATAATAGCGGATAAGGTTCAGTCCGACAACGAAGGAAAAAGAATCAATATGGACGGCAAAGTACAGGGATGGCTGGTCTCTCCTGCCATTAATGACGCCGCCGTGAATGATAAATTTTAGAGGTTTTATACTATGCAGCTTCGCAGCGAACAAATTGTAAAAGTCTATAAAGACCGCATGGTCGTAAAAGGAGTGGATATTCATGTGAAGTCCGGGGAAATTGTAGGTTTGTTGGGTCCCAACGGCGCAGGCAAAACCACTTCTTTTTATATGATGGTAGGCTTTATCAGTCCGACCAAAGGACGCGTATTTATCGACGGAAATGATGTCACTTCGCTGCCAATGTACGAACGTGCCCGCCACGGGCTGGGATATTTGGCGCAGGAACCCACTATTTTCAAAGGGCTCACGGTAGAAGAAAATTTGCTGGCCGTGCTGGAACGTATCTTAGACGACAAACAGGAACAAAAACGCCGTGTAGACGCTTTATTAAATGAATTTGGTCTGAGCAAGCTGGCCAAGCAAAAAGCTTGGACGCTTTCCGGCGGTGAAAAACGCCGTATGGAAATCGCCCGCTGTATGATCAGTAATCCTAAAATTATTCTGTTGGATGAACCTTTCGTCGGAATTGATCCCATTACGGTATCCGATTTGCGCCAAATGATTTTTAAACTCAAAGATAAAGGAATCGGCGTGTTGATTACGGACCACAACGTACGCGAAACGCTTCCGCTGACCGAACGGGCTTACCTCATCTATGACGGGAAAATTCTCGTAGAGGGCGACCAAAACACCCTTTTGAACGACCCTAACGCGCGAAAGCTCTATCTGGGCGAAGATTTTAAGATGTGAGGCCCGCCGTGAGTAATTTGTTTGCCAAAACCGAATCAGAACTAAAAAGCACTTTTGATAAAGAATTTTTTCAAAAGGCTAAATATATCCCTTCCGCTAAAAAAACAGTGGCAATTTTTTGCGCGTTAAAAGATTTTTTGTACCAATATCCGCTGGAATCCGGACGGGAAACCCCGCCCTTTACATTGGAAAGTTTGGCGGAAAGGCTGGAAGAACAAATTTTAAACGCTTTGTGTTTTTTGTGCCAAGACCAAACGGACTGCCGGCGCTGTCAAAAAGAGTCCCGTCAAATTACGCGCGATTTTAT